>NZ_CP091786.1:933350-1244466 GCF_022024015.1 Prevotella sp. E9-3
AATACTATTACACCTGATATGATTCGCTTTATTGGTTCGCAGTTCTATACCAATCAGGCTGCTGGTGATAAGTTTGTTGCTTTTGTGAAGTACTTCTACACTTTCGCAAAGGATAATTTCAATATGAATATGCCGTGGCAAATGATAGAAGGTGGATTGCGTAACATGAATATTACAAGCTATATTCAGAATCTGCCAGAGTATCATAAGGCCAAACAGAGTAAAGGAGGCTTCGACTTCGTTGCTCCGATTATCATTTTGGAAGGCATGAAGTTCTATGACGAATTCTTATTAAAAGGAATTAGTGCACAATGAATTGTGGATTTTTAATTAAGTTGTCAGGAAATAAAATATCTTTCCTGTACAACAAAGCTGATAAGAATGGTCTGTTCCCTTTCGATGGGAACAGACCTGTTCTGCCTTTAGCCATCCTTCGAAAAGAAAATGAATTGGTTATTGGCGATGCCGCTCTGAAAGCTCATCAGACGGGCTCTTCTGATGCTTTTGTCGATGTGTTGAAAGATGCTAAGCGGCCAGGAACATTCAAACTGTCGGGCAAAGATTATGCCTATGGTGAACTGCTTTTGCTTGCTATTGAGAAACATATTAGCGAGTTTATGCAGCAGGCTTATCTTTTGCAAGGTAAGACTTATGATGATTTGAAGCCTGAACTGCCCATTGGATTCTTGTTTAATGACTGTGTTACTGAGGCTGATCAGGAATATGTGATGCAGAGTTTCGAGAGTCATGGATATGGAAATGTA
Source organism: Prevotella sp. E9-3 (assembly GCF_022024015.1). Classification (NCBI taxonomy): domain Bacteria; kingdom Pseudomonadati; phylum Bacteroidota; class Bacteroidia; order Bacteroidales; family Prevotellaceae; genus Prevotella; species Prevotella sp. E9-3. Next base: position 934,115 of record NZ_CP091786.1, read on the forward strand.
AGTAGGATAGATTTTAGTCCCTATCTTTTCAATAACTTCCGCACACCTCATGTGTTAGTCGTATCTGGTGACGGACGTGATATTTCTCTTCGTCTCTATGACCGTGAACAGGCGAAAGTTGTGCAGCAGCGTCTTCTTCCTGGTGCAGGAATAGATCCACGTGTGAAAGCTGTTGCCGAACTGTTCTACAACAATCTCACTCCAGCAGGTGCTTCAAGAGATAAGGCCATGCCTAAATTGGAGATAGAGGCAATGGAAGTGTTGGAACGCAATCCTGCCGAACATGAAAGTGCTATCAGTATTGATGGCATGCACTTCGAGTTCTTTACTACCCGTCGTGAGATAGAAATAGCGTCGGCAAACATTGCCAATCAGTCGGAAAATTTAGGGATTGCTGAATTTCTCCATGAAGCAGGTGCCGATTTGGGAGATTGTTCAATGATCGTGTCGCCTGAGTTGGCTGCTAATACTTATTTCCGCAATGTACTGAAGAGCACCTTCCCTGAAATCAAATTCGTTGACGCTTCAATTGAGAAAGAAGTGCTCAAAGCTATTGATGCCGCTATGCGTGAAGGTGGCTTCAACATGCATAAGTTTGGCGATGAAGATAACAATATCGTTTCTGATGGACCCGTTGTGAAGCATCAGACCGAGGATGGCGTTACCATTCTTGGCAATAAAATGGCCAAAAAAGATATAAAGGGAGAGCCTCATTCTACTTATATCATTTTTAATGTTATCGTTCCAAAAGGTGCCAGCTTTGTTGAAATACGTCGTCGTGACCATAAGGCGCCGAAGGAGGAGGAAAAGCTGATCGTTCGTCTGGCTCCTACCTATGATGATGCAGATGACGAGAATCGTACACTCGTTCCTACAGAGTTTACCGATCAGGGTCTGAAAGAGTTGACGCCTTATCGTTATAACTTCGTGGCCGTTTATTTCAATGAGTATGGACAGGAGTCGCATACAGCAGATTTGGAACTTGACTATCGTACAGTTCCTGATGTGGTGACCAACGAAAAGCCTATTGCCTTATTGGTGACCAATGATACTGAGACAAATGCTACGTTGAAGTGGTCTGTGCCAAAGCGTGCTAAGCTGCGTATTTTCTACAGCGATTCTCCTTTCACTCAAAAAATAAATGATGTAATCATTGACGAGTCTGAACTGCCTGGCATTGATCTTAATGTTGATGATGCTGAGCAGCAGTATATCGTAAAGAAAGACTTTCATGGTGAGCATTTCTTCCTTCCCGTTACTATTCGTAATGGCCGTATGGTTGCCGGCGACCCTGTTTGCGTACAGTCTAAGCCGCAGCCTCGTGATGTTAAGGCAGTCTATGTGAAGGAGGATGATGTAGTACGTGTAGAGTGGGAGTGGGGAAATTTGCAAAATGTGCAGGTCACCTGGCAATATCCAGGCGACAATCGTACACCTGTTGATGTTCCTCTGAGCAGTGAGGGACGTATAGATGTTGCAAAATCGCCAAAACAGTCTCAGGTTATTGTAGAGGTCCGTTCTACGTTTACCAGTAAAGTGGATGGTCAGCAGGTGGGTAGTGTGCCAGTAAAACGTACCGTTTCTATTCCGGCTGCCAATATTGATTTGGTTAGCGTGAAGAAAATAGCTAAGGGTAAATATAACTATACTCTTGGTACGCTGAACGAAGTACCAGTACCCTGCGACTTGCGCTTATTGGTGAAAGAAGGTGATGCAGATTTTGATAATCCTGACAAGCGCTTCGATATCAAACGCGAATTCTGGCAGCAAGGTAAAGCCTCAAAGCAAATTGATTTCACACCTCGCAGTGAATATTCCGATATCTATTTCCGTGTCGTTAGTGCTGATGAGGCGTCATTAAGCCGCATTAATTTCGTCGCTTCTGAGCGAACTCTTTTGGCTCCGGAACGTACAGAAAAGCCAGCTACTGCAAAGGGTAAAGACGAGACTCCTACTTTCTCAGACAGAAGTGTTGAACATGAAGAGTCATCATCTTCTCCTAAGCGTCCTGCGGATACACCGATATCTTCGGGAACGGGTAAAGGAAACAGTCATACGTTCCGCAATTTTATTATTGGTTTGCTGTTGTGCGTCGGTGGCTACTTCGTTTACAACAACTTTATGGGTACCAAGGAACCACAGCAAGAAGAGGTGGTAAATGTTGATTATACCTCTGTTTCGCTCAATCCTTCCGATGTTACGCTGACTGTTGACGAGACTTATAGCGTAGTGGTAACTGGTGAACCTCAGGATGCAAATGAAACGTTTTCTTGGGAATCCAAGAATACTGAAGTGGCAACCGTATCTGCTGAAGGAATCGTGACAGCAAAAGTGGCTGGTCGTGTGGAGATTGTTGGCACAACTTCGCGCTCGAATAAAACGGTGGTCCTTAATGTAAGGGTTAAAGCCAAGAAAGCTTCTAGGACATCACAGCCCCAAAAAGACGAACCGGCTGTCGTTGATAAACCTACTCCTAAGCATGAGGGTGGTTTCACTTTAGAAAAGGTTAAAAATAATAGCACCCCTCAGCCGGCCTCAACTCCATCTGAAAGTAACTCCAGTGGAACAGGTTTTAAGCTTGAAAAGATTAAGAACCAATAGCTTTGAGAGTCTCTTTTCTATTGGATAAAAAAGAAACAGAGCATTTCCGTTAGTAGGAGATGCTCTGTTTTATTTATATCTGCTAATGGTTACTTCTGTTTCAGCAAATCGCGAATCTCGGTCAGCAGTTCTTCCTGGGTGGGACCCTTTGGAGCTTCAGGAGCGGCTGCTGCAGCCTCTTCCTCTTTTTTCTTCAAGTTCGACAACTTATTGATACCCTTGATAAGTAGGAAAATACAGAAAGCCACAATTAGAAAATCAAGTGTGGTCTGTAAGAATGCGCCATAATTAATAGTTACTGGCTCCTGTTCTGGGGTGAGAGGATTTACGGGCAATTTCACACTGAGATCGGTAAAGTTTATACCGCCAATCAGCCATCCAATGGGCGGCATAATGACATCGTTTACCAATGAACTTACGATTTTTCCAAATGCACCGCCAATGATTACACCGACAGCCATGTCCATCACGTTGCCACGCATGGCAAATTCTTTGAATTCTTTAATAAATCCCATAGTAATACTCTTTAGGTTGTTGTTTAAATATAATAAAGAAATCTATTTATTGACTTTTGCAATCTGCGTTTTGCAATCTGCTATGTCGATTTTGGACTATTGCCCATTTTGTTTTTCAATTTCCTTTTTTCAATTTTATTAAGATTGAATTTTGATGCAAATATAGGAAAAAAATAGTAACTTTGCGCTCGAAACAACAAAAAATTGTATTTAAAGTATTAAAAAAATAGATTATTTAGTTTTAAACCCTTTAAATAAACAAGTAAAACAATGACAAAAGTAGCTATTAACGGCTTTGGCCGTATCGGTCGCCTCGCATTCCGTCAGATGTTCGAGGCTGAAGGTTATGAAGTAGTAGCAATCAACGACTTGACCAGCCCCAAAATGCTGGCTCACCTGCTGAAGTACGATACCGCTCAGGGTGGTTTCTGCGGCAAGATTGGTGAGAACAAGCACACTGTAGAGGCTGGTGAGGATTACATCGTAGTTGATGGTAAGAAGATCACTATCTATGCTATTCCTAACGCTGCTGAGCTGCCTTGGGGTAAGCTGGATGTAGATGTAGTTCTGGAGTGCACAGGTTTCTACACATCTAAGGAGAAGGCTTCTGCTCACCTCACTGCTGGTGCTAAGAAGGTTGTTATCTCTGCTCCTGCTGGTAACGATCTGCCTACTATCGTTTACAATGTAAACCACAAGACTCTGACTCCTGCTGACACTGTTATCAGCGCTGCTTCTTGTACAACAAACTGCCTGGCTCCTATGACAAAGGCTCTGAACGACCTCGCTCCAATCCAGAGCGGTATCATGACAACTGTTCACGCTTACACAGGTGACCAGATGATCCTCGACGGTCCTCAGCGCAAGGGTGATGTTCAGCGCGCTCGTGCTGGTGCTCAGAACATCGTTCCTAACTCAACTGGTGCTGCTAAGGCTATCGGTCTCGTTATCCCCGAGCTGAACGGTAAGCTGATCGGTGCTGCTCAGCGCGTTCCAACTCCTACAGGTTCTACCACTATCCTGCACGCTGTTGTTAAGGGTGATGTAACTGTTGAGAGCATCAACGCTGCCATGAAGGCTGCTGCTAACGAGAGCTTCGGTTACACTGAGGAGAAGCTTGTTTCTAGCGACATCATCGGTATGAAGTTCGGTTCACTCTTCGACGCTAACCAGACCATGGTAAGCAAGATGGAGGACGGCAACTCACTCGTACAGGTTGTTTCTTGGTACGACAATGAGAACTCTTACACTTCTCAGATGGTTCGTACCATTAAGTACCTCGCTGAGCTGAAATAATCTTGCTCAGAACTTAATAATTGCAAATACATAAGCATTAATACAATGAAAAGCCATTCTGCATTCAGCAGGATGGCTTTTTCTTAAACCAACCAATCTTTTTCGTTAAAATCATAGCGTTGTTTCTCTTTAATATGAGAAAATTATTATTTGTCTTATTGACTTTTTTTGTTACGTTAGCCACACTTTTTGTCTCTTGCAATCAATATGTAAGTTCTCCTGTCCCTTTGTCGGAAATAGAGAAAATCAGTAGTCGATTGGCTGAATATCGCATTCATCGAAACTATTCTGATGCTTTCCTATTGATTGATAGTGCCGAACGAGTTGGAATTATGTCCAATTCGATGGCTAATGGTGAACGAGGATGCCAATATGCCGAAAATCAACAGTTTGCCATTGCTGAGCCATTGCTCTTTAAAGCAGTAAACGATAGAGATTTAAAGCACAATTTCTATCACTCTTATCTGAACTATGCTGATTTCTTGGTATATAGTAGGATTAAGACCTATAAATATCATGAAGCTTTGACGTTAGCTCAGCAAGTGTGTAGCGAGACTCGCTACAGCAACTCGCTCCCTGAACAGCTTGCAGCCTTGCAGATGTATGCTTATATAGGTAGCTGCAATGTTCGTCTTCATAATTTCAAAGAGGGTCGCATTATCGGCGATAATGTCTATCTCATGTGTAAAGATTATGAGAAACGAGACACCGTTGCTGCCGAGAAAACTTTTATGGCTATTATAACGATGTTGGAGGCCTATATAGCTATTGACAATTGGATGGATATGGACACTTGGAGTGTTCGTGCCTTCGAACAACTTGACAAAGTTCCGCAATATCGTTTTAATCCGGATGAATATGATCATTGGTCTGGCTATCTGTACTATGTGCGCAGTATGGCATTGGATGGACAAGGGCGTAAAAGTGAAGCTGCAGAAGCTTTTGAGAAATTTTCTAACACTCACTTCAGTGAGGGACTTGGCGGTTTGAATGCTGTATATTATTTGGCTCAGAGTAAACAGTGGACACGTTTGGAACCATTGCTTCCCAGATTTGATTCCCTTCAAGCAAGTTTTGGCTATAAGATGATGCCTGAAGTGTTGGATGAACGTTATCGCTATGCCTATGAAACCTATCGCTATCTGGGTCGTAATGAAAAGGCTTTGGCTGTTGCCGATTCTGTGTTCTTTCATTTCAGAGAGGCCATCGAGAATAATCATGACTGTAAGGCAGCTGAACTGGCAGTCATGTACGAGGCTCAGGAGAAAGAGCGTGAGCTGAAGGAAAAAGATTCTATGTTGTCTCGTGTTTGGACAGGGGCTATCGCAGGCTTATTGCTACTGATGATTGGCTGCCTGTTTGTAGTTATCATGGTTCGCCGTCGTTCTGAATTGCGATTGAAGGAAGAACACCAGAAACTGGTAGCAGCCTACGATCAGCTGATGATAGCCAACTCAAAGGCTGAGGAATCGTCTAAGATGAAGAGTATGTTCATTAAGCAGATCAGTCATGAGATTCGTACCCCATTGAACATCCTTTCAGGTTTTACCCAAATACTTACAAATCCAAGCGTTGAACTGGACAGTAATACCAAGGCCGACGCCTGTCGTACCATACAAACCAATACCACGCGTATCACTAAGCTGGTGAACCACATGTTGGAGTTAAGTGATATCTCCAGCCGTTCTGTTGTCGAACGAACCGATAAAGTCTCTGTACGCCGAATTGGCGAACAGGCAATTATCGATTCCGAGATACTTAACAATCCGTCTGTAAAGTTTAGCTTTCCCGAAAATCCTGCAGTTGACGAACAGGTGATTCTTACCCATTCTCGTTCGGCTGTTCGAGCTTTGACCATGTTGCTCAACAACGCTCAGAAATTCCTTGGAAAGCCACATGCCAAAGTGTCAGGAACAGTTACTCTTCATATAGAGTTGGACCATCGGGCCTCTGTTGTTCTCTTTATTGTTGAAGATACGGGTATTGGCGTTCCCCCGCAAGAAGCTGAACACATATTTGAAGAGTTCGTCCAACTGAACAATTATTACGATGGAACGGGCATCGGTCTTACTGTGGCTCGCAATTCCGTTCGTCGCATTGGCGGTGAAATTGTCTTGGATACCACTTATCAGACAGGTGCCCGTTTCGTTATGTCGCTTCCTTTGTAGAAGTGATAGGGAATATGGTAATTGTTTAGTTTATTTCAAAACTTCTTTTCGTCCGTCTATGATGTATAATCCTGGACGTGCTGCATGTGCGGAGAGTTTTCTGCCCGTTATGTCGTAAATAGTATTCTGACTCATGTGGGGTTTAGAAGAATACTCGCGTATGCTGGTTGTAGTGGCTTCCTCCTCTGCACATTTGTATAGGCGGAAGTTGTCTATTTTAAACCATGTCTCTGTGGGCGCATCGCAGGTGCTCACACCGATGTTGAGGCTTTGGGGCTCCAGTATCTCGAAATCCAGTACCAGTGGCTGCATAGGGTAGGTGTCGCTCACACCGGCAGTGGGTAATTGGTCGCGGAACAACACCTCTTTCTCACCAGCAAAGAGACATTGCTTGCCCAGTCGCAGAGTCGTAGTGCTGCGATTGCTGGCTTGCATGTCAACCGTTAACCGATAAGTTCCCTCTGGGAGAGAACTTATCGTTTGGCTGATTACGGGCTTTAGTGTTGTGGAACCATCCCATACACCGAAGATGAACTGTCCGTCGGTAGCGGCTGGATCGCCGTTTCCACCGCCTTGGTTCACACCCCACCATGTGGTATTGCTATTCACTGTCCAACCGGTTGGTGCCTGTTGGGTAAGAGTGCGACCATCTGCTTCAAAACTGGGGTTGGTAATATACTGGTTGGTCACATCAATCATTGCTGTGGTTTTGATTCTACCCTTCAGCTGTACTTTCTGTTGAGTGCCGTCATAGTTGATGGTAGCGTCAAATGCAGTGGATTCACCGTCACCGAATCCCTTTTCCGTGCATACACGTACTATACGGAATGTACGCTGTTGCAGCATACCAGGGAACGCACCCTTGCGTTCGCCAATGGTAAGTGTCTGCGACTTCTCGTCCCAGGTAAAGGGAATTTCTGTGTATTCACCCTCCTTATAGCCATATCCGTCAAGTGCGTCTTCATAGAGAGTGAACGAACCATTGGCACCAGGATATACGCGAATTTCCAGATTGTCCCACTGCTTCTCTGAACTGTATTGTACCTCAGGTCCCCAAGGTAGGATAGTTCCGGCAGGGATGTAAAGGGGCATGATGTCGGCAGGAGTCATTCGCTTGATGTTCTGACCGCCTTTGTTAGCCTCACCTGTCCAGAAGTCGTACCACAGCGAATCCTCTGTTGGCAGGTAAATGTTGCGACTGGCTGATTGCTCAGTAACCACCGGTGCCACAAGGAAGGCATGTCCTAACATGTACTGATCTTTTACGTCACAGCATTGGGCATCGTCCTCAAAAGCTACAGGCATTGACATCATAAATGTTTCGCCGTTGTTCACCACCTGATGGGCGGTGCTGTAGAGATAAGGGAGCAGACGGTAGCGCAGGCGGATGTAGCGAAGGATATTGTTGTAGTCGCCTTGTGCATCGTCCTTTGCACCAAACTGCCATATCTCGCGTGGAGTCTGGTCGCCGTGGAAACGCATCATCGGACAGAAGGCTGAGAACTGTGTCCAGCGGGTGTAGAGGTGACGCCATGCGGCATTGTTCACACCACCGTTATAGCTGCCAATGAAGAAAGCACCTGTATCACTGTTCCAATAGGGCAGACCTGATACTGATAGGTTGCAAGCGGCAGGAATCTGTCGGGCCAGTGTTTCCCAGCTTGAAGTGATATCGGCACTCCAAATAAATGCACCAGTACGTTGCATGCCGAGGAAGGCTGAACGAGTGAGGATGCTTACACGCTTGTTGCTGAGCTCTGTCTGATTCAAATGATGATCGTACACACCCTCTACATGAGCCAAGGGGAAAGCATTGCGAAGTGAACGGAATGTGCGTCCGTCCAAATCAGTCACATAGTCGTAGTCGGTGGTCTTATTGCTGAAGTCGTCGGGCTCTGACGAATCAAGCCACAAGGCATCGATGTCTTTGTTCATCAGTCCGTTGTACAGATAATTCCAGAAACGGTCACGCGTGTTCTTGCTATACACGTCATACGGTCTCGTGGCCTGTCCTGTAGGATAACTCTGAATAGGAATCAGTCGGCCAGCATCTCCGAACTCCTTGTACTGTTTGGTGTCAGGACCGAAGTTGGCCCATACACTGATCATCAGTTTGGCATTCATCTGATGCACCTCATCTATCATACGCTGGTATTCGCTGTAGTTGGGATTCAGAAACTCCATGGCGTTCCACATGTTGTCGCCGCCCCAGTACTGCCAGTCCTGTACCACACAGTCCAGTGGTACCTGTTCTTCGCGATAGCGCTTTACCACGTTGATTACCTCCTGGGCACTCATATAGCGCTGTTTGCTCTGATAAAGACCGAAGTTCCATAATGGAGGCAACTGAGTTTCGCCTGTTAGGTGGCGCAATGAGCGCAGCACATCGGCCGAGCCATTGCCCACCAATACGTAGTAATCGATTGCGTCGCCTGTCGATTTTAGTGTAGTGGCATCCTGATTATCTGAAAATTGTGTTGGTGAGTAATTATCCCAGTAGAAACCGTAGCGGCGTGATGAGTAGAAATAGGGGATGTAAATACTACGGTTGTCCTGAATCATGGACAGTTGGGTGCCGCGCATATTCAGTTGTCCGTTCTGAATTTGGCCCAGTCCGTATATCTGTTCGTCATCGGCCAGGCGGAACGTCTGTACCAGTTCAAAACTGTCGTTCGGTCCATCCTTTGTTGGCTTGATGATGGTAGCAGTCTCAGTCAGCAGTTGCTGGCCGTTCGTACGATAGATGCATACCAGTCCCTCACGCAGATTGTACTCTACACGGGCTTTCAGACTGTTTACTACAACCTTACCGTCTTGCTCTTTAATATCCAACTGAACATTAGCATCATAATCGGCCTTAACAACCAGACTCTGGGGAACTACTACATTGTCGAGCCACTTGCTGACACGTACCACAGAATCGTTCACGAAGCAAATGCGCACTGATTGATTGTCAAGCAGTGCTGTAATGCCATCCCCGTTCTTTACATAAGAGAACGCACGCGTAGCGCGTATATAGTTGTCGAGTGCCTGTTGCAAGGCTTTCATCTCAGTAGCGGCATCGCCCAAGTTGTTGATGCTTAGCGTCCCGGCAATCGTTTTTGCATGGGTAATAGCCGTTTTCAGTTCGTTCTGTACAGACTCCGTGCCAGCGCGCTGGGTGAGCGCCTCTTCTGCTTCTTTGATAAGGGCGTTAAGTTCTGCCACAGCTTTGCCCACTAATGCCTCGTCTGTCAGTCCTAATGTGGTCTTCACGGCAGGGTATTTAGTAGCGATGGCCACATCGCTGTAGTAACCCACATCGCTGATGGTTCCGCTATTGCCGGTGGCTGTCAGTCCCATAGCCAGTATGAATCCGGTTCCCTCACTCTTCAGAACCATCTGTTCGGCTCCAGTGTTGAACCCCGCAAAGAGCGGTTCCTGTCCGCGAATGTTCCAAATGAATATCTGCTTGCCATTATCGCTGACCACGAAGTCGGCTGGTACCTGCGATCCGCGATTCCATCCGTTGATCCACCACACGTAGCTATCGGCAGTTCCTGTTTTGAGTCCTGAACCCACCACGGTGAACCATTTGTCGTCGCTGGTGATGAAATACTTGTTGTCGCACTCGCTGCCCATTTTGAAAGCCACGTTGTTCTGACCACTGGCTTTCACAGTGAACGTCTCATCCGTGTAACTGAACACAGACTGAGGAGCTCGGTTGTTGTCGGTTGAGGTGTACTCGTTTGGATGGAACTCATAATGAGTTTGAGCCATCACGGTGCTGCCGGCCCACATGGTGAAGGTCAACAGGCATGTTTTAAGAAAAATAGTTGTTTTCATTGATGGTGTTGTTATCGGTTGGTTAAACATTCCGACTGCAAAATTAGCCGAAATGCCCCGTTCCATCGCAACACAAATGTTGATTCAGATAGTAGAAATGATGAATTCAACGCCTATTATAGGCCTGTTCAACAAATGTTATCCTTTGTAGTCAGATGGTTTGCATCCGTATTCTTTTTGGAAACATTTGCTAAAATAGCTGGTCGAACCGAATCCCGTTTGCTCGGCAATCTCAGTGATACTTTTGTCGCCGGTTAGAATCATGTCGGCTGCGTGTTTTAGGCGTATGTTGCGAATGAATGATACGGGCGATTGCTGGGTGAGTGCCGTCAGTTTCCTGTACAATCCTGTTCGCTCCATGCAAAGGTCGGCAGCCAGTTGTTCCACTCCATAGTTTGGCTTTGACAGATGTTGTTCCACCAATAGCGTAGCCCTTTCAATAAATTCGTTCTCTTGTGGTGAAGGTTCATTGTCGGCATGATGCTCAATGGTCTGCCCTGCGGAATCTTCGCTCGTGGCAATCCGAACCTGTTTGCGTCTGGTTCTGATCACTATCGTCATCAATCCTATACCAATCACAATGAGGAGTAGGCCTGTCTTTGTCCATATAGAGTTCCACCAGGTTTGTTCTGTCTCAGTATCAGGTTGGGCGAATGGGGCCTTTTCATCGTCGGTCGGATTGTCGAACATGCCGCTCTGAGGCGAACTGTATAGCAGACCGTCGTGATACGTGCCCAGCCATATTCCGCCTTCGCGGTCCTGGTAGATGGTGTTCGCTCCTGTTGAAATGGTCGAGCCGTCGGGCAGCGTCAGGGTTGTGATCAACTCCCATTCGTTGTTGCTCAGGTTCATTCGCAGATATCCCTCGGCGGTAGAAATATAGGCTATGTCGTTTGGAGTAACGATGAGAGTGTGCAGGTAGAAATCAGTTTTCAACAGCGTCTTCCACTGGTTGCCGGCAGGGTCGAAACAAAGGAAGATGGATTTTCCGTTGCCTCCTGTCCTTACCTGATAGAAACGGTCTTTTGAATGCTGTACTGTCGAAGTGTTTGCATATTGTGAAATGTAGTTGCCCTCATAGGCTGCTACCTGCATCAATTTTTTGTCCTCTTTCAAACCGTACACGATTACTTGCCCGTTGTTGAAGAAGGCATAGAGACGGTCTTTCCACACATCAATGTTCTGGACTATACTCTTGTCCTTGGGCAGTTCGAGGCGATGTTTTCCGCAGTATAGTATTCTTTCTTTTAGTGTCCATAGCCTTCCAGTTGAATCATAGAAAAAGTCATCGGCCCCATGAGGTATTACAGACTTGATGTGTTTCCTTCGGTTCAAGTCGTAGCAGGCCACTCGTTGCCAGTCTTTCACCCATAGACGGTCCAGACTGTCCACTATCAAGTTGGTGGCTCCGTAGTATCCAGGTAGCTGCTGCCAGTGCTCTTCCGTTCTTTTGATGTGTTCAAAACGCCCGCCATTATAAATATCTATGGTGTGTTTTGTCACAATCAGCATACGGCCGTCAGCCAACTGCGTCATCTGCAGTACGGTGTCGTTGGCCAATCCCTGTTTCTGGCCCAACAGACAGAAAGTGTTTTCTGAGGCCATTCCAGTTACCGTTGCCAACAGCAGCACGAGGGTGATCCATATCCTATGATTTGTGAATGCCAGGTTCATAGTTATTGTTTTGCGTGCAAAGATATGCATTTTTTCTGAATGTCATCATTTTTTGTCAGCTAAAAAAGAATATTTGTCGTTCCGGGCATCAATAGTAAAAACGGTTGTCGAATTCTTTCAAAGAAATTCGACAACCGTTTTCTAATGGATCAACTTAAACATTTCTGTGCTTATTTGAGATGTCGCATCACCTTCCTGAAGTAACTGTCTGTACTTTTAGTAGAGTAGCATGGACCTCCATTCCATGAGCGAATAGCTCTTTCTACGTTGTTTGTTTTGTTGTGGTGCGACTGAATCAGAAGGAACATCTCTTTTGATTTTTCAATGCTGTATCGGTCGTTCAGTGAGAATCGTTTGTCACTCTTGCGTTTATCTAATATCTTGTTGCATTCCTTCACGAGGATGGGAGTGATTTGCATAGCGCCTACTGAGTTGCCACTCACAGCGTTCGGATTTCCTTCGCTTTCAACTTTAATAATGGCCTCCATAATGGGAGTCCAGTCGAATTGTTCTTTTTCTGAGTCCTGATAATTTTCATTATTACTATCAATTGGAGCCGAGGCCGCCAATGGAATACTTACTATGAAGGTTAGGCTCAGAAAAGCAATCTTCACAATGTTATTCATCATATTTATATTGGTGTTCTCGTCACGAGAAGTAGTTTATCCGCTGATTTCAAGTGCAAAGATAAGTAAAAATCAAATACTGAACAAGAAATAAATGTTAAAACTTTAAGGTGACAGCCATTTCATTAACTTTAATCAAGCAAATAAACCCATTTTTTGAAAGATTTTTTGATAGTAATTTGCTTTTATTTATTACATTTGCAGGGACATATGAAAAGACTCATCACCATACTTGGACCAACTGCCAGCGGAAAGACTCCTTTGGCTGCTTCATTGGCGCGTAGAGTAGGGGGAGAAATACTCTCGGCCGACTCGCGGCAAGTGTACCGTAGGATGGATATAGGGACGGGTAAGGATCTGAGCGACTATGCAGGGGTGCCATATCATTTGATAGATATTTGTGAACCCGGTACCAAATACAATCTTTTCCAGTATCAGCAGGATTTTTTCGATGCCTATCAGCAGATAGAGAGCCGGGGTGCCGTGCCTATCCTTTGTGGTGGAACAGGACTGTATATTGAGGCTGTGTTGAAGGGATACAAACTCTCGCCTGTGCCACAGAACCAGCCTTTGCGTGACAGGTTGGAAGGAAAGTCGCTCGCTGAACTTACCCGAATGCTGGAGGAACTGAAAGCCAAAAACGGCTCTAATATGCACAACAAAACCGATGTCGACTCCTGTCAGCGTGCTATTCGTGCCATTGAGATTGAGACTTACAATCTTGAGAATCCGATGCCGTGCAGAGAACTGCCGCCTATCGACTCCCTTATCATTGGCGTCAACATCGATCGTGAACTGCGACGCGAGAAAATAACCCACCGACTGAAAGCCAGATTGGAAGAAGGGATGGTAGATGAGGTGAGAGGGCTGCTGGATAGCGGTATTCCAGCCGACGACCTGATATACTATGGCCTGGAGTATAAGTTCGTAACCGAATATATAGTAGGTAGGCTGAGCTATGACGAGATGTTCCGACAGTTGGAAATAGCAATTCATCAGTTTGCCAAGCGCCAGATGACTTGGTTCCGTGGCATGGAACGCAGAGGCTTTACTATTAATTGGATAGACGCCACATTGCCAATGGAAGAAAAAGTTGAAAAGATTTTGGCGCTTCTAAATATGTGATTTTAAATAATTATTCCTCATATAACCTTTTTTCAGAATGGCAGTAGAATCAACACGATGGGGCATACTTTTCTGTCCGAAAGCGGGGGTAGCCAACAAGCGCAAGCGTTGGGAACGACTGAGACAAGTGCTCGACACAAAGGGCGTAAGCTATGACGTAGTGCATAGTGAGAGTTCGGACAGTGTGGAGCGATTGGTGACAATGCTTATATCGAATGGCTATAAGACCATCATCATCGTTGGGGGCGATTCGGCTTTGAACGATGCTGTGAACTGTCTGATGAAAGAAGAAAAAATCGTTAGAGACGAGATAGCGCTGGGCGTGATTCCTAATGGCGTGATGAACGATTTCGCACGATTCTGGAATTATGATGAGAATAATGATGAACAGACTGTAGATTGGTTGGTAAAGCGTCATGTCAGGAAGATTGATGTGGGGTGTATTCGCTATACGAACAAGGCCAACGAGCGATGCCACCGTTATTTCCTGAACTGTGTGAACATCGGTATGACGGCCGATATCATGAACCTGCGCCGACAGACCAGAAAACTGTTCGGCTCACGAATGCTGTCTTTCCTGTCGTCGTTGGTAGTGATGCTGTTCCACCGCATGGACTATAAGATGTTACTGAAAATAAACAGTGATGTGGTTGACCGTAAGGTGATGACGGTGTGTGTGGGTAATGGCCCCGGTTATGGACAAACCCACAGTGCTGTGCCTTACAACGGCTTGCTTGACGTGTCGGTAGTATATACTCCGGAGGCTATACAAATACTGTCGGGTCTTTGGCTGTTAATCACTGGACGTTTTTTGAACCATCGCTCCGTGCACCCTTATCGCACACGCGAGGTGGTGGTTGAAGAAGCCAAGAAAGCCCTTGTAGGAGTAGATGGACGACTCATGAAAACTCCTGTAGGCGGATACAGAATACAAGTAGAACAGGAGGTCATCAATTTCCTGATTCCTAATTGATTCGTTTATTGAATCGCAAAATGTATTTTATTGCGCATTAATTCTTCTTATATTGGAAATAAGGTGAATACCTATTGAAATAAATTATAGCTATAATTTTTCGAATTTTAGCTATAATTGTCGGGATTATAGCTATAATTTGTTTCAGTCGAATAATTGTTTAAGTAGAAAAGACGTTCTGTTATCAGGTAATAGATAACTTGTTCCAGATTAATTGAATGGAGGCTAAAATAAATTTTGGCCATTATTCTCACAATTTTGGCCAAAATTTAAAAAATAATGGCCAAAATTCTAAATGGTGGGTTATCCCCTGTCAGAGATTAGCTGAAGTTCGTCAATGTTGATGAACTTGATTTTTCTTCCTTCAATAGAAATAAGACCTTCCTGTGCAAACGACGATAGCGTGCGGATGGCATTACTGGTAGTCATGTTCGACATCTGCCCCAAGTTTTCACGACTCAGATAGACAGAGAGCGTCTGTCCGTCTTCTTCCACGCCGTATTTCTGTCTCATCGTCAGCAAAGATTCGGCCAAACGGCCGCGGATGTGCTTTTGGGTGAGACTTATGGTTCGTTCAACCGAGAGATCAAGTAAGGAAGAAAGTTCTTTGAGGAAAAGCATGGCAAAATCGCTGTTCTCCCAAATAAGGTGAAAAAGGAGACTTACAGGAATTCGGGCCACTAATGTGTTGGCACCTGCAATGGCCGTGGAATGATAGTAGCCTCCAGCAATGGCAGCTGCATAGCCGAATAGTCCACCAGGTTCTACCATGCGAACAATTTGCTGCTGCCCGCCAAGACCGTTGCGGAACAATGTTACTTTGCCCTGCATCAGAAAGTACATGTGAGTGGGACACTCTCCTTCATGATACAGAATCTCGTCACGCTGTAGTTCGCACGTGGAAATGTTTTCGACAAACAGCTCGCGCTGCTCGTCAATCAACGGGTCCCAGAGTATTGAAATGGATTTGGCTGTTTCCTCTTTGTCAAATTCTTTTTCCACCATGTTTCTATAGCTGTTTTAACGGTCGGCAAAATTAGTAAAAAGCTTTCAGATGTCCAAAAAAATAGCCCCTTTTGTGCTTTTTGGTTGAAAAAATGAAAAAAGATAAGCTTTTATTTTGTCATAATCTGAAAAATGCTTACTTTTGAAGGCAATCTAAAATCTACCTTATTATAAATTAAAACAAATAAAAACCTTAAAATAGGAACTATGAGTTATTTGCGATTTGAGAAAGCCGTGATGACTAATCTTGAGGAGTCACTACGCCGCGAATTGCTCCGAACGAATCGTTCAGGTGCCTATAGCGCTTCGACATTGGTCGATTGTAACACGCGCAAGTACCATGGACTGTTGGTGGTCCCTGTGCCTGAGATTGACGACGAGAACCATGTGTTATTGTCGTCGTTCGACTGTACGGTGGTTCAGCACGGAGCTGAATTCAATCTTGGACTCCACAAGTATCAGGGCAATAACTACAGCCCTAAAGGGCATAAGTACATTCGTGAGTTTGATGCCAGTCTGGTACCCACTACTGTTTATCGTGTAGGTGGTGTGGTATTGAAGAAAGAGGCTATTTTTCAGGCTTATGAAGACCGTATTCTGATTCGCTATACCTTGGAGGATGCACACTCGGCAACCACTTTGCGTTTCCGCCCATTCTTGGCATTCCGCTCAGTACGTCAGTTTACTCACGAGAATAGCGTGGCCAGTCGTGACTACCAGAATGTGGAGAATGGTATTAAGACCTGCATGTACAGAGGGTATCCTGATTTGTTCATGCAATTCTCAAAGAAAAATGAGTTTATTTTCCAGCCCGACTGGTATCGTGGCATAGAATATCCGAAAGAGCAGGAACGTGGATATGCGTCTAATGAAGACCTTTATGTACCTGGTTATTTTGAAGTGCCAATCAAGAAAGGAGAAAGCATTATCTTTGCGGCCTCTACATCACAGACAAAAACCAGTACGCTGAAGAAACTGTTCGAAGAAGAACTGTCTGTTCGTGTTCCACGCGATAATTTCTACCACTGCCTGGTTACTGCTGCTCATCAGTTCCATAACCGTAAGGCCGACGATACTCGCTATCTGCTGGCAGGATATCCCTGGTTTAAATGTCGTGCACGCGATACATTCATTGCACTGCCAGGACTCACTCTGGCTATTGACGAGCCCGACTATTTTGAACTCGTGATGCAAACGGCTGAACGCGGACTGCGTGAATTCATGGAAAACAAACCGTTGACAGTCCAGATATACGAGATGGAACAGCCCGATGTTCCCCTATGGGCCATCTGGGCTATCCAGCAATATGCTAAATATGTAGGGCGTGATGAGGCTTTTGCCAAATACGGTAAACTGATTCAGGATATTATCCGATATATCATGGCCAACAAACATCCCAACCTGCGTTTGGATGACAACGGACTCGTATATTCAAACGGTCGTGACCATGCTGTGACCTGGATGAACTCGACTGCTAACGGCCGTCCTGTTGTACCCCGCTCTGGTTATATCGTTGAGTTCAACGCACTATGGTATAACCTGATAAAGTTCGGTGCCTCGTTGGCCAGTGAAAAAGGCGATACTAAAGGTGTTGCTGTACTGGAGAAACTTGCAGAAAAAACCAAGGCATCGTTTGTTGACACCTTTGTGAATGAATATGGCTATCTGCTCGACTATGTTGACGGAACCATGATGGACTGGAGTGTACGTCCTAATCAGATATTTGCAGTGGCACTCGACTACTCACCATTGTCGCAACAGCAGATGAAGAGTGTAGTCGATATATGTACGCGCGAGTTGCTCACACCAAAAGGACTGCGTTCACTCTCACCAAAGAGTGGAGGCTACAATCCTATGTATGTGGGTCCCCAGACGCAGCGTGACTATGCCTATCATCAGGGAACCGCATGGCCTTGGCTGGGCGGATTCTATATGGAGGCTTGCCTGAAACTGTACAAACGTACACGCCTGTCGTTCGTTGAGCGGCAGATGGTGGGATATGAAGATGAGATTGACTATCATGCCATTGGTACTATCTCAGAACTTTTCGACGGAAATCCGCCTTTCCATGGACGTGGCGCCATGTCGTTTGCCATGAATGTGGCCGAGATTCTGCGTACGATGAAACTTCTCGAAAAATATTCATATCAAAAATAAGGAGGGACGACTATGAAAGTTTTAATGTTTGGATGGGAGTATCCTCCTCATGTATTCGGTGGACTGGCCACCGCAAACTATGGTATTTCTGAAGGCTTGAAGGCTCAGGGCGACATTGAGACAGTACTCTGTTTGCCACATCCCTTTGGCGATGAGAGTCAGCATGCCTGTCGCATCGTGGCTATGAACGCAGTGCCTATTGCCTGGCGCGATGTGAATCGTGATTATGTGCAGAGCCGAGTGGGAAATATCATGGATCCCGACTATTATTTCAAGTGCCGTGAGCATCTCTATGCCGACTTCAACTATATGAATGTCAACGACCTGGGATGTATGGAGTTTGCCGGAGGATATCCGGGTAATCTGCACGAAGAAATAAACAATTATTCGATTATTGCCGGTGTAGTGGCAAGAACAGAAGAGTTCGACATTATTCATGCTCACGACTGGCTGACATTCCCTGCCGGCATTCATGCCAAACAGGTGAGTGGAAAACCATTGTGTATCCATGTGCATGCTACCGATTTCGACCGTTCACGCGGAAAGGTAAATCCAACGGTTTATTCCATTGAGAAGAACGGTATGGACAATGCCGACTGCATCATGTGTGTATCAGAACTGACCCGCCAGACGGTTATCAATCAGTATCATCAGGACCCACGCAAGTGCTTCACGGTTCACAATGCCGTTTATCCTTTGCCTCAAGAGTATCAGGACATTCCACGCCCAGATCATACAGGAAAAGAAAAAGTGGTGACTTTCCTGGGACGTATCACGATGCAGAAAGGTCCTGAATACTTCGTTGAAGCTGCTAATATGGTGCTCCATCGCACACGTAACGTTCGTTTCTGTATGGCAGGTTCAGGCGATATGATGGATGCAATGATTTATTTGGCCGCCGAACGAGGCATTGCCGACCGCTTCCACTTCCCCGGTTTTATGAGAGGTAAGCAGGTGTACGAGTGCCTGAAAGCTTCCGATGTGTATGTAATGCCATCAGTATCCGAACCGTTTGGTATCTCACCGCTTGAGGCTATGCAATGCGGAACGCCTACTATCATCTCGAAACAATCCGGATGTGCTGAAATCCTTGATAATTGCATCAAAGTAGATTATTGGGATATTCATGCATTGGCCGATTCCATCTATAGTATCTGTACCAACGATTCGTTGTTCCACTACTTGAAGGATGAGGGAAAGAAGGAGGTTGATCAGATTACATGGGAGAAGGTAGGCCGCTGGATACGTACTCTCTATCTACGCACCCTTGGTTGGGAAAATTGAAAAATGATAATTGATAATTGAAAATTGATAATTATGAAAACGATTTGTTTATATTTCGAGATACATCAGATTATTCATCTGAAGCGTTACCGTTTCTTTGACATCGGTGCCGACCATTATTATTATGATGACTACGAGAATGAGCGTAGCATCAGCGATATTGCCGAGCGCAGCTATATGCCTGCGTTGAACACCTTGTTGCAGATGATCAAGGAGAATGGCAATTATTTTAAAGTGGCGTTCTCACTCTCGGGTGTTGGAATAGAACAGTTAGAGATGCATGCCCCACAGGTTCTGGAGAAGTTGCAGGAACTGAACGAGACCGGTTGTGTGGAGTTCTTGGCTGAACCTTATAGTCACGGCCTTTCTTCATTGGCCAATGAGGAAAGCTTTGCTCGCGACATCAAGAAGCAATGCCAGAAAATGGAAGAGTATTTCGGCAAGAAACCGACTGTTGCTCGCAACTCGTCTCTTATTTATAGTGATGATATCGGTGCTCAGATTGCAGCCTTAGGTTTCAAGGGTATGCTGACGGAAGGCGCTAAGCATGTTCTGGGATGGAAATCGCCCCACTATGTGTACAATTGCAATATGGCCCCCAATCTGAAGTTGCTGTTGCGTGATGTTGAACTGAGTGACGATATTTCACTGCGTTTCAATAATGCCGAGTGGGAGGGCTATCCCCTCTTTGCCGATGCTTATATTGACCGTATTGCCCGTTTGCCAGAGGAAGAGCAGATCATCAATATCTTCATGGAACTGTCGGCTTTGGGTATCGCCCAGCCGTTGTCATCGAATATCCTCGATTTTATCAAGGCACTTCCCGTTTGTGCTAAAGCAAAAGGTATCACCTTCTCTACACCAACAGAAATCTGCATGAAGGTGAAGAGCGTTGGTCAGTTGGATGTGCCCGACACATTGTCATGGGTAGATGAGGAGCGCGATGTAAGCTGCTGGTTAGGTAATGCCATGCAGCGTGAGGCTTTCAATAAACTGTATAGTGTGGCCGACCGCCTGCTTATTGCCAATGATCCACGTATCAATCAAGACTGGGACTACCTGCAGGCATCCAACAACTTCCGCTTCATGACCACAAAGCCATCGAATGTGGGATTGGATCGTGGTATCTATAGCGGTCCTTTCGATGCCTTTACTAACTATATGAATATCCTTGGCGATTTCATCAACCGTGTAAATGCCCTTTATCCACTCGAGATAGACAATGAGGAACTGAACTCACTGCTTACCACTATCCGAAATCAGGGTGATGAGATTGAGATGAAGGACAAGGAAATCATTCGTTTGAAAGCTCGCCTGGAGAAATTGGAACCAAATGCCGATAGTCCTAAGAAAGCCCCAGCAAAGAAAACTGCAGTAAAAAAGGCTCCAGCCAAGAAAGCAGCCAAGAAAGCAACTGAGCCTGCTGAGGCACCAGTAGAGAAAAAGGAAGATTAATTGTTGATAGAAAGAATCAATATTCTTACTGAAAAAATATTGATTTTGATTAAATACATTGAAAAGTCCGGCCAATATAGTCATATTGGTCGGATTTTTTCATTGTTTGGTTTGAATGTGTCATTCCGATGTAGGGAGATATGCTATCTTTGCATATATTATTATTTATATGGTGAAAGATTTTTTGTATATAATACGATTACTCAGGCTAAACTTGTTGGTGGCCTTTTCCTTCTTGTGTATATTCCCTTCAGTGGCCTCGGAATTTCAATTCAAGAATTATGACACCAGTGTAGGATTGTCGCAGAACTCTGTTCTTGCCATCGCTCAAGACAATATGGGCTTTATGTGGTTTGGAACACGTGATGGATTGAACCGTTTTGATGGAAAATCATTCAAGATTTATCGTAAGAGTACGGATCGTCATGGATTGGGCAGTAATCGTATTTCCTGTATCTATGAGAGTCCAAATAATGAACTGTGGATAGGAACAGAGCGTGGGGTGTTCATCTATTCTCCATATAGCGATTCGTTTCGCCATTTCGACCTAAAGGCCGACGATGGAGTAGAAGTGACTGCTTTGACTACGGTGATAACCGGCGACGGACAGCGCATCTTCATTGGTAGTACCAGTCAGGGAGTCTTTATCTACGATATAGAGAAAAAGAAATTGGAACACCACTTGGTGAACGGAGCCCTCTCGGTATCGGGAATCTATGTAGATAGCAATAAAACCCTCTGGCTGGCCTTTTACAATAGTGGTCTGTGCTACACGCGTAATGATTTCAAGACCATTGTTGATTTCACGGATGAAAACGGTCGTAAGATTCTTGATGGAGAAACTGTTACCGGAATGGAGTTCTCAGACGCTGATAATATCTATCTGTGTTCGTCGGCCTCGGGACTGATGGAATTGAACATCAATACAAGAAAACTTACACCACTCATTGCTTCGGCTAAAGGTAAAGATCTGTATGCACATCACCTCATCAAGAGCGACAATAAACTGATGATGGCTACAGAGAATGGACTCTTTACTTATGATATCAGTACCCGGACTTCAAGGCACTATCGCTACGAATCGACCAATCCTTTTGCGCTGACAGATAATTCACTTCAGACTGTCTATCGCGATAAAGACGGCGGTATATGGGTAGGTTCGTTCTTTGGCGGCGTGAGCTATGCGCCAAGAATGTCTTACGCTTTCAGTAATTATATACCAAGAATAGATGTGACTGGTTCTTTGCCTGGTCGTCGTGTCAGTAAGTTGGCTGAAGGAAAGGACGGACGTATCTGGGTTGGTACTGAGGATGGAGGTCTTAGCTATTATTCTCCGCAAACAGGTCGTTTCCATTTTGTAGAAACAAGTTCCGCTTTTTCTAACGTGCAGAGTCTTTGCGTGAAAGGGGAACAAATCTGGGTGGGCACATTTGCCAATGGTCTGAAAGTAGTAGATGCCAGTACCGGAAAACTTTTGCACAGTTATGGCGCAAGTCTTGCGCCCGGTCATCTGCACGATGATATTATCTTCTCGTTGTATGCTACGCGTAACGGACATATTTATATTGGCACATTAGGCGGTCTCTATACTTATCATGCCGAGGATGACAGTTTTGAGTTCTATGAAGAATTGCCCAAGCATGAAGTATATGATATAATGGAAGACCGTCATGGCAATTTATGGGTTGCCATCTATGATCATGGCGTATATATGCGTCCTGTAAGAAGTACGAAATGGCAATGTTTCAGTACTGTCAACTCAACCCTCGTTGACAACAATGTGGTGAGCCTGTTCGAAAACTCACTTGGACAAATATGGGTGGCTACCGATGGAAGCGGAGTAAGTTGTTACAACCCTTCAAAGCAAAGTTTTGAAAAAGTACCTATCCCCAGTAACCAGCCCAAACGAGTTGTGCTGGCTATGACCGAGGACAACGAGGGGCTGATGTGGCTGACTACCAATGAAGGTCTGATGTGTTATAATCCGGAGAATTCTGCTACACGTTTGTTTACAACCGCCAATGGGTTGATGGACAATAACTTTAGCTATAATTCGGCCCTTTGTAGCAGTAATGGACGTATCTATCTGGGATGTCAGACAGGGCTGGTGGCTTTCTCACCAGAAAGTTTTCTTGGCGTTACGGCAGCTCCTGTGGTAGTGGCCACTGAACTGGTGATACAAGGTAGGACGGTTGATCATTTCTCTGAAGATTCTCCGTTGGCACAGAGTATCACTACAACCAAAGAACTAATCCTTAATCATCAGCAAAACTCGTTTGCCCTGAAGATGGCCATTCTTTCGTATCGTGATGCCCAGATGAGACAAATCAGTTATATGCTTGAAGGCTTTGACCACGAGTGGCAGTCACTGTACAGTGACAACTATGTTCGCTACACCAACCTTCCCGCCGGACATTATGTACTTCATGTACAGGATATTACCGAGTCTGGAAAAATAGCAGAACCCTATACACTCGTTATCACGGTGCTCAGTCCCTGGTATCAGCGTTGGTGGGCATGGTTGAGCTATCTGTTGATCATATCGGGCATCATTTATTTCTTGTATCGTTACTGGACCGAGCGGGCTCGTATGAGTCGGCGGTTGGCAATGGAGAAGTTTGAACATGAGAAAGAACAGGAACTCTATCAGAGCAAGATAAACTTCTTTACCAATGTGGCACATGAAATTCGTACGCCTCTCACACTGATAAAAGGTCCCTTGACGGATATCCTGCAAAAGGATATTGAGGATGATGATGAACGTGAAAATCTGAACATCATGGATCAGAACGTGACGCGGTTACTGAATCTTACCAACCAGTTGTTGGATTTTAGAAAGACAGAGCGCAACGGACTGAAACTGAATTTCGAATCGTGCAACGTCGCTCAATTGGTGAAGGATGTGTATGTACGTTTCAGACCTCTTATGCAGAATAAAGGAATTGACGATACGATGAAACTTCCTTTAGAGCCTCTTCAGGCTCATGTGGATCGTGAAGCAGTAACTAAGATAGTGAGCAATTTGCTGACAAATGCGACAAAATACTGTGACCACTTTGTTGAACTTACATTGGAACGAATTGCTGACACGATTGTCTTGACAGTTCGAAACGATGGACCGGTCATAGACCGCGAGATACGTAAACGTATTTTTACACCGTTCTATCGCTCGGAGTCAGCACAGTCGCAGTTGGGTACAGGTATCGGACTGGCACTTGCCCGTTCGTTAGCGGAATTGCATAGCGGAACCCTCGATATTGTTGATGATCCCAACTTGAATGTGTTCCAGCTTACACTGCCTATCGAACAACAACAAACCCTTCTGCATGGGTTGGATGCCGATGCTGTCGAAGAAAAGGATCAGGAAACATCTGTCGACGATGTTGTTTCGCAAGAACAAAACACCGTGCTGATTGTCGAAGATAATCCACAGATGCAGAGTTATGAGAAGAACCATTTGAGTCGGCATTATCATGTGCTGACAGCCGATAACGGCGAAGATGCTTTGAAGGTGTTGACCGAACATGAAGTGGATGTCATCGTTTCCGATGTAATGATGGAAGGAATGGATGGATTCGCACTCTGTCGTAGTGTAAAGGAAAATGTTGATTTCAGTCACATACCCGTCATACTTCTAACAGCTCTTACGCTCGATTCTGCCAAAGTGAAAGGAATGGAGAGCGGAGCCGACAGCTATATTGAAAAGCCGTTCTCAATGGATTATCTACTGAGTGTGATTCAAAATCTGTTACGCTCTCGCCAGACTGCCAAACATGCTTATGCCACATCGCCTTTCCTTCAACAGGAAACTGTGTCTATTTCAAAGGCCGATGAAGAACTGATGCATCGTTTGGAGAAAGTGATGGCTGAACATTTGACAGATAGTGATTTCGATATTTCGCAGATGGCTGCTGAGATGTGTATGAGCCGAACCAATCTGAACAGAAAAATCAGAGGAATGTTCGACCTTACACCTAATAATTATATTAAGGTGGAACGATTGAAAAGAGCAGCCCAGTTGTTGAAGCAGGGCGACTGCAAAGTGAATGAAGTGTGCTATATGGTAGGCTTCAGCTCACCAAGCTACTTCACTCAATGCTTCCAAAAGCAGTTCGGACTGTTGCCAAAAGACTTTATTCTGCAAAATCAGTAACGTTGGCTCATTTTTTATGCTTTTGTGTTCGAAATTTATATTCCCAAAATGTCGTTGTAAGTAAATTTGCATCGTTAAAACCTAATTTTTTTCTCTAACTTAAACAATTAAAATTATGTTGAAAATTTACTTTAATCAAATGGGAAGACTGCTGGCAATGCTAGTAGTATGTATGATGGCTGTAAGTGCATCTGCTACTCCGTTCAAGAACATTCATGTTCAGCTCAATGCAAATGAATCTGGACGTGGAAAAGTTTACATCCGGACAGAGGATCCTTCGAACCAGCAGACCCGTAAGTCTGAGAGTGTCACTTTGAAAGCTACAATTGGTGAAAATGGTAAAGACTTGGCTCGTGAAGAGGGCGATCCTCTGCTTGGTCTTTACATGATTTGGCTCTATGGTGAACCTGAGGATGGTTTTGAACTTGCTGGCTTCAGTCTGGTCAAGAAAAATGATGGCGAATATACAAAGGCTGATTTGATCGCTTCTACATATACGGATAATGGAAACTTTGATGATCCTTATACTGCAGAGAAAGTTGATGAAGGGTATGAGTTTATCTTCAATGCAAACTGTCCGCGTGAGGTAGATGCAGACTCAAATAATTTTGCTAATGCTGATGAAGCTCGTGAAGCAGCTCGTGCTTTGGATAACTGGAATGAAGAGCCTGACCATGTGATTTATGCGGTATTTGTACCTAAAGGAACTGTACTACCAGATGGCGACTCAGAAGGCGTGGAATCAGTAAAGGCTTCTGATAAGCAACAACAGGCTTACACTTTGCTTGGTACTAAGGCATCATCTGCCCAGAAAGGAATTGTGATTGTTAATGGTAAAAAAGTTGTTAGATAGTAGTAAGTAGTAATTGGTGACAAAAGCGCCTGTCGCAGTTTCTACGTTCAGGCGTTTTTGTCTTTTTAAAATGATAATGCTAACCATTGAATATTTGTCAATCAAAAATATTAACTTTAAGACTAATTTTTGCCTATATGAAAAGTAATAATACTATTATCAGACTATTGTTTGCATTTGTGATTTGTTTGTTTTCCATTGGTGTACAGGCAGATGCTTATTACAAAAATTTTAATGTAAAACTGGGTGCAACGCCCACCGGATGTGGAAAAGTATATATAAGCTATACTGTTGACAATAATGAAACCAAGGAAACTGACCATGATGCAGAATCTGTGGATGCGAATATCACGGTAAGTAGTGGCTCGGGATATCATTGTAAGTTATACGCAGAACCTAATTCGGGCTGGGAGCTCGCAGGCTTTGTAACTGAACTGAAAGAGTCGTATGAAGATGCAGACTTCTTATTGAATGAAGATGGTTCAGACCTATTGCTCTCAGGAGGCTCTGTATTGCTTGGAGAAAATGAAACAACAGATTATGACGGAACAGGTGATAAAGGGTATAGTGATGCTCAAGGAAAAGGGTGGACAAATGCTCCCGTTAAACAGTACTATGCTGTCTTTAAAAAGCAGGATACCTCCGTTAATAATGTAACTGTTAATTATTATCACCCATTTTTAAGTGGCGAACAGGATGCAAGCTTTGGTACCTTTACAAATGAGAGTATAAACGATGGCTCTCAAGTACGGCTAACAGCAATTCCTTCGTACGGCATGCGTTTCGTTGCCTGGCATAATGCTGATGGATCTGTCGCTTCATCTGATTTGGTGATTGAAGTGAATAATGTCAAATCTAAGTATAGCGCCGAGTTTGATCTTCTTCCTCTTACTCTTCCAGCTGAACTTTGTACTTATAGTGCCACTACGCAAGTACGTTTGGACAATTGGAATAATGAGGAACTGAAAGGCTACAAAGTGACAGCTGTTGGAAATACTTTGAGCCTCAAACAAGTGCAGCATGTAGGGGCCGATGAAGGCGTTATCCTTCAAGGAGAGGCCAACCAAACTTATGAGATGACTTATCAAGGTCTGTTCCTTAACGAGGATAATAGTGACAACTTGCTGAAAAGTACTGCTAACGGTCCTGTTGAGGCTAATGGAAAAATCTATGTACTGGCCAATGGTAATAATGGAATCGGATTCTATCGTCTGAAAGATGGAGAGTCTGTCTCTAGGGGTAAGGCTTATTTGGAATTGGACGACGATGCTCGTGGCTTTATCGGTTTTGATGATGATGAGATTGTCACCTCAATCGTCAGTGTGAGCAAGAATGCTCAGACGGAATCTAGTATCTATAATTTGGCAGGTCAACTTGTTAACGATGCTTATAAAGGTATTGTAATCAAGAATGGTCGTAAGGTGATTCGCAGATAAAAGATTTTTGTTATGAGAAATAATTATTTGTCACCAGATATAGTCCTGTACAAAATGTCTGCGCAGAATATGATGATGAGCAGTACGCTGGAGATTGCAGTCTTTAATGACCCTTCCGATGAAGAAGTTGACGGCTCACAGGTTTTGGCCCGACCCAACAGTTTTGAGTGGGATGATGAGGAAATGTAAAAACATAATACTATACTTAGCCTGTGCGCTGACAGTCTTTTGGCTGTCGGCCATGGGCGCTTTTGCACAACAGCAGAACGATACGGTTGATGATGCTCAGCAACAGAATGATATGGTTGATGATGCTCAGCAACAGAATGATATGGTTGATGAAGATGGACTGGCCACTGATATCACCGTTTCTTTACTCAGTGTTGCGCCCGGCTATACCGTCTATACGGCACATGGGCATTGCGCGTTACGCCTTCAGTGTCCATCGGCAGGGCTTGACTATTCTTTTACTTACGGACTTGACGATACTGTTGAAAATCGGTTGGCCTTTTTCACAGGGGAAGCCAAAGGAGAGTACTCGGCCGTCCAAACACATGATTATCTGCAGGAGTATGCCAATGAGGGTCGTCGGGTAGTAGAATATGAACTGAACCTCAATCTCTATCAGAAAAGACGCTTGTGGGAATTACTCGACAACGAAGTTTCTTACGGTTCCGTTCGCCCTTATAATTATCTTACCACCAATTGTTCAAGTATGTGTGCCTTTGCTGTAAAACGTGCTTTGCAAGGTGAAGCAAAAATGGTTTATGGTTCGGCATCGCCTATTCTGAACGGTACATATCGCGATTTTGTTCATGTTATTTCACGGCATCGCCCCTGGGTTGATTTCTTTTGGAATAGCTTGCTTGGATCTGAGGGAGATAAGGTAGGACAGAATGGTGAAAAGTATTCTCCCTCATTGCTTGTCGAGACTTGGAAGCATGCTTCTATCGTTGATAAATTTGGCAGTCGCAGGCCATTATTGATTGATAGTAATGGCAGTGAGCTGATAAGTGGTGATGACGGGCAGCATACCTCGTGGTTCACACCAACTATTTGTTTTGCCCTTCTTCTCCTTTTGGTGATACTTCTAAGTGTGGCTGAACATACAGGTCATCTGCATAAACTGGCTTTTACGGTCGATGCCACATTGATGTTGTTGCTCACGGTGATAGGTATGGCTCTTTGCTATATGACCTTGTTCTCATCGCTTGATGGCTCTTCAGGAAACTGGTATGCACTTGTGTTTAATCCACTTCCTTTGTTGGCTTGGCTCCTGTTTCGCAAGAATAAGAGATATGTCTATTTTTACCTGTTCTATTTCTCTTTCTTGCTTGTATTTATCATGTTTACCCCTTTCGTGGCTCAGATAGATATGCCTCATAGTTTAATGATAAGCATGCTGGCTGTTCGCTGCCTGTCAAATGCGTGGAGGATGAAATATAAAACGGATAACAGTAAATGACAACAAGACTTCTCAACTCAGTTCTATGCTCTTTGGTTGCTTTGGTGGGCTTTGCTCAGCCAAAGAACTTTTTCGTGGATGGTTTCCATGGCGGACTCTACGGACACTATCCCCTTGACACCTACACACAGTTTATGGTTGATCAATTGGAGGCCCACCCCGACTGGAATATCGGACTCGAGATAGAACCTGAGACATGGGATACGGTAGCTGTCCGTACTCCCGAGGCTTATAGGAATTTTCAACAGAAAATGGCAGGATCGCAGGTAGAATATACCAACCCTACCTATGCGCAACCTTACCTATATAATATAAGTGGTGAAAGTATTATCCGTCAGTTTCAGTATGGTATGCAGAAACTGCGCCTGCATTTTCCTGGTATTACTTTCACCACTTATAGCAGTGAGGAACCTTGTTTTACCAGTCAACTGCCACAGTTACTCCGCCTGTTGGGATTCAAATATATCTCCCTAAAATGTCCAGATACCTGTTGGGGAGGCTATACCGAAGCATATGGAGGCCAGTTGGTGAATCTGGTGGGTTCTGATGGTAGCAAAATGATTACTGTTCCTCGCTATGCCTGTGAGGAACTGCAGGAAGGCTCGGTATGGCAGACAATTGCCTGGAACAATTCTGATACTTTTTTGAAGGCTTGTCAGCAAGCAGGTATTCAGAATCCTGTAGGAATGACCTATCAGGATGCCGGTTGGACTTATGGCCCATGGTTGCGTGACCATAAGGGTAATACTGAGTATGTGTTGTGGAGCGACTATATCGAGCGGCATACTGATCATCAGGCTGCGAAGGATTGGTACTGGTCGCAGGAGAATATACATCCCGGACTAATGTGGGGCTCGCAGGTGATGCAACGCATAGGGCGTGAAGTACGTAAAGCTGAGAACCTATTGGTTCAAGCAGAAAAACTATGTGCTCTTACTGGTAGATATGCTAATCTGTCACAGGTTGATGAGGCTTGGCGTACACTGATGTTGGCTCAGCATCACGATTCATGGATAGTACCCTACAACCGACTTAAAAATTATGGAACATGGGCCGATGCCGTTCGCTGTTGGACTGACAGTACCATGGCAACAGCTCAACGGATGATAGCAGATGCCTCAGATGTGCCAGCTGGCATGGGAGATTATGTTACCTTCTACAATACTACTTCTCATGAGCGGAATGAAGTGGTGAAGACCATCGACAATCGGCTGCTTTGGGTACATATTCCTGCTTTTGGCCAGATTTCATGCAAGGTGGATACCGCCGGCATAGCCCAACCGAATCCTGAACGGTGGAAAGGACAGTCGGAGGCTGTTTTGGAGAATGACCAGTATCGGTTGACTTTTGATTTGAAGCGTGGAGGAATCATTAGCAGTTGGATAGACAAGCAGCAAGACGGAAAGGAATTAGTCAATCAGTCGGCTGAACAGTCTTTTGGCGAACTGCGTGGTTTCTTCAGTGAGCGCGGAGGTATGCGCTCATCGGTTGAGAACGAGGCAAAAGCCACTTGTTTGGCTGATCATCCTCTTCTTCAACAGATCCGTATTGATGGCGAAGTGGCAGGCGTTCCCTTCTCGCATATCGTAACGCTGACAAAAGGCCAGCGCAGGATTGATTGCAAGTTGAAGATACATTGGACTGAAGATACTCCAATTGGAGGTCCTTACCATTCACAGGATGATAAACGTTTAACTCCCTTTTACGACACACGATACATGTTGCGTCTTTTTCTTCCAGTATCCTTGCAAAAGCCATTGCTGAGCAAAGACGCT
Organism: Prevotella sp. E9-3; assembly: GCF_022024015.1. NCBI lineage: Bacteria > Pseudomonadati > Bacteroidota > Bacteroidia > Bacteroidales > Prevotellaceae > Prevotella > Prevotella sp. E9-3. The sequence continues at coordinate 964,501 of NZ_CP091786.1, forward strand.
CCTTTCGATGTGTGTGAAAGCAAACTTGACAATACCTTTTTTAATAGTTGGGATAGTATCAAGCACAATGTGGCCCTTAGTTGGGTTGATTTGAGCGAAGGTGCTAAAGGTTATGGATTTGCGATGTTCACTGACCATACCACAAGCTATTCATATGGAGAGGACGAACCACTTGCACTCACTGTCCAGTATTCGGGTAGTGGTCTGTGGTGGCGCAATTATCCTATTGACGGTCCCTCCGAGATTGATTATGCCCTAATGCCACATCCTGGACGATGGGACAATGCTCACCTGCAGCAAATTGCTGACGATTGGCACAATCCGATTATCGTATCCCATAGTCATACTGTTCCGCAACCAACACGTTCCTTGCTCTCAGCTACTTGTCAGCTCAGCGCAGCCATCACACAACCAGACGGTTCGCTGCTGTTGAGGCTCTTTAGTGCTGATGGAACAACTGGCTATGAAAAAGTAAAAATGAAATTTCCAGTGGCCGATGTAGAGGAGGTTGACCTGAACGGGAATACAATCTCTCGGCTTATCCCCGATGCTAAGGGCGTCGTCACATTGAAAATGCCCCGTTTTGCCATTAAAACTCTGAAAGTAAAACCTATCAACTAATCATTAATCAATTATGTGTTTAAGATACCATCTGTTCTTGTTCGGCTTCATTACCCTTATAGGGTGTCAATTTGGTTGTTCCAGTAATGAACAACTCACACCAGCCGACTATGTCAATCCATTTATTGGCGCAAGTACAAATGTCGATGCAGCCGGTGCCTACCACGGATTGGGAAAGACCTTTCCTGGTGCAACCACACCGTTCGGCATGGTTCAGGTGAGTCCTCAAACCATTACCGGCGGCGATAATGGCTCTGGCTATAGCTATGAGCATCAGACCATCGAAGGCTTCTCTATGACTCAGATGAGTGGCATAGGCTGGAATGGCGATATGGGCAATCTGACAGTGATGCCCACCGTAGGACCAATGAAAACAGTAGCAGGTAGAGAAGATGGTTCCATCAGCGGTTGGCGCTCGCACTACGACAAACAGACCGAAGTGGCTAAAGCAGGCTACTATGCCGCCACACTGACCGACTATGGCGTTCGGGTGGAAGCTACAGCAAGTACCCATTGTGGCTATCTGCGTTTCACTTTCCCCGAAGATACACTCTCACGGATTCAGATAGATTTAGCGCGCAGGGTAGGGGGAACTGCTTCCAAAGAGTATGTGCATGTTGTGAATGACAGCATCATTGAAGGATGGGCCGAGTGTCTGCCCGAAGGTGGTGGTTGGGGAAATAGTCAAGGGCATTCTCGCTATACTGTCTATTTCCATGCCCGTTTAAGTCAGCCTATGCAAACATACGGCTTTTGGTCGGCCGATATCAAAAGCGATGAGCCTCGCCTGCTCGAAAACGTTACGAGCGATGACTATCTGCAACGTGTGGCTCAGGCTCGTATTCTTCGCGACACCACTGAGATGGAAGGCTCACACATCGGTTTCTTTACAGAGTTTCCTACATCAGCCAACCAACAGGTTGAAATGCGCCTTGCCATATCTTATGTTGATATAGAAGGTGCACGCAGCAATTTCGAGGAAGAGGCAGCTGGAATGGATTTCGAAAGTGCCTGTCGCTCAGCACGCAAGCAGTGGAACGATGCATTGAGTCGTATAGAAGTTGAGGGAGGAACGTCTGAAGAACGAACGGTGTTCTATACTGCCCTCTATCACACCATGATAGATCCTCGCATACATCAGGATGTTGATGGGCGTTATGTAGGAGGCGACTATCAAGTTCATCAGGCTGACAGTTCCTTTACCAAACGAACAGTATTTAGTGGTTGGGACGTATTTCGCAGTCAGATGCCATTGCAAACCATCATCAACCCACAACTGGTTTCTGATATGCTAGCCTCGCTCACCACAATGGCTCAGCAAAGTGGCCGAGGCTATTTTGAACGCTGGGAACTGCTCAATGCCTATAGCGGTTGCATGTTGGGAAATCCGGCTATTTCCGTGCTTGCCGATGCCTATGCCAAAGGAATCCGAGGATATGATGTTGATACTGCATATCAGTATGCTAAAAACTCTTCTGCCCGTTTTGGCAACGACGAACTTGGCTATACTCCCGGCTCACTCTGTTTGTCGTACACTCTTGAATATGCCTATACCGATTGGTGTATAAGCCGTTTGGCAGAGATGTTAGGAAAGAGTGAAGATGTTGCAATATACAAAGAAAAGGGACAGGCCTATCACAATATTTTTGACAAAGAGAAAGGTTGGTTCCGTCCACGTCAGGCCGACGGCTCGTGGATGTCTTGGCCCGAAGAAGGAATATTGAAGGAGTGGTATGGATGTATGGAGTGTAATCCTCTTCAACAAGGTTTGTTCGTTCCTCACGATGTGAATGGGATGGTGGGCTTGATGGGTGGTCGTGAACAAGTGATTGCCTGTTTAGACAGCATGTTTGCCAAGACCCCTCAGCAGATGTATTGGAATCTTTATTACAACCATGCCAACGAACCTGTACATTTCGTTCCTTTCCTTTACAATCGTTTGGAACAACCACGTAAAACCCAGTATTGGACTCGTTTCATCTGCAGGAATGCCTATCATGATAAAGTGGAAGGATTGGTAGGCAATGAGGATGTGGGGCAGATGTCGGCTTGGTATGTGTTGGCGGCTTCAGGCATCCATCAGTATTGTCCTGGTGATACGCGCTTTGAAATAACCAGTCCTGTGTTCCCCCGTGTCACTTACCACCTGTCCAATGGAAAGAACTTTTCTATAGTTTCTCATAACACAAGCGATTCGAATGTGTTCATCAAACAGGCCAGACTGAATGGAAAAATGCTGGATGGTTGGCAGATTGATTATTCCGATATAATGAATGGCGGAGTGTTAGAACTTGAAATGGAACCTTAGTTTTGTAGTTTTTAAGTTTCGGGAGTTCTTAACTCCTTCAGTGAATAGATAAAATGAAATATAACCAAAGATAATAGATTCGTATATCAAATGAATATAAGAAGGTCTTTAACTGCATTCCTGTGGTTAGTAGCTCTGATGGCTACGGCTCAATTGCAGCATTTTTCTCTTGATAGCAGTAATCCTGATATAAAGTGGCAACTAGCACCTGAGCGTAACATGCACGATGCAATAACAGGTGTGGTGCCTGGAACTGTGTTTACTGCTTATGTTGAAGCTGGCCGTGAAAAATGCCCGGAATACGGCAGCAATATTTATCAGGTAGATGAAACAAAGTATAGTCGTCCTTTTTGGTATCGTACTGAGGTCGTACTACCGCAAAAACCCATGCACGGTCAGCATGTATGGCTTTGTTTAGACAATACAAACCGTTATGCCGATGTGTTCTTCAATGGAAAGAAAGTGTCGGGAACTGCTGATTCAGAGAAAGACATTAGTGGGCACATGCTTCGTTCACGTTTTGATGTGACCAGTCTCTATCAGCATCAGAAAAATGTGGTAGAAGTGAAAATCTACGATCCAGACCAAAAGAAAACCCGTAAAGCGGAAGGGCCTTATGGAGTAGCATGCAGCCCCAGTTATCTGGCTGGCGCAGGATGGGATTGGATGCCATATATTCCTGGACGTTTGGCAGGAATCACAGGGCATGCCCGATTAGAAGTTACTGGAGATGTACAACTTGTTGATCCGTGGGTGCGTAGTTTCCTTCCACGGAAAGAACGCGCTGAGTTGACGGTTCTTTCTGATGTCGCCAATTATTCTGACCAAGCGAAAGATGTAACGATTGAGGGTACCATTATGCCTGGTAATATTAGTTTCACTAAGCGCTTGCGAGTAGAAGCCGGTGATACAGCCCAACTGCGTGTGGATCATCAGGATGTAGAAGCTCTTGTGATTCGTCATCCACAATTATGGTGGCCAAATGGTTATGGCCAGCCTAATCTGTATGAATGTAAACTGCGTTGTAAGGTGGGTAATGTACTTTCCGACCAGCGTTCATTGCGTTTTGGAATTAAGCGTTATGACTATCGTATTGAAACGAACGATGTTGGCTATCCTGTGTTCCAACTCTATATTAATGGTCAGCGTCTCTTTGTGAAAGGTGGAAACTGGGGCATGAGTGAGTATCTGCTGCGTTGTCACGGAAAAGAGTATGAAACAAAAATTCGCCTGCATCGAGATATGAACTACAACATGATTCGTTTGTGGACAGGCTGTGTAACAGACGATGAGTTTTATGACTATTGTGATGAGCAAGGAATAATGGTGTGGAACGATTTCTGGCTTTATGTAGCATGGAACGATGTAGTAGAACACGATGCCTTCAAGCGGAATGCACGCGACAAGGTTAGACGACTGCGCAATCATCCTTCTATCGCTGTTTGGTGTGGCGCCAACGAAACCCATCCTGTGGCAGATATTGACCAGGCTCTCCGTATGATAGTGATGGAAGAAGACGGTAACGACCGTATCTATAAGTCTTGTTCAAATCAGGATGCACTTTCCGGTAGCGGATGGTGGAAAGACCTCCCCCCACGCCATCATTTTGAAACCTCGGCAAGTAACCTGGCTTTTAACAAGCCTTCCTATCCCTATGGGAATACCTTTGGTTATGGATTCCGTTCAGAGATTGGTATGGCCACTTTCCCCCAATATGAGAGTGTCAGCCTGTTTATTCCCAAAAAAGATCAATGGCCTTTGCCAACCGACGACCAACTGAAAAATGAGGATGACAATGTTTGGAATCATCATTTCTTTGGCAAAGAGGCTTTGAATGCAGATCCTGTGGGCTATCGTGAATCTGTTGACAATCGCTATGGCGCATCAAAATCATTGGAGGAGTTCTGTGAGAAGGCCCAACTGATTAATTATGAGGATATGCGCGGCATGTATGAGGCCTGGCAGGACAAAATGTGGAACGATGCCTCAGGATTGCTTATTTGGATGAGTCATCCAGCCTATCCTTCGTTTGTATGGCAGACCTATGATTATTATTATGATCCGACGGGATGCTATTGGGGCGCTCGCAAAGCATGTGAACATCATCATATTCAGTGGAACTGTCTGACAGGAAGCGTGAAGGTGGTGAACACTTCAGGCGAGGCGCTTAACAATGTGAAGGCCCAAGCCCTCGTTTTCAATATTGACGGACAGCAGTTGGACAGGCGTGAAATGATACTGACAGTTCCTGCCAGTGACAAAAAAGAGGCTTTTGTGTTGAACAATTTGCCGAAAGGTATGTTGTTTGTTCGTTTGCTGCTGGAAGATTCTGCCGGCAGACAACTCTCTGAGAATTTCTATTGGACGAACACTGAGCGAGACCTCGATTATAGTAGTCTGGCTAAAATGCCTGAAGTACGCCTTACGGTGACGCAAGATGGAAAAGGAAAGATTCGTTTGAAGAATCCGTCTAAGAACGTAGCCTTTGCTAACCGTTTACGACTAGTTGATTCCAAAACTGGCAGTAGGGTGTTACCTGTCATCTGGAGCGATAATTATATAACTCTAATGCCGGGCGAGGAACGCATTGTCACCTTTGAGGCTGAGAAAATGCCAGAATCTGTCAAAGTGCTCGTGAAACCCTTTGGCCATAAAGAACGTGTGTTGTCAAAAGTAGAGAACAGAGCTACTTTGAAGATTGGTAAACTATTGTGCGAGAATCTAACTAATCCATTGGGCATCGACAATGTTCAACCTCATTTTAGTTGGCAGTTAAAAGCATCTGTAAATGGTGCTTCGCAGGTGGCTTATGAAATTCAAGTTAGCTCCGATAGTCTGTCGCTCTTGAAAGGTAAAGCCGATCTTTGGAGCACGGGACGTGTTGAAAGCGCGGAACAAGTGATGGTTCCATATTCTGGAAAACAACTTCAATCTCGTCAATTATGCTATTGGCGCGTAAGAGTTTGGGACGAGCATCAACAACCGTCAGATTGGAGTGGGGTGTCTCGTTTTAGCGTAGGACTATTGAATGGTATGGCCGGTAAGTATATAGGCATGGATCCACAATATGGTAGCATGCAAGCTCCTTTGCTACGCAAGCAAGTGAAGCTGTCGTCCCATCATACGACTTTTGTTTATGTGAATTCTCTTGGCTATCATGAACTCTATGTCAATGGTCGTAGGATGGGGCAGAACGTTCTTCAGCCAGCCATGTCACAGCTTAGTCAGCATTCACTGATCGTTACCTACGATGTAAGCCAGTATGTGAAAGAAGGATTGAACGATATTGTTATCTGGGCCGGTCAGGGATGGTATCGTAACAATACTTTCAAGGCTCAGCATGAAGGTGCGCTGGTGAAGGCTCAGATAGAGCAATTGACGGATAATCAGTGGGAAATATCGGGACAAACAGATTCCTCTTGGCTTGCATCGCCCAGTGGATATGAATATACAGGCAATTGGTATCCCCTGCAGTTTGGGGGTGAGCGCGTTGATGCTCGTTTGGTTCCTGTAGATATGATGAGCTCGACTTTGGACAAACGCCAATGGGTGTCGGCTCGTGAGTTTACCGTTACTGGAATGACGGCTACTCCACAAATGTTCGCGGGTAATAGGATTATCGACAGGGTACATCCGGTGAGTGTTGAACAGTCTCAACCTGGCGAGTGGCTTTTCGATATGGGACGTGTTCTTACGGGATGGGTGGAGATGCATCTCGATGATACAAAAGATGGTCAGCAAGTCACAATTGACTATACCGACTATATTCCCTTAGGTGGAAAGTTTGAGAGTCAGGGTGAAGGCGATATCTATATCGCTGGTGGTGGCGCTCAGGAAGTGTTTTCGAATAAGTTTCACCATCATGCCTTTCGCTATGTTCGTGTCCGTTCAGACGTTCGCCCGGAACTCTGTGCTCTTCAAATCTCGGGAACTGACGATGAACACGCAACTTTCAGTTCCTCCGATACTGATATCAATGCTATCCACGATATGATAAGCTATACTATGCGTTGTTTAACTTTCAGTGGATATATGGTGGATTGCCCGCATTTGGAACGAATGGGATATGGCGGTGATGGCAATTCTTCTACTATGACCTTGCAGACTATGTATAATGTATCTCCCACTTTCCTAAACTGGCTTACTGCATGGGGTGACGTTATGGAGAATGACGGCTCATTGCCCTATGTGGCACCTGCAGGTGGAGGTGGCGGCGGTCCCTATTGGAGTGGTTTTATTGTTCAAGCCCCTTGGCGTACCTATTTGAATTATGGTGACAAGCGACCTTTGGAACGCCTCTTCGATAAAATGAATCTGTGGTTGAACTATGCCGAAAAGTATATGGTTGATGGTATCCTCCAACCCTGGCCTGATACGCCCAACAGGATGTGGTTCCTTGGCGATTGGTTGGCTCCCAATGGCGTAGATGTGGGGGGCGAGTCACCTCTTCTTGTCAACAATTGCTTTCTTAGCGAGTGTTTGGGAACTATGTCTCAGATAGCTTGTGTATTGGGCAAAGATGCTACCACCTACGAAGTACGTAGAGATGCGTTAAACAAGCGCATTCATGAAACTTTCTACCATGACGATACCCATACCTATGGTACAGGATCACCTCTCGACATGTCTTATCCTATGTTAGTAGGTGCTGTCCCTTCTGCTTTGTACGAAACAGTGAAAAGTACGCTTTTGAATCGTTCAAAGACAGTCTATAACAGTCATATAGCCGTAGGTTTGTTAGGTGTACCCATTTTCACAGAGTGGACCATTCGCAATCAAGCTTCCGATTTCATGCTCGAACTATTGAAACAGCCCGATTATCCTGGCTATCTGAATATGATAGCCAATGGTGCTACCACTACGTGGGAATATTGGAATGGTGAGCGAAGCCGTGTTCACAACTGCTACAATGGTATAGGCCTTTGGTTCTATCAAGCATTGGCCGGTATTCAACCCGATGTTAATCAACCTGGTTATCGTCATGTTTTGATAGCACCTCAGCGCCCACAGGGAATAGAGTGGGTGAAAGCCACCAAGCCTACTCCTTATGGTGAGTTGAAGGTGGATTGGAATTCCGATTCCCTCGTTGTGACCATTCCGGTAGGTGTGAATGCCGATGTTTGCTGGGCAGGCAAGACGCACAAGGTAACATCGGGACAATGGATGTTTAAATAATATTAACACTTACCTTTTAGTGGAAGTCAACTATTCAATCGTGCTAAGTACATAACACCAAATGAACTATAACTTTATCCTGTTGTGCTTACACGGAACCTAATAAATATTATAAACAATCTATGAAAAGAAAAGGTAACTATCTTGTGCTATTTCTGATGATTATTGGGATAGCATCTTGTGGTGATGATTTCCTGGATCAGACAGCGACCACCGACCTGAGTGAGGAAAGCGTCTTTGCCGACAGTGCCTATGCCGCTGGTTTCCTTACGGATATCTATGCTGACATAGGGTTTGACACCGATCTTGACCGTTTTGGTGAAGGTGGACTACAATGTGCCACCGATGAGTCTGAACCGCGTGCTTCATCACGCATTTCTTCTGGACTGGCTTTTGCCACAGGAACGATAAATCCTGTTATTGTAACTACTGACGCTTGGGAAAAATGCTATTCAAACATACGCAAGTGTAACAAATTTATGCAACGCATTGGTGATGCTCCGATGATTGAATCAGCCAAGCTTCAGTACAAAGCTGAGGCCCGTTTCCTGCGCGCGTGGTACTATTATATATTATTGCGACATTATGGTGGTGTTCCTATAGTGTATGATAAAATCTATGGTGCTAACGAGCCTATTGATGCTACCCGCCAGAGCTACGAGACCTGTGTGAACTATATTATTGATGAGTGTAATGCTATTCTGGCCGATAATATACTTCGTCCTCGCAATTCTGGTCGAAGCAATGGCCGAATCAGTCAGGCTGCCTGCTATGCTCTTATTATGCGTGTTACCCTTGATGCAGCATCTCCTTTGCATAATGGTAGCGGTTTTGGTACCGATGATACCAAGTTGCTGTTGGGGTATGCCAATGCTGATCCACAGCGCTGGGAGCGTGCGTATGAGGCAGCGAAACGTGCTATGCAGATGCAGGGTGACTATCGCCTGTATGAGGTGCATACCTGTCATAAATTTCCTGATGCCAACGATGGAAAGCCTGAGCCAGGGTGGGGATTCTATGCAGTCCAATCACCTGGTGAGTTTGTCAACGTGACCAGCGATGGGGCATTCTCTTACCCCTTTGCAGCTTATCAGGAGATTATTCTGATGAAGAAACAGGAAATACGAATTACTACCTGCCAGATGCTTGACCCTCCATCGTGTGGTGGCAACGGTGCAGCCGGCTATGCATATTATGATTTGGCAAAGGCCTTTCCAATGATTGACGGTAAACCGATTGGAGAGAGTTCTTATGCCTATAATCCTTTGCAGCCAAATCAGAACCGTGATCCTCGTTTTGACGTGTCAATCATCTATAACGGTAGCAAGATTTGTAATCAGACTGACTATTTCTATCCTATTTATACCTATAAGGGTGAAAACTCTACTCAGGATGCTGTCTATTCCGGTACGCCAACAGGACTCTATACACGTAAGATGTTGCCTCGTGCAGCTTCTGGCAACTGGTGGATTGAACCATTGCAATCGCGCCCACTCATTCGTTTTGCTGAGGTACTCCTCTCTTATGCCGAGGCAGTCAACGAATGGAAAGGTCCTGACTTCTCGGAGACCCTTGGTGACGGGAATACCTATAGTGCTTTGGAAGTTCTTAAACTGATTCGCCGTAGGGCTGGTATTGCTCCTGGAACTGATGGCATGTATGGGCTGAAGGCTGGTATGACGCAGGATGAAATGCGTGAGGCTATTCGCAATGAGCGTCGTATAGAATTAGCTTTTGAAGGCTTCCGCTTCTTTGATGTGCGTCGTTGGATGATTGCCGAGAAAACTGAAAATCAGCCTATGCATGGTCTTGAGATTACCCGTGTAGTTGATGAAAACAACAAGGTGACCTATGTACCGCGTGAATTTGTAGTTCGTAACCATGTTTTCCGCAAGGCAATGTACTTCTGGCCTATTCCATATGCTGAAATAGTGAAGACACCAGCGCTGAAACAGAATCCTTATTACGACTAACTGAAAAATCTAAATATTGAAATAACATGAAACGATACAGATATTCAGACTTTTGGACTGTAATGCTATCAGTAGGATTGGGCCTATTGTCAAGTTGCAGCCAGTTCAATGATGACTCGAATCCCTTTGAGATTTCTGAGGCAGTCAAGGACGTGAGTGGTGTATGGAAGTTGAAAGCCGTGACGCGTAACAATATTGATATTACAAGTGAGATGGATTTCACAAAGTTTGCATTGCGTATGAATAGTAATGGAACTTACGAGCTGGAAAACTACTTACCCTTTGTTGTAGAACGCAACGGAACGTGGAAAACCGATGATCCTCAGTTCCCGTTCCGCTTGTCTTTCCTTGAACAAGGGGCTGCCAATAGTGTTGACGTAGATTTTAATTTTCCTGTAACCAATGGTCTCCGTTCTTTGCAAATCACTCTCTCTCCAGGGTGTGCCAGCAATGTATATACCTACTATATGGAGCGTCAAGACCAATGACTATTTAGAATAGAACGCTATGAAGAAGATTTTAAAACATCAATTCTCTGTGTTGGGCCTTGCTCTAGTAGTAGCTATCGCAGTATTCGGTTGCGTGTTTCTCGATGGATATACCATTGCCCAGCTCGATGAGAATGGTAAAGAGGTTTACTATGCAAAGGCAAATTCAGATGTTCTGTTTACAGTAAACGGACATGTGCAGTGCCGTACAACCGACAATAACGGTATCAATACCAAACTGGTATTTGCTATTCTTGCTCCTAAAGACTGGGATGTGGCCAATCATGCAGTAGTGACCTATAAATGTGATTTGGCCGATGATCGAAATGTAGAAATGTCCATGTCGGTCATTCCAGAGTCGCAGTTGCCAAAGAGTGGTGGCGGTCGTACATGGCGCCAGTGTCTGGTGAATGAGTATGGTGTGGGTCCCAATGTGCTTGATGATATGGAATGGGTAACCTATCAGAGTGATATTACCTGGAATATTCGTAACAATCAGGATCCAACCTATAAGATTTTTATTCGCACCAAGACTGGCCGTCATAATCTGAAGTGTAAGATTGGCTTTTTCGTCAATCATACTGACAATGGCTTTAGTGGAAGTAATGACGAGCAGAAAGTTACTTTCGCCTCCGAATGTTTCGAGGTGGTTGGCGGCGTTGGTGCAACAATAGATTTCTGTAACCGTCATTTCAATCGTATCTCACCTCTTACAGCGTTGCAGAATGATTATGTGACTGTCAGTTATCAGGGCGATGTCGATCAGAGTGGTAATCCTCTCTATAATGAGAGCGATATCTATTTGCAAGGTAAGGCTGTGACTACTGATGGCAAGGTATATACCATCGACCAGCGTAATGATGCTACCCGTATGAAACCTTTGGATTCTAAAGGAAAGACTTATAGTATCACTATATGGCCTGCAGGTTTCTTTGGGGTTCCCATTGACGAGCAGATGGATCATTTTGAGTATTATTTTACTAATCGTGATGGTTCTATACGTCTCACTCAGTCTGACGATGACTTTGTGCAGTTTGGCACACCTCTACCACCCAGTATGAGCGACCGTAAAAACTTCAATTTTAAGTTTGAATGCGATTGACAACCCTCTTAAGCAGTATCATTATGAAAACAACATACAAATCTTTTTTAGCCGCTGTCATGCTGTTTCTCTCAGCAACAGCAGTACTGGCTCAACAGCAGAAAAGCGGTTTGGTATGCGATGAGCGCAATAATCCTATAGCAGGCGTTGTTGTTAGTGTGAAGGGTGCTAATACATCTGTTGTTACCGATGCTGAAGGCACTTTCCCTCTTACTTTTGAAAATGGCGACGTGCTAACTTTTAAGCATATCGGCTATCTGTACAAGGAAGAACGCTACTCGTCTTATAAAACAAAGACCTATACTGTTCATCTTACTGAGCGTTTCAAGGACGAAGAGAAACCTCTTGTCCTGTTTGATGGAAGTACTCGTTCCGTCGATGCCAATCTGGGCAGTGTATCAACCGTCTATGGAAAGGATATGGAGAAATACCTCTCTACTGATATTCTGACTTCGTTGCAGGGACGTATGGCGGGTTTTAATATCTCACAATATCGTGGTTCCGACTTGCCTCGTACCTCAGTGAATACTTCTTCCGATCTTATTGGATTCCGTCCGGCCAGTTACGGTCAGACACCCTTTGGTGATAACACGCGTTTCTCGCTCAGTGCGCGCGGCATGTCGCCTGTGGTTATTGTCGATGGCGTGGAGCGTGAACTACTTTCGCTCGATCCCGAAGCTATTGAGTCGGTAACATTGCAGCGCGATGCACTTTCTTCTATGTTCTTAGGAATGAAAAGTTCGCGCGGTGCCCTCATCGTGACCACGAAGAATCCTATTTCTGGGAAAATGCATTTCAACTTCACTGGCAAGTGGGGCATTCACAGCAGTGTGAACGAGCCCAAACCTGTTTCAGCCGCTCAGTATGCTTATCTACTGAATGAGGCATTACAGAATGATGGCCGTGCTCCTATTTACAATGCTGCTGACCGAGATGCTTATGCCAATCAGAACGACCCTTTTATACATCCTGATGTAAACTGGTACGATGAGTTGATGAACAATCATGCTCTCTCACAGAGTTACAACCTGAATGTATCAGGTGGAGGTCGTGTGGCACAGTTCTTCGTTTCGTTAGGCTATACCAACGAGGAAGGACTTTTCAAAACCAATGATGAGAATGGCTATAATACCAATCTCGATTTGAATCGCTATATGATTTCGTCGAAGGTGAATATTAATATTACCGATGATTTCACTGCCACGATGACGGCTATTGGACGTGTGATTGAGGGCAATCAGCCTGGTGGTTCAGGCTCCGGTTACAGTGACCTGCTGTTGAATATGTGGCGAACTCCAAACAATGCTTATCCTGTGAAGAATCCTGACGGCACTTGGGGCGGTACCATGGCTCATACCAATAACCTTGCTGCCCAGGGATTTGAGTCTGGCTATATCAACGATAATACTCGTGATGTACTTGCAACCTTGAAACTGAAATATGATTTCAATAAATTGGTGACGGGACTCTCTGCCAAGTTTGCGGGAAGCGTGGCCCAGCAGACACGTACGGCCATTATCCGTACTAAACAGAATCCAGTATATAATTTCAGTATCGTTGATGGCAAACCGACCTATCTGCTTTATGGAAATTCAGTAACTCAAAGTAATAGTTTCCGTGCCGTATCGACCTATCAGAACCTGTATGGTCAGCTCTCGGTTGACTACGAGCGTCAGTTCGGCAAACATCATCTGAAAGCCAGTGTGATGGGTGATACCCGTCATGAGGTTGTTCAGTATGACCTGCCTATGATTCCAAGCAACATCATGGAGACTGTTCAGTATGACTATGCCGGTCGCTATTTCCTCCAAGCCGCTACCACACAGAGCTATTTCAACCGATATGCACCCGACAATCGTTGGGGTCAGTTCTTTGCCTTTGGCGCAGGTTGGGACATCAGTCGTGAACAGTTTATGCAACAGGCCACATGGTTAGACAAACTGAAACTACGTGCCACCTATGGCCATACAGGTAATGGTATTGACAATTCTGGCTATTACCAGTATCGTCAGCGCTTCTCGCAGAATGCCACGGCAGCCTATCCGCAGGGGTCTTCGCAGAGTACCAATGGCGGTATCTTTACTACTGAGACAATGCCTATAGCCAATCAGTATATTACCTATGAAAAGGCTCATAAACTAAACATCGGTCTTGACTTCGCTTTGTTGAACCGCCGGTTGTCGGGAACTATTGAATACTATAACGATAAGTATCTGGATCTGCTCCAGACACGAGGTAAGAGTATTGAACTGATGGGTGCAACCTATCCCACGGAGAATATCGGTCGTTCGCGCCGACAAGGTTTCGATGTATCCCTTACATGGCAAGATCATGTAGGCCCATTGAACTATTATGTATCTGGTTCATGGAGTTTGGAAAAGACCAAACTGCTGTTTATGGACGAGCAGGAACAACCCTACAATTACCTTCGTCAGACAGGTCGTCCTGTGGGTGTAATCTATGGTTTGCAGGCTATTGGCTTTCTCTCAGCTGAAGATATAGCAAATGGATATCCTGTGATGGAGGGTACTGAGGTTCAGCCTGGAGATGTGAAATATGCTGATTTGAATAGCGATGGGATTATTGATGAATATGACCGTTGCGTGATAGGAGGTGATAAACCCTTACACTATTTCGGTTTGGATATGGGATTGGAATTCCATGGCTTCGAATTCTCAATGATGTGGCAGGGCGTGTATAATCGTGATCTTTACGTGAACGACCGTACTCTGGTTGAGGGCTTCCAAAGCATCGGTAATAGTTATGGTCAGGCTTACCAGAATATCATAGGACGCTGGACCCCTGAGACAGCCTCAACAGCCACTTATCCTCGTCTGTCTGTTGGTGGAAATACCTATAACTACGGAGGTTACTACAACTCGTCGTTGTGGATGCATTCTGGTAATTTTATTCGCCTGAAGAATATCTCCCTGGCTTATAATTTGCCCGAGACTATCTGTCGTAACTATTTGAGTGGGCTTCGGGCTAAGGTTTTTGTCAATGCCCAGAATTTAGTAACTTTCTCGGCTTGTGATCTTGTTGACCCAGAGGTGTCGTTCACTTCATCGCCTCTGCAGCGTTGTTTCTTCACAGGCATCAGTCTCAATTTCTAAACACGAAACGGTATGAAAGCTAAACATTATATTTTCTTACTCCCGGCGGCATTTGCCGTTATACTCACATCGTGCATGGACGATTATGAGCCCCTGCCGGCCGATGAGTTCACCACCGACTATCTGTTCTCTACTACCGACTCGCTGGGCACACAGGCACGTCAGTACTTGAACAGTATCTATGATATTATGGAGAATGGCCACAACCGTGTGGGGGGTGACTATCTTGATGCCTCTACTGACGATGCCGTCAGCATCGACATGGATGGCGAACCCGATGTGTTGCGTTTGGCTACCGGGCGCTATACTGCCAGCAACCGTGTGAACAGTGACATGCGATGGGGTGAGTATTATACTGGTATTCGCAAGGTCAATGTACTTATATCAGGTATAGACCGTGTACCTTATCGCGCTACTTATCGCAATGCGTTGGGACAGACGCGCAATCTTGGAGTATCTTTCAAGGCTGAGGCTCGTTTTCTGCGTGCCTGGTTCTACTTCCAGTTGTTGCGCCGTTATGGCGGTGTGCCTATCGTGGGCGATAAGGTGTTTGATTTGAACGATGATATGGAACTGCCTCGCAACACCTTTGCTGAGTGTGTTGACTATATTGTGAAAGAGCTCGATGATATTCAGGATTCCCTACGTAGTGTGGGCACATTGACCAATCTGGCTGAGTTTGCCCATACTCCTACTAAACAAGCTTGTCAGGCTTTGAAGTCGCGTTTGTTGCTCTATGCAGCCAGTCCGCTGTTCAATGGCAATACTGTTGAGGCTGGCAATCCATTGGTGGGCTATCCCGACTATGACGCCAATCGCTGGAAGGTGGCTGCCGATGCTGCCCGCGATTTTATTAATGGCGCAGGTCATAAGGGTAAGGATAGTATCACTCTGACCGACGATGTACGTGACGTGTTCCTGAATTTCTATAGCTATGGTTCAAACCCCGAGCTCATTTTCTTCCGTCAGAACGGTCAGAGTACAAGTGTTGAGTCTAACAATGGCCCTCTTGGGTTTACTGGCACTCGTTTAGGACATGGCCGTACCTGTCCTACTCAGAATTTAGTTGATGCCTTCCCCATGGCCGACGGCCGTAAACGTGGTGACAGTCCTACCTATGCCTATAGTGATGCCAATCCTTACAGTAATCGTGATCCTCGGTTGGACATGACCATCCTCCACAATGGCAGCACATGGTTAGGCACTACCCTTGAAACCTGGCAGGGCGGAACCAATAATCCCGCCAATGGTGCCGACTATTCTCTCACCAGTTACTATTCGTGTAAGTTCATGGGTAAGTTCGAGAAAGCTAGTGAATACAGTTCTGTATATCATTTGTGGGTGATGTTCCGCTATGCCGAGATACTGCTGAACTTTGCTGAAGCCGAGAACGAAAGTGTAGGCCCTACGGTCGATGTTTACGATGCGCTATATAAATTGCGCGATCGTGCCGGCATCAAGCGAGGCAACGTTACGGGCTATCGCTATGGCTTGAAGCAGGACATGACTAAGGATGAGATGCGTGAGGTGATTCGCAATGAGCGCCGTATAGAATTGGCTTTCGAAGAGCACCGCTTCTATGACATTCGCCGTTGGCGTATTGCCGAGCAGGTGTTCAGCAAGCCTCTTCAGGGTATGCAGATTGTACAGTCCACAGGTGGCTTCACCTACAATCGTGTGGATGTGCTGAATGTCAGCTTCAACACTCGCAACTATCTCTATCCCATTCCCTATAGCGAAGTAAACAAGAACAGGAACATGGTTCAGAACCCTAATTGGAAATAGTACTTATGAAACGACTCATATTTTTTCTCGCAGCGCTGAGCATCAGTATGCTCTCTATGGCGCAATCGCTCACACTAAGCGGACGAGTAACGGCTGCAGATGGCGGTGATGAAATGATTGGTGTCACCGTCAAAGTGAAGGGCACCAATCGTGCTACGGTAACTGACTTCAACGGTCGATATACCATTAAGGCCAGTCAGGGCGAGCGACTGGTGTTCAGTTATATTGGCTATCGTGAACACAATGTTACTGTGGGCACTAACCAAGTGGTTGATATTGTGATGCAGCCCGACAACAGTGACCTTGAAGAAGTCATCGTTGTGGGCCATGGACAGGCCAAGCGTATCACTATGACAGGTGCCGTAAGTGCTATCAACGGTAAGGAATTGCAGAAAGTTCCAGTGAGCAGTGTGCAGAATACATTGGCTGGTAAACTGCCTGGCTTCTTCTCGCAGCAGCGTAGCGGCCAGCCTGGTAAGGATGCTTCCGACTTCTTTATCCGTGGTGTCAGTTCATTGAACAGCGATGGTAATAAGCCTTTGATTGTGGTCGATGATGTTGAATACACCTATGACCAACTGTCGCAGATTAATGTAAACGAGATTGAGAGTATCTCTATCCTGAAAGATGCTTCTACTACCGCTATCTATGGTATTAAGGGTGCCAATGGTGTTCTTGTGGTAAAGACTCGTCGTGGTGAGAGTGGAGCTCCAAAAATCAATGTCCGCATGGAAACGGGTGTTCAGATGCCTGTGCGTACTCCAAAATTCCTGGGCAGTTATGAGACCGCCCAATTGGTAAACGAGGCCTATCAGAACGATGGCCGTCCAGCCCTTTTCACCGATGCCGATTTGGAACATTTCCGCACTGGTGATGATCCTTATGGTCACCCAAATGTGAATTGGTACGACGAAATCTTCAAGGAATCAGCCCAACAGTCTAACGTCAATGTTGACGTGAGTGGTGGTTCAGAGCGCTTGAAATACTTCGTGTCAGTAGGCTATTTCAGTCAGGATGGTCTGGTGCGCGACTTTGATTCTGGCGACGATTTGAATAGTAACTATCGCTATCGCCGATTCAACTTCCGTTCAAACCTCGATTTTCAGGTGACTAAGAATCTGGATATGCGCCTCGATATTACTTCTCGCTTCATGAATATCAACGAACCGCGCGGTATTAATGCTACAGGCGAAATCTACAATTTCTCGGCCATGCACCCTTATTCGGCACCAGTGATGAATCCCAATGGTACCAACAGCTATCTTTATGATACTGATTCACGCCGTCCTACACTCAACGCCCGACTGGCCAATGAGGGATATGTTCGTTCGCGTCGTAACGACAACAACCTGCTCTATCAGGCCAACTGGAAGATGGACTTCCTCACCAAAGGCCTGTCTTCAAGTGTGCGTCTGGCCTATTCGACCATCGATGAGAATGCCCGTTCGGCATGGCGTGGTGAATTCCCCACATGGCATTACAACTCGTCTAACGATACTTACACTATCAATCCGGATAATGTGTTTACCAAGGGTGTTCCTGCTATCACTGTCGAGCCTCGTACCGCCATTAAGGATATGAACCTCATGGCTTCGGTCAACTACCAGCGAGTATTCAATGATGCCCATGATGTGAGTGCCATGTTGTTCTACAACCGTGAGAGCACTACCACCGAACTGAACACTCCTGGATGGGTAAGCGAGCCTAAGGTCCCCGAGAAATTCATGGGAACAACAATCAAACTCAGCTATAAATACAAGAATCGCTATCTTGTTGACTTCAACGCTGCCTACAATGGTTCCGATCGTTTCAGTGAAGACAATCGTTTTGGTTGGTTCCCTGCTGTTGGTTTGGGATGGGCCATTTCTGAAGAGCCATGGTTTCAGAAACACGTAAAGGGCTTCGACCTGTTGAAGATTCGTGCCAGTTACGGTCTGGTCGGCTCAGATGTGGCTATGGGCAACCGTTATCTCTACAATCAGGTTTACGAAAAGGGACGTGACTACTACTTTGCCGAATACGAGGAAGAACACTTCCCCGGCTATCGCGAAGGTGCCTTAGGCAATGACCACGTGACATGGGAAAAGGCCAAGAAATTTGATCTCGGTATTGATGTAAACTTGTGGAATTCTGTATCATTCACTCTTGACTATTTCTACGACAAGCGCTACGACCAGTTGGTTTATCGTAACGATATTCCCTTGATGCTCGGTGTGGGCACGTCGCCTGTCAACATAGCCCGCACTACCAATCAGGGTATAGACGGACAGATAGGCTATCGCAATCACTGGGGCGATTGGGGGTTCAACACCAACTTCGTATTCTCTTATGCTAAGAACAAAATTGAGTATATGGCTGAGGCTCAACAGATGTATCCCTGGTTGGCACAGACAGGCCACTCTATTGGTCAGCAGTTCGGCTATACTTGGGACGGATACTATACTCCCGAAGATATTGCTCTTATCTCAACCGGAGCCGACAATGCACCAGCCGTGCCCAATACCGATGTGCCTGTTCAGGCTGGAGATCTGAAATACAAAGACCTCAATGGAGATCACGTGATTGACGACTATGATAAGAGTGCCATCGGACTGCCCAATCTTCCCAATACAACACTCGGATGGACTGTTGGCGGATCGTGGAAAGGGCTCACGCTGAGCGTGTTGTTCCAAGGCTCTTTCAACTATAGCTTCAGTGTGGTGGGCACTGGTATTGAACCTTTCAAGAGTCAGTTTCAACCCCTGCATTTGCAGCGATGGACCAAGGAACGCTATGAGAGTGGCGAAAATATTGACTTCCCCCGTCTCACCAGTAACCCCTCGACAGTGAACAGTGCAGCAGCCTACATGTCTGATTTTTGGCTCATCGATGCCTGGTATATTCGCTTGAAGACCATCGACCTGTCGTACGATTTCCCCCGCAAACTCACCCCTCGCTTCCTGAGTTCGCTGCGTTTGTATATGAATGCGTACAACCTGTTCACCTGGACCAGTTATGACAAGTACCAACAGGATCCGGAAATTCAGACCAACTCTGCCGGTGATGCCTATATGAACCAGCGAGTACTGAACTTCGGCGTGTCTGTATCTTTCTGATTTGCCTCTTAGAATAATATTAGTATAAGGAAAGTTCACTAAGAAAAAGTGTCGCAACGGAAATTCCCGTTGCGACACTTTTTTATAGATGATTGTCTGATTACAGACAAAATGTTTTATTTCACAAGTACTCACTAATCAGTGTAGCATCATTGAAATTAGAGTAATTTTTTTCATACTCGTTTTGTTTAATTAAATCCGTTAGTTTTTTTTAAACTTAATGGCGTTGGTGATGCAAAAGTATACAATATTTATAAATTTGCAAAACTTTGAGCTGTGTCTTGATTAAAAGTGTACGGAAAACGTCTATTTTCTTCGAAATTGTTAGTTTTAGTGTGTAAAAATTAGACCAATTTATATAATTAATGGGTCAAACGGTTTTGATTGAGCTGCAGGTTTTTGGTGGTTCGTTTATTATGTCTTATCTTTGTCGTCGAAAATAATAAATCAGCTATAAATTGCTAACAAAATAAATAGTAAGAAGAATGAAAAAGAAAAGTTTATTTCTACTTTCACTGTCGCTCATGGCAGTGATGGGGGCGGGTGCAAAACCTGTACTCCCCGAATTGTTTACCAGTAATATGGTGATGCAACAACTGGCTGAGGTGCCCGTTTGGGGAACAGCCAAGAAAGGAAAGGTGGTGACTGTTACGGCATCGTGGAATCATCAGACGGTATCTGCCAAAGCCGATGAGAACGGACGTTGGAAGGTCACTCTGCGTACCACTGAAGCCGGAGGTCCCTATACGGTGACTATCAGCGACGGTCAGAAAGTAACCCTCGAAAATGTGATGTTAGGCGAGGTGTGGCTCTGCTCTGGACAGTCGAACATGGAGATGCCTATCGATGGATGGGGACGTGTGTTGAACTTTGAAGAAGAAAAACAGGAGGCTAATCAGTATCAGAATATCCGACTGCTGCAGATGAAACGCCATGTGGAAACACAACCCAGCGATGAGGTAGTGACCACAGCAGGAGGATGGCAAGTATGTTCAGCTGCCAGTGTAAAAGAGTTTTCAGCTACGGGCTATTTCTTCGGTCGCGACATCCATAAGTATAGAAATGTGCCCGTTGGACTGATTGATGCCTCATGGGGAGGAACTTTCATTGAACCGTGGACGAGTGCCGACGCTTTGGCCCAATATCCCGAAATGCGTCCGGAAATAGCAAAAGTGCAAGCTATTCCAGCCGACAAACAGCAACAGTTGGCTTTCTATAGTGCCACGATGAGCGAGTGGGGCAAGAAAGAGAAACTGACTGATCCTGGCTATAAGAACGGCAAAGCTGTTTGGGCTTCCACTGATTTCGACGACTCTAAATGGAAAACCGTGGATGTGCCCTGCGAGTGGGGAAAGATGGGATTAGGAGATTTCGATGGTGTGATGTGGTATCGCCATGTGGTGAACATCCCCAAGTCAATGGCCGGAAAAGACTTGGTATTGTCGTTGGGATGGGTAGATGACATCGACTACACTTTCTTCAATGGCGAGTCTGTGGGTGAGATGTTCGACTACGGACTGGACAGAAAATATACCATTCCCGGTCGCTTGGTAAAGGCGGGCCGCAATGTGATAGCCGTGCGAGTGATTGACATCATTGGTGGAGGTGGCATCTATCATGATGCGGCAAGTCTGTATCTTGAGCCTGTAAAAGGAAAGAAGAATCTGCGTATCAGTCTTGCCGCTCAGTGGCGCTACAAGCTGGGGGCTGAATTGAAAAACATGCCTTCGTTCCCCAATCTCCGACTAAATCAGCCCAATCAAGTGAATGTACTCTACAACGCTATGATCAATCCTATTATAAAGTTCCCAATTCGTGGTGCTATCTGGTATCAGGGATGCAATAACGAGCAGAAAGGCTATCAGTATCGCGAACTGTTACCCCTGATGATTCGCGACTGGCGCGAAAAGTGGGGCAAAGACTTTCCGTTCTATATCGTTCAGTTGGCCAATTTCCGTCAGCAGCAGAATGAGCCTGGTGATGACCTGTGGGCTGAGGTACGCGAGGCACAGGCCATGACTGCCCAGCATGTAGAAAACTCAGGACTGGCATGTACCATTGATATTGGAGATGCTTTTGATATTCATCCACGCAATAAGCAAGAAGTAGGACGCCGATTGGCTCTGCAGGCACGTGCCAAGACCTATGGCGAGAAGATTGAATACAGCGGACCTGTGTATAAAAACTATCAGATTGAAGGCAGACAAATTCGTATTTTCTTTGATCATGCTGAGGGCCTTACTGCCCGTAATGGCGAACAGCCTAAGGGCTTTGCTATTGCAGGTAGCGACCGTAAGTTCTATTGGGCTACGGCTCGAATTGAAGGAAACAGCATCGTAGTGAGCTGTCCGGAAGTGAAATATCCTGTGGCTGTGCGCTATGCCTGGCATGAGAATCCTATCTGCAACATTCAGAACAAGCAGGGCTTGCCTGCCGTTCCTTTCCGTACCGATGATTGGGCAGGCAAATCATTCAACGTAAGAAAAGCGTTGTAGAGTGAAGAATCTATTATGACAACATGATTTTTGCTTAGAGGCCTTTCAAGCCAAGAGTGATATAAAAAAGAAGAAGCGAGAGGTAATCGATGCCTCTCGCTTCTCTTGTTTTGCTTCAAAAGTTAGCGAAGCAGTGTGTAGTTGTAGTATTTATTTAACGATGAATTTCTTTCCGTTGCGGATGTAGATACCGCCAGGCAGACCTTCGGCCGTTTCGTTGGCAGTGCGAACCTTACGGCCACGCAGATCGTAAATGGCTTTAGGATCGGCATTGTTGTCACGGCGCAGTTCGCTTACACCCAGTTCGATGCTCTTCACAATCAGCAGGCCTTCACTGATGCGTGAGGTATCCCAATCGATGCCGCCCTGCATATCGAACTTAGGCGTACCGCTCAGCTTCTTGGCCACAAATACGCGGATGCTGTCGCCAACAGCCAGTGTGTTGGAACTGCTGGGCACAATGCGGATCGTTCCGTTCATGGTCAGCGTGTTGATACCTTCAATAGATGTACAGCCGTTGGCAGTGGCAGAAGCATTCTTGCTGGCACCAATCACTAATAGTGAATTTGAATTAAAGGTAACACTCTTGTTGTTGAAGAAGATGCTGCCCGAAACAGCTCCGTTGTATGAGCCTGGACGAACCTCTCCCTGTACCGTAACAGAACTGTTGCCGAGTGGATTGGTTGACTTGTTGGTTCCTGAGAGAATGGCGCCCGATTGAATAGTCAGTTTGCCTGTACCCAGTTTAGCGGAACTTCCAATCTTCAGTTCGCCTTCCGTAATAGTGGTGGTGCCGCTATTGGTATTGGCTCCATTCCAAGTGATTCTACCTGTGCCCACTTTCTGGAAGTTGGCGTTGCTGGTGATACGAACCGTTGTAGTCCAGTCGGCATCGTTACCCACCTTCCATGTGTTGGCGCCTGGCGTACTGTTGTTGTCAAAAGCACAACTGCCGCCCAGAGAACCGCTACCAGTCACCTTACCGATATGGAAGGTGCGACCATTATTCTGAACCTCTACTTTCTCACCGATATCCATAGTACCCTTTGGCATGCTGCCATCCTTGCTCATAGTGAAGCGTTCCAGCACGGGATCGTCCTGACTTGAACGTGGAACAATAGTGCCTTCAAACTCGCTGAAGTCCATGGCAATGGGAGTACGTGTAGCATACCAGCTAGAACCCTTGATAGTGGTGCAGAAGATAGTTAATGTGCCTTCACCCGTCACCTTGTTTGTATAGGTAGAACTGTTGGCCAGATACCAGGTTCCTTTCTTGCTCTTGGTCACGTTAACGGCGTAGCTGGTACCAGTATTTTCACGCAATTCACCGCCTTGATAGATAACCGTCTTCGCAGGCACATTGGCGTTCAGACATTGAACGGTTCCGGCGGTGAGTACCATGCGTTCCAACGATGGATTCGACTGGCTCAGCTTCATCCATCCGGCTCCACGCTTGGTCATCTGTGTACCAGACATGGCTGCTGATACAAAGAAATCGTTGGTGTTGTTGATGACACCGCCTTGCTCAGTTTCAAAGCGGATGGGCGAGCCATTGGTTACGGTAGCTGTGGCGCGCAGTTCGCCACCATTCTCAATAATGAACTTGTTGGCATTCGTTGTCATGGCGCCAAGGTTGCCCTTAGGCTGATTGGCATTGGCCAGTGATTTAACGATGACAGTACCGCCCGAGATGCGGTTGCCGCCAGTGTAGGTGTTATCCGTATGAATGGTGAGACTGCCTTTGCCGTTCTTCACCAGTGTAGTTTTTCCTTTCAGTTCGCCGTTGCCTTTCAATGTATATGCACGGCTATTCTCGAAGAATACAGTGTCGGCTTCGAGTTGTGTGTCGAGTGTGATGTTGAAGATGGAAGCTTCGTCATTGAAGAGAACGTCATCGCCGGTTACGAAACCTACGCTCTCCTCGTTTTTGGTGAAATTTTGAGTTTGGTCGAGATCCCAGACACCGCTCTCGCTACCATTCCATGTGATGGTGGTTGCAGAACGCATGTTCTCTATGTTCAGGTATAGCTTGCCTTCTTCCCATACAAGAGTAGCCTTCTGGGTTGTGCTCATACCCTCTATGCGGATGTCTTCGAGTTCGCCTTCTATTTTCTCAATCTCGCCAATGAGATAGCGGCCTGTAGTCATCTGACCATCGCTGTTGCGTCCAATAAACTGGAACACAGGTACCATAAATTGTGGACCATACTGCCAGTTTTTCTTCTCAATGGTCATTATTTTTGCTTTCACTTTGTCGGCCTTCAAATCTTCGCCGCTGTCGTCAAGGTCGAAAATGATGCGTGAACCGAAGCCAAGGAGCAGAGAGTCTGTGGTAACGGTTCCAATAGCACTCTCGTGGCCAGGACGCAGTTTGGCATCGTAGTCCATCTTGATGCTGCGGAACGTACCGTTGGTGTTCAGCTCAGCAAAGCGGTTTAGCCAGAGTGGAGAATTTTTCAGCGTGCCGTCAAAATTCAGTGTACCTGCCCAGATGCTGGTCTCACCGGTATAGGTGTTGTCGGTGGCTGGCAGGGTGAGAATACCATCGCCCTGTTTCACCAGTCGCATGTTGCCCGAAAAGGCTGCTCCTGATACCTCGCAGGTATAGTATTTGTAGTTGATCTTTGCACCGCCATTGGTGATGTTGCTGTTGGTGCCTTGAACCCAAGAAGGAATGTTGAAGGTTACCATATAAGGATTGGCTCCTTCGGCCACACTGATCTTTGTGTCGGCATATTCGCACATCAGCACGTGCTGGTCGTTGTATGAAGCATCAATGCTGCCGCCATTGTTTATTTCCTTACGGCCCGTCATCGTGAAGGGTGGGGGAGCAACTGTGATGCCTTCCAGTTCGCCCAGGAAGTAGCTGGCGTGAGGAGGCTGGTTGTAGCCCATTGTTTCCCATACCATTCCCTGACGGTACTGATGGTCGTGCCAAAGCGTGTAGTTGCGGTATTTTGTTGCTAAATTAGTAGTGTACACACGTACAAATTTATTATCTGCTGTACGCACAACGATTTCTTCACGCCAGTCGCCCAGAATATCGCCAGTAGATGATGGGGTGTTCTTTGTCCAGTTGCAGTTGGCAGTACCATCGGCAGTAAACACAATAGAGCCGTCGCCTTTGAACACTCGTGCAGCACCTTCGCGTGAGTTGGCACCGTCGAGACCTTCTTCGAGCAGGTCGCCATCCCAATAGATGCGGAAGTTATTTGTAAAACCGCCGGGGCCGCCATCGATAGGCTTGTCGGCCACGCAAGAGATAGTACCCGACTGACTTGAATGGCCAATAGCTCCAGGATAGTTGTTTGAGAAATTGCCACAGAGCGCACGGCCGTCATCGCCAGTGCTTACCATGCGGTAGTATATTTTCGAAGTGGTAGCGTTGCGGTAGTTCATGGCAGGCTCGTCCTCGTTGCAGGCGAATATTTCCTGTCCGTGACGATAGGGGTCGAAGTCGGAACAGTGCTGGGCATCGCCATGGCCAAGACCGGTAGTGGAAAGTCCCTTACCATTGTCGTCTATCACCATAGAACCAAAGCAGATCTCATCGCGGCCGTCCCAGTCAACATCGGCAATACCGAAGTTGTGATAGCCGTTGCCATACCATGGATCGCCCCAACCGCCGTTGTTCGACCATTCCCAATAAAGGCTCAACTTGTGGGTTACAGGGTCAACACTGAAGGCCTTCATGTGGTGTTTGGTGTAGCATCCGCGACCAAGGAAAATATAAGGTTTGCGACCATCCAGGAACGGAGCACCGAAATAGTGCTTGGTGGCACGGTGGCCATAACCGTCACCCCAGTCGTTCACATCACCACGAGCCACAGGATAGGTAATCCAATTGGGCGAGCTGGCCGAACCAATCTGGTAAGGCTTGCCAGTGGCACCCTCCAGATACAGTAGGTATTCAGCACCTGTATTGGTGTAGGCAGCATTGTTGTCATCGTGGCGAACAGTGTTTCGGGTATTCACGTTCATGTTGCCAATATTGACAGTGGTACCGTCCGAACAGTGAATAATCATATTGTCGGCACCACGCATCAACACCTCGGCTTTGCCGTCCTGGTCCCAGTCGTAGCCTACGGCGTCATACTGTTCGTCAGGACCGCTTACCATATTTGGGCCTAAGTCTATCCACCAAAGGCGGTCACCCTTGATGTTATAGACTTCGATATGGTTATAGCGAGTCTTGTTACTGATAGGATAGTTGCCTTCAGTCTCGTTATAGTCGCCACCGTAGTTGCGCTTCATGATAAATTCTGAAACGCCGTCACCGGTGAGGTCGGCCAAGGCAATATCGTTGATGTTGCAATCGGCAGTCATGTCTTTGCCTTCACGGTCGGTCACAGATGCTACTGCAAACTGGATGTACTGCTGGTTCAAACGGGTCACAGCAGCACATTTTTCCTGCTCCTTGCCTCGAACCACTGCAGCCACCTGATACTTACAGCCGGCCTTACCGTTGGGGTCGGTAAAGTTTGAAACCTTCAGAGGGGCATCGTTCACCTTCTGTCCGTCACGATACAGGTTGTACTCGGTGTCGTAGTATTCTTCACCGAAAATACGCCAGCTCACAAAACTTCCATTGCCAGAGGGAACAGCCACCAGTCCGCGATCGAGTTTGTCGGTAGTACGCTGTGCCTGAACACTTGATATGAGTGTTAGCAATAATACTGTTAAGATAAATAGTCGTCTCATTCTTGTGGGTAGGATTGTTATGTTATTATTTTATAGTTTTACGAAATATAAAGGTTTGAGTAAAAAACAGTCAATTCTTTTGTCTTATAGTTAGTCGCTGCAAAGGTAAATAATAATAATGAAACGGCAATGCTTTTTATGGAATAATTGTATTTTTTACACAAAATAGTCCATGATATAGTCTTTATTATTCCATCTATATAAAATTAATGATTTCATTAGTTTGCTAGATGGTCAGTCGTGGGAAATATATGTCAAAAGCCGCTGAAAGTGTATATATATACCGTTTGATTTTCGAAAATTAAGACAAATAAAATTCGCAAACTAGAACGGAGAGACAACCAAAATTCACCTTTTGGGGTTCTTGAACGGCCGTTATACCGCAATTTTCTGCATCTTATACCGCAATCCTTTAAGTTTTATACCGCAACTTAATGGTAGTTGCAGTATAACTGAATGGTAGTTGCAGTATAGTTTTCATTCAATTACGGTATAACTACCATTCAATTGCAGCTTATATTCGGGGACTTTTAAGAAAAAAGAGATGCCTTTTTGAATCTCATAATTGTAAGTATTTGATGTTCAGTTGGTTGCGAACAATTCGCAACTTACACAACACTTGCTCATATTTCGCACAGAGAAGTCCAAAGATGGAGTTGGTGAATTCCGTGCGATTCTCACGCGCTTTAATGTAATAAATATGCATTCAGAAAGTGCATAGATATACTTGTTGTGCTCTTTTGGGGGGACTGTAAAAAAACAAGGAAGAAGTATGATCAACGGGGTCATACTTCTTCCTTCGTAATTATTTATTTGTTATAGATTATACTTCCCAACCTACAGCACTTGCACCCAGTACAGCAGCCGATGCGCCGTCGAGACCGCTCACCAAGAACTTGGCTTTGCCGCGGAAGATTTTCAGTACATGGGCATCGTAGGCTTCGCGGATAGGCTTCATAATCAGTTCGCCTGCCTTGACCATTCCACCGAAGAAGATAAATGCTTCAGGTGATGAGAATGCTGCAAAATCAGCGCAAGCCTCGCCAAGCATCTTGCCTGTGAATTCATAAATCTCCTTAGCCAGTTCATCACCTTTTCCTGCTGCTATTGAAACATCAAGCGAAGTGATATTCTCAGGGTTCATGTCGCGAAGAAGTGAGGGACGAGTGGTCTTGGCCAGCAGTTCGCGTGCTGTACGAGCCACACCTGTAGCAGAGCAGTAAGCCTCCAAACAACCTGTGCGTCCGCATCCGCAGCTACGGCCTTCTTCACCGCGTACCATTGTTACATGACCTAACTCACCGGCAAAACCGTCGCTGCCATAGAGTAACTGACCATTTACTACAATACCTGAACCAACGCCTGTGCCAAGTGTGATGACAATGAAGTTCTTCATACCGCGAGCCACACCATAGACCATCTCACCGATGGCTGCTGCATTGGCATCATTGGTCAGCGCTACAGGAATGCCGCTCAGACGGTCGCTAAACATTTTTGCCAGCGGAACGATGGTGTCGTGAGCCCAAGGCAGGTTCGGAGCATACTCGATGGTGCCGTTGTAGAAGTTGCCATTAGGGGCTCCAATGCCCATAGCCTTGATAGTGTCAATGCCACCTACTTCTTCGATGATAGGCTGCAGAGCCTCAACGCAGGCATCAACATAGCTCTCGGCTGAGGGGTATCCGCCGGTCTTTATAGCAGTGGTGGCTTTGATCTCACCACGTGAATCAACTATGCCGAATACGGAGTTTGTACCACCAAGGTCCAAACCAATCACGTATGGCTTCATTATTACTTGTCCGTTCATAATTATTTTGGGTTTTATGTTAATGAGTAATTGGCGTTTGAAAACTGCTACAAAGATAGCTGAAAAAAATGAAAAGCTATCACCTTTTTATAAAAAAAAAGAGCAAAAGCATTTATTTGTTGAAGTAGTTCATGCTTCTACTTTGCAGTTATATCTCAGAAACAATATAAAAAACTTAGGTGAAAGTTTGGCTTTTCGCACGTTTTTTGTATCTTTGCAACATCAGTATTAACCTTTTAACCTAAGATGCTTATGAACAGGGAAGATAAATTTGTGATTACCATCAGTCGCCAGTTTGGTACTGGTGGTCATGAAATCGGAGCTGAACTGGCTCGCAGATTAAATGTGAAACTACTCGATAAGCAGATACTGAATGAGGTGGCTCGCCGCTATTGTGTTGTAGAAGATGTGGTTGAGAAGATAGAAGCACGCAATCCACATTGGCGTGATGATTTCACAAACTTCTATCGTCAATACATGGCAGGTGCCGAATATAACGGACAGGAACAGGACGAGACGTCTCACCAGCTGTTTGAAGCACAGGCTGATGCCATCAGAAAAATTGCCAAGGAGGAATCGTGTGTCATCATAGGCCGTTGCGGATTCCACATCTTCAAAGACCATCCCAACTGTCTGAAAATATTCATTCATGCCGATGATGACTGCAGGAAACGGCGTATTGGACAAAAGTACAATATCTCAGAGAGCGATGCCGGAGCCATGATTGTGGATAATGACTACTCGCGTGAGCTCTACACAAAGACCTTCACAGGCAGTGAATGGCAGGACGCCCGCAACTACGACCTCTCACTCAACGTGCGGAAGTTCGGGGTGAACGGTGCGGTTGACTTCATTATGAAGTGCATTGAATAACTACTAAATACAGAATGAAATCAAGACTATTTCTATTCCTGCTGGCCATTGCCGGTACTTCCGTCACAATGGGCCAGCAGAGAATTATTGAATGCCTGGACTTCGGATGGCGATTCCATTCAGGCGATGTTACTAACGCAGAGAAAGAGAGTTTTAGTGATGCCGGTTGGCGAACAGTTGATGTGCCCCACGACTTTCAGATTGAACAGCCGTGGGTGGCTCCTGCTGCTGATGAGAAAGCTGACAACACCGATGTGGCGGCCAATATTAAGAGCCGTCTGAGTAGTCGCGGGTTTAAGGAAATGGGAAAAGGTTGGTATCGACTGCACCTGACGCCCGCAGACTCGTTGAAAGGACGTAGGTTGTTGCTCCAGTTTGACGGTATCATGTTTACCGGCGATGTCTATCTGAATGGCGAGCGCATTGGTGGAACAGACTATGGATATGTGGGCTTTGAGATTGATGTTACCGACAAGTTGCGACTGGGGCGTGAGAACGTGATTGCCGTGATGGCCGACACACGCGAACCGGGCAATTCGCGCTGGTACACGGGTGGAGGACTGTTCCGTTCTGTTCGCCTGGTGGCTACTGGCAAGGATTTCTTCTTCGGTAGGCACGCTCTCTCAGTGACTACGCGCGATAATAAATATATTAAGGTGAAGGCTGAGTTCACCAATCGCACCCGTCAGGCTGCTCGTACGCATGTCAAGGTGTTCTCGCCTGAAGGACAATTGGTCTATGAGGGTGGAAAGACCATTAATCGTCATCGCATGGCACGCACGGTAGAGAAGGACCTTTGTGATGAGGTGAAGATTGAAAATGCTCAGCTATGGGATACAGAACATCCGTATCTTTATAAGGTGGTGGCTCAGCTGCTGTACGAAGATGGAAGTGTGGCCGATGAGGTGGAGACCACCTTTGGTATCCGCACTGTTGAAATAGTGCCCAATCAGGGCTTGCTGCTGAATGGTAAGAAAGTGTTGTTGAAGGGCTATGCCAACCATCACACGCTGGGGGCACTGGGTGCAGCTGCCTATCCGCGAGCCATCGAGAAACGTATCCTGTTGATGAAGCAGTATGGCATTAATCATATCCGTACCTCACACAATCCTTATAGTCGTGAGTTTATTGAACTTTGCGACAAGTACGGTATTCTTGTGGTTGACGAACTCTATGACAAGTGGACCCGTCAGCATACTGGGGGGCGAGTACCTTTTGAACAACTTTGGCAACAGGATATTCCTGAATGGGTGAAACGTGACCGTAACTCTCCCTCTGTCGTGCTGTGGAGTCTTGGCAATGAACTGCAGCAGGATCCCAACCAACCTTTTAATGACTTTGGCGTGACGATGTATCGTTTGATGCGTACACTCATCAACCGTTACGATTCCACCCGAATGGTCACTGTGGCTATGCATCCACGCTATCGCAACTGGGAAACCGATTCGCTGCCAGCCGACTTGGCGATGATTACCGATGTGCAGTCATATAATTATAGGTATATGTATTTTCCTGGCGATGGTCAACGCTTTCCTTGGATGAAGTTCTATCAGAGTGAGGCCTCGGTAGCTGCAATGGGGCAGAACTATTTTGAGATGGAACTCGACAAGGTGATTGGTATGGCCTATTGGGGCGCTATCGACTATCTGGGTGAAAGTCAGGGATGGCCGGCTAAGGGATGGAACCAGGGCGTATTCACTCTTGACCTCGAGCCAAAGCCAAAGGCATATTATATGAAGTCGTTCTTCAAACCGGAAGAACCTGTTGTACATATTGCGGTGATTGAAAAGAAAGGCGATCAGATGTGGAATGGTGTGCAGACGGGCAATGATGGTATGAGTGATCATTGGAATAGAATTGCGGGACAGAAATTGTCGCTCATCACCTATACCAATGCCGATGAGGTGGAACTCCTACTCAATGGCAAGAGTCTGGGTAAGAAACAGAACGATGTGAAGAATGCAAAGATGCGCAACCAGATTCGTTGGAATGATGTGGAGTACAAGCCTGGAAAACTCGTAGCCATAGCTCGCACCAATGGTAAAGAAGTGGCACGCCATCAGATAGAAACAACGGGTGAGGCAGTAAAGCTTCTGGCAATTCCTGATGTTTCCTGGAAGGCTGACGGACAGGATCTGCAGCATGTGCGTATAGTGGCTGTCGATAAGAAAGGGCGTGTTGTTCAGACCACCAATGAGGAGGTGACGTTCCAAGTGGAAGGAAATGCGAGGATTGTAGGCGTGGTCAATGGCGACATCAATTCGAATGAATTGACCGTTGGAAACCACCGTTCGCTTTACAACGGAACATGTACTGTGATACTCCGTTCCACTCGTGAGGCAGGCCCTGTCACGCTGACGGCTACTGCTCCGGGCTTGAAGCCCGTCACGGTGAAAATGTCAACCAGTGACAGATAATTGCTGTTTGGGTCGGAAAACTTGGATGCATCCAAAGACACTTGTGATGCATCACAAGTGTCTTCTCTTTATGCTGGCTGCGCGGCGGCTAACGAATACTGAGTATCAGCACATTACGGCGAATCTAGGAAACATTTAGGAAACATTATGAGCATGTTCTGCACATTCTGCACCCGATTTCCTCAATAATACCAGCCATTTTTGTCACTTCGTTTACTTATTCTCACATATTTGCAGATTATTTGCAAATCCGTGAGTTTCCTTGATGAATCTCGAATAACTATTGTCCCAGGAACTCTGATGCCATACGGTTAATTTAATCAATGTCCATCGGTTCAAGCACGATTTCTTCTGGTTGCAAGTTCAGCAGGAACTGCATATAGCTGGGGAGAGTTAACAAATGTCCTTCCCTGCCGATATTGTAATCACCGAACTTTATAATCTGTTTGACATGATACTTCTCTGGGTGGTTCAAAACAGTTCTTGCACTGCAATGATACACTTTTTCAAACGAATAACCACTATCTCAACGCACTTTTTCCAACGAATATTATATGTTTTAACGCATTTTTTCAAGCGAATGTGTCAAATTCTATGACCTTAACGGAAAAAGGTTGTCACTTTTTAGAGAGTTAAGTGAGGGACGGCTTCTTTGTGAAGACTGATGAGAAGTGGGAGAAGGTGAGGTATGACGAGATTCTGTGGGTGAGAGCCTTCGAGAATGGCAGCGTCGTGTTCCTGACTGGTGAGAGAAGCCTAATGGTGAACCATCGACTGTGGCGTATTGAGGAAATGCTGACGGAGCATCCGAACTTCGTACGCATCAATAGGTCGGAGGTTGTCAATCTGAATGCCATAGATGGCTTTGAGGGTAATTGCTACTACATTGGCAAGAATCCGCTGTACGCTACTGGTGACTACCGCCAGCGTATGGAGGGAGTGTTCATCAAGGCGAAGCAGCAGTGACGTGAAAAAAGCCGCCCGAGAGTACTCATGAAGAAGCTCTCGGACGGCTTGGCCGTACTTGCAGTAGACACTGGATGTAGGGGTTACTCCCACATCACTTTGAGTCATTGCCCTTATTTCCTGAAAGAACAATTTCGTCAGGAAATAATTGTGCTTGCAAGTTGTGTTTGTACATAGGTTCAAAGAACGCTATTTCCTTCTGTAGATAAAAAGGAGGGCGGCGCCGTCCGCGCCGTGGCTTTCGGGAGCCGCCCTCCGTGGTTTGTCACTGGCCTCACAAAGTGTCAGACACCTTGTGAGCTTATTGTTTTCATCAGCGCGAGCTAACTGTGCCGATGGTCAGTTATGGCCTTTACCGCCTGTACCTGCAGTACAATCAATACATTCACTGCCGATAGAACCGTTAGAGCCGTCATTGACTGACGTTGAGCCGCCGTTTATGGTCAGAGTGCCGCTGATGGCATCGCCGCCGTTGCCTCCAGAACACTCAAAACATTCATAGCCGACACTACCGCCGTTGCCTCCTCTGGCTGTCAGCGTGCCGCCGCTGACGATCACTGAGCCGTTGATGGCAACGCCGCCGTTGCCTCCATGAACATCCAGATCTTCATTGCCGCCACTACCGCCGTTGCCTCCTCTGGCTGTCAGCGTGCCGCTCGTCAGCACCAGTGTGCCATGGTTGCCGCCAACGGTTGAACTTGTATTTCCGTCCGTGCCGTTGACATTCATCGTGCCATTGCCCTGGATGGTGAGCGTTGCGCCGTCGGCCAGGCTGATGCCCTTGTTCAGGGTGAGCGTCGTGCCGTCGGTCAGCACCAGTGTCACGTCGCCGCTCACGGTGATGGCATCGCTGTAGGTCAGTCCGCCTGCGGGCACGGCGAAGGTGCCTGCCGTCCATGCGGTGGTGGTGTTGTTAAGCGGGGTGCTGAGGTTCTCCGTAGCCTGTCCTCCAGCGAGTTGCCCGCCGGTGGTCCAGTCTGTTACGGTGACGCTCTGCACCAGGATCCTGTTCTTACCCACTACGAGGTTGAAGGTGTAGCTGTTGCTTGCCTCCAGTTCGGGGATGCCCTTCACGAGGAGGGTGCTGCCTTCGCCGTCGGTCAGCTGAATGAAGCGGGCGCCGCTGTCACCATCGCCAGGCACTACGAGGGCGGTGAAGGTGGAGTTCTGACTCCAGCCCCACCCATTGTTGCTGCCCTGTGCGTATGGCTGGATTTCAGTGCTGCTGCCCGTGGGATTGCCGTTGGCAATGCCGCTGGCTTCGCTGTAGATGCGGACGTTGTCGACGGTCTTCTGGTCATCACGGTACTGGCTGCCGAAGCCGCTGATGCGTACGATGACGCGGGCCATCTTGCGCTCCAACTGCATCTGGATGTCGCTGCCGCCCTCGGGACGGGAGATGTTCTGCGTGCGGGTCATGTAGTCGGCAAGGGCGATTTTGTCCACGCTGCTCTGGTCGGTGGGCACGGTGAATGCGGTCATCGACGTGCCGGTGGTCACGGGATAGTAGGCCTTGAAGGTCATCTCGCTCTGCGTCCAAAGGAGGAACTTGCCGGCCTCGGCCTCTGCCCAGGTCTGCTGGTCGGCGTTCTGGCACTGGAAGATGACGGCCTCCTGGTCGTTAGTGCTGACGCTGATTTGGTCGCCCTGGTTGAAGATGCGCGCCTGGTCGAAGTCGGTCGATGCGGGATTGCTGCGGGTGGTGGCCTTGAGTGAGCCTACGCTTACGTTGATGCCCACGGCGTTGTCGGGACGGGCGAAGCTGTTAGCGGTGGCCTCGTCGTCGCTCTGGCAGCTGGCCAGTGTGCCCATGAGGGCGAGGGCTGCCAAGGATAGATATTTTGTTGCTTTCATATTGTTTTTGCTTTTTTTCGTTATTACGTTATTTCGTTATTACTACCCATCAGGACTTACTCAGTGCCGAGGTTGTCGCCGGGCTGGTCTTCCCATGAGGTGACGGTGAAGGCGCGGGAGCCTGCGGTCACGCCGTCGTTACCCACGGTGAGGGGCAGGGTGTACTGCTTGCCCTGCTCGAGGGTGTAGGACTGGGTGTTGGTCCACGAGAACGAGCGCGTGCCAATCTTGAACGATACGGTCAGGGCACCGGCGGCAATCTGCTGCGGCACGATGATGCTCTCGTAGGTGGCGGTGCTGTGCTTGCTGTCAGCCGTGGCATCGGTGCAGGTACCCTTCATGGGCAGGATGTCGCCGGCAACGGGGGTAGCGGCGTCGGTCACGGTGCCGTAGTTCTCATTGGCGGTCTCCATGGCCTTGAAGTTATAGCCCAGGTTGGTGCCGCTGATTTTCACATCGCTGATGTTGGCGGTGTTCTGGTTCAAGGCATAAAACTCGTCCTTCAGCTCCAGCGTCACGTCGAGCTTGGTCAGGGCGTGGTAGAAGTTGATGACCAACTTGCCGTTCTGCATCAGCGTCTCCTCGATAGAGGGGTTGGCGATGGTCTTTGTCGGCATGGTCAGCAGGTCCTGCTGCTTCAGCTTGGCCTCGGTGCTCTGGTCGGCAGCCACGGTGAGGTTGGCACCGACGATGAAGTCATAGTCGCTGAACGTATTGCCCTGCTTGTAGGCGGCAGTCACGGTGATGCTCTGCTGGTCGTTCTGCCAGAGCATACGGTTTATGGGCGTCCACTCGCTGCCGTCGTACTGTACGGTATTGAAGTAGCTGTAGGTGGCCGATGTGGGGTTGACAATCTTCACCTGGAACTGCTGACCGTTCTGGTTCACGTCGCTGCCAGTGATGCTGGCGCGGGTGATTACAGCCGTGGGGTCAACGAGGTTGGTGGTGAAACGCATCACGCCGTCCTCGGGGAACTGCGAGACGAAGCTCTGCTCGTCGTCGCTGGAGCATGCCGTCAGCGCCATGGCTGCTGCGGCTGCGTAAAGAATGTTTTTGAATCTCATAATCTGTTTAAATTAAATAATGTTTATAAATGAATTGTCAATTTTCAATTCTCAATTCTCAATTACTACATGGCCTGTCCGCCACTGATGGTGGTGCCTTCGGTCCAGTCGTTGATGCTCACCTCGCCGATCTCAATCTTGTTGCGGCCCACGATGAGATTGAGCGTGGTGTATTTACCTGCTTCTAGGGGGATGTCCTCGTCGTGAGTGTAGGTGAACTGCTGTCCGTCGATGGTGATGGCCACGGTACGGAAGCCCGTCTGCGGCACCATGATGCTGCCGTAGGTGGCGGCATAGCCCGTAGAGGCGGTGACGGCGGGCAGCGATACAGCGGCCTGCTCACCGGCGGTGACGGTCTGGGCCAGGTAGTTGATGGTGGCGGTGCCGGCAGCGGTAGCTACACACGAGGTGATGGCAGGCGTCTGGCTCCACTGGTTGCGGAAGTTCATGTTCACCACGAGTTTCGCCATGGCGTGGTCGAAGGTCAGCGAGACGGGGTTCTGAGTGGCGATGAGTCCACTGAGCTGGCGTGCCACGAGCAGGTCGCTGGCCTCATAGTCGGCAGGGTCGAGCGTGTAGGGGTCGGCGGTGAAGTCGCTCACCGTGCGTGCCGGGTAGATGCCAAGGAAGTAGTGGGATGTCACCATGTCGCTCCAAAGCATCTGGGTGGCAGGGGTCCACTTGCCGTCGGCACCGAGGGTGTTGGTCACGCCGTTGACCACACGCTGTGCGGGGACGGTCGTAGCGGAGCCCGTCCAGGCATAGAGCGTCACTTGGTCGCCTTCGTCGAAGGTGGAAGCGTTGCCCGTGGTCGTGGCGCGGGTCATGGCACCGATGCTCGCCTCGATGGTGATGTACTTGGCTTCCTGCTGTTGCCCAGAAGCCGACTCGTCGTTGCTGCACGCTGCGGCCAGCAGGCCGAGGGCAGCCAAGGGGATGAATCTGAATGCTTTCATCTTACTGATTGTTTTAGAAATTAATATTAGGGTGAATTTAAAAAATTATTTGTCGGGATTGATAATCTCGCCGCTGATGGTCCAGCCCTCCGTCCAGTCGTTGATGGTGAAGGCTTCAAGCAGCATGTAGGGACGTAGCTTCGTATAGTCGAGCTCCACGACGTATGTCTTGCCGCACTCCATGCGGGGCGCGTCGGCCAGATAGGTGAGGCGCGTACCCTCGGGGGTGGTGACGCTGAGTGTCAGGTAGCAGCGCTCCTGTCCGCCGGCGGTGGGCATCAGCGTGTGGTCGTCGTGGCGCAGGGTAGCAGCATCGGCATGGTCGGCAGAGAGCGCGCCGAGGCTGACGGTGAGGAAGTCCTCGCGGTCGGCAACACCGTAGCGGCCCTGTCCGTCGCGGTGGGTCAGCAGCACGTCGCTGGCCACGCGCTCCACTGAGGCGCTGATGGCGGCACCCGTCGGCACGTTGCGCACGATGACTGTCAGTTCAGACAGCAAGCGCTGCAGGTGGAACTCGGCCACGGTCACCTCGTCAGGCTTCACCGTGGCATGGGTCACGGCATACCAGGCCTGGGCGGGCGACGATGAGGGCTGACTGAGCGACACGCGGGTGTCGGGCAGGGCGGTGTGGAACTCCTCGTCGGCGCGGGTCGCGCTGCGGGTATCTGCACCTACGTTTTCAAGCACGTAGCCGTGGGCCTCGTCCATGTCGGCGGTCACCAGCAGGTCGTAGTCGCCCACGGGCAACTGCTGTAGCCAGTCGGCAGCCGCCTCGGTATTGTTGAAACGGTTGGCGACGGTAGTGCCACCCGTGCCGCTGACGGTGAAGCGGATGTCGTCGATGGTGGTGGTACCGGCATCGGCCTCGTCTTCCCAGAGGAGTTGCGGGGTGACATAGCCCACGGGCTTGCCGTCGTACTCGTTGGGGGTAAATTCATGCTGGTCGTGATAGCAGGCGCAAAGAAGCCCTCCCCCAACCCCTCCCAAGAGGAGGGGAGTAAGGATGAGGGACTTTAAGATATTAAATGTCTTCTTTATCATTGTTGTTTTCATACGCTCACTTATTTTTTTCGTTCATAATCAGTTCCACGCGGCGGGCCTGCCTGCTGTCGGCAGCATCGTGGTCGATGCCACGGCCAACGACTGGATGCAAGCGGCGGGCGGCGATGCCACGGCGCACGAGCAGTATCTTCACGGTGTTGGCGCGGCGCTGGGTCAGCTGGAGGTTGTAGGACTGGCTGCCAGTGTTGGAGGCGTGACCGTAGATGGCCAGTTCCACGTCGGGCTGCGCCTTCATCATATCAGCCACGGCATCGAGCTTGTCGGCCTCACGCTGTGTCAGACGGTGGCTGTTGTTGGCGAAGTAGATGACGGGGAGACTGACAGCCTCTGGTTTCTGCTCCGCCACGGCGGCTGGCTCTGCCACAGGCTGCGGCGTCTCCACTACGGGAGCGGTTTTCTGCTCTACGACAGGCTGCGGCTGTTCAATGACAGAACTAACCTCCTGACTCCCCTCCCTTGGCGAGGGGTTGGGGGTGGGCTTCTTCTTGCCAAGATGGTAGGACAGTTTCAGACCGGCCTCGTAGATGAGGTTGCTCTTGTGGCAGTACTTGGGGATGTTGTCGAAGCGGTCGCCCGTCAGGCAGGTGATGCCGCCGTAGAGTTGGAGGCCGACGTTACGTGCCACACGGTAGCCCACGGCAGCCTGACCGCCCAAACCGAGGTGCCACTGGCGGTCGAACTCCTGCTCAAAGCCCGTGGCGAGGTGCTTGGTGCGCGTGGTGACGGCTGAGACTTGCGGCGACAGGGTGACGGACCAGCGTGTCGTCGGCTTGGTGATGAGCGACAGCACGTCGAAGTTGGCCTGCAGCCCGAGGCGCATCCAGCGGGTCTTGGCTTCGAGGTCGCGATAGTAGTTGCCCTGCTTGCCAAGGACGGGCGCAAAGGTGAACTCACCGTCAGTAGCGAGCCAGAATGGATCGCAGTCGAGCGACGTCTGCTTCTGTCCGCCCATCGTGGCGAGGGCTTCAACTGATAACAAGCGGCTGAACTGATAGCCGCCGAAGACACCGAACTGAGCACCGACGTTGGTCTTGCTCTCGGTGATGCTGCGGAACGTGGCCTGACCGAAGGAGGTGCCGCCGCTGAGCCCGGCATACCAGCCCCGCTTGTAGTCGCGGCTGTCACTCTGGGCAAACGCAGTCTGCACCCCTGCGGCAAGCATCGCCAGCAGCATGAGGATAGAAATTGTTTTCTTCATCATAATAAAAAATGGATTAGATATAGACAAAAAACAATGAGGCTTCCCATGGCAGAAAGCATGGAAAGCCGTATATTTACGCGCGTGAGCGCGAATTTTAATAAAGGTGGACTGGCGGTTAAGTATCTGAGAGAGAGAGAGAGAGAGAGAGAGTAGCAAAATTATTGTAATGGCCAAAAGAATTGGTCATTATTCGTGCAATTTTGGTATTTATTAACTCTCTTAAGTAGTTTGTCATCAGGTATAGCAAATATTAATTCGAATATAGAATTTCCTGTACAAAAGTATAAAAAATAGTTTAAATTAACAAACTTTGTGTCATTTTTCTATGAATTTATATGTTAAAAACTGGCTATATCATTTTTTTTCTATCAAATAATACGATTTCAAGAAGTCAAGTTGCTACGGATAAAACACACGCTGAGCAATGACTGACGACACTTGTACTAGCAGATGCAGCTGCCAGAAGATACGTCCCTTGAAAAGAATGATAGGACTGTCTTGTCATACAAAGACGAAAGGAGTATCGTTATAACCTGTTTGACATTTGTAAATCCAAAGTTCTCAATTATTGATACACACTCACCTCCGATAAATGCCTCGCCTCTGATAAGATTGTACTTAGAAATCCTCTCAAATGAGATAATAAAAAAGGGAACTGCCCATTAGGGCAGGTCCCTCTGCAAATTATGTAAGAGTGATTATTACTCCTCAACGGCAGCCTGCGCCGCTTCATGCTATGTTCAGTAGGTCTTCTGAAGTCCTCGTCCATCATTATTCTTCAGTCATCTCACCACTTATTTTGTTAAGGATTGTTAGTTTTTTGTTATGCAGCCAAAAACTGCACTTTTCAATATCTTTGTGTGAATATGAATGTTTTTTCTGTGAATATAAACGATTTTTCTGCGAATTTGAAATATGCAGTTTCAAGACATTTCATTATTTTTGTCACATATTTTTATACTTACGTCAATTATTCACTTACAGTTACAACAATCATTTAAATTTAATGCTTATGAACAAAAAATTACAATCGCTGATGCTTGCCATAGTGGCAATGCTGATGATGCCATCGGTCGCAAAGGCTGAGGCAGGGATTACGTTCAAGTTTATGAACGACGTGACGGAAGTGACTGAATTCGATTCTTCTGTCAATGTGTATTTCTATCAGGATGCCATTGAGGCATTTGAGCTATATGCTTATCCTAACTCTTACCAGCAGCTTTCTGACGACCAAGTCGGCCAGACTTATTATTATCGTACGCAGATGGGGCATACGGGTGAAGTCACGATTGCTGCTGAGGGAAACACCATCGAGCTGCAGATTCGCAAGGTTACTGTGACTGCGAAAGACCAGGAAGACAATCCTCTGAACGGTGTCAGATTAGACATGTATGCTCATGGTAAGGGGGTTACGTGTATCGGTGATGTTTCTACTAATTCAGAAGGTCAGTGCTCGTTCTATGTGGTGCCTGATGCCAACTATGCTTATAGTGCTTCTTACTATAATTATTATACAGGCTATACCAATTATGAGCTGACGGGCGCTGTCGATGTGACTAACGATGCCCAGGTGGATCTGATCTTTAATTTGGAAGCTAGCCCTGAGATTACCCCCGAGACTAAGTATCAGCTGAAGATAGTGCCTCGCCATGGCCAATATCCTCTGCAGAATATGGGCAGTGTGAGCCTTTATCCCTATAGCGAGGAGAAGGCCGACTTGAGCGATATTTCTTGGTTGAACTATTATAATGACTGTTGGAGCACATGGCAGGTTCCCGGTTCTTACATGATTCAGGACCCCTATGGTGCATGGAGTGACGAGATCAAGATTGAAAACGAAGGCAAGCTTGTCTATCTGGATTACT
Organism: Prevotella sp. E9-3; assembly: GCF_022024015.1. Lineage (NCBI taxonomy): Bacteria > Pseudomonadati > Bacteroidota > Bacteroidia > Bacteroidales > Prevotellaceae > Prevotella > Prevotella sp. E9-3. The sequence goes on from NZ_CP091786.1 coordinate 1,005,422, forward strand.
ACAAGGTAACGTTCACTTCGAAGAATACCGATCCTAACATGCTGAAGGACTTCTCCGTAAACGGTCAGGGAATGAAAACTGACGGTAAGGGTCAGGTAGACTATTATCTGCAGCCAGGCACCTATACCTATTTCCATGCTGGCACCTCGACGGAGTTTACCGTTGGCAAGCAGGATATGACCATTGATGTGACCTGCTACAATGTTAAAATCAATGTGGTATGTAGTGACCCCAGTCAGCTGAACGGCATTGAGTTGCAAAGTGCTGACGGTTCAAGACAGAATCTCTCGCTGAAGAACGGCAGTATTGAGACCGCGTTGCAGCCTGGTGACTACAAGCTGTATTACAATGGTATGCTGGCTAAGGAGTTCAAAGCCGATGCCAATAAGACCGTCGAAATAAAGCTTTTCTCTGTGAAGTTCACTCGCAATGTGGAGGGTAACCAATACGACTATGTTTATTTCAGCAAGAGCGGCGACCGCAATTCTTACGAAAATCTGTATTATAACCGTGTTTATTACTATCCTGAGGGCGACTATTTCTTCACCTATAATGATCCTTGGAGCGGTAATACCCGTTGGACAGATGTCAATCTGAATGAAGACAAGACCTTTAGACGCATGCTTTATAAGCTGACGGTCAATGTTGCCGATAAGCAGGGCGCTCCTGCAGGTGGCATTTATGTCAATATATATAGAGGTACGAGCGGCTCGAATAGCTCAGTGACGGGTGGTTCGACTGACGATAATGGTCAGTTCATGACCTACGTCGATGCCGACGACTATTACATTGTGGTTGAGGGCTATGACACTAAGAATGTGAAGGTTACTGGCGATGATGCTGTCTCGCTGACTGTTCCCACGATGGTTCACTTCAATGTGACCCTCAACGGCGAGCCGTACACACAGGACAGCTATCACTTCTACCTCTATGCCGAGAACCATGAGGGCGACAATATCAATGTGACCTTCACGGGTGCAGGCAAGGCTCAGGCACGTCTCGATACCAACGTGAAGTATGGCGTTTGGAACTATCAGGGTGTGACCACGATCACTGAAGGCTCAACGCTCGCGCTGGGTACCATCAGCGTGAATAGCACCGGTTCTGGTCTGGCCTTCCCACAGAGCAGCTGGAACGCTACCTCTACCTACCAGATTGTCGTGGGTGCTCCCATGCGCTTGGCTGCTGTGCCCGTAGGCGAGAAGTTCACGAAGTGGACCATCAACGGTGTGGACTATACCGATCCGATGATTGACTTCACCACGAAGACGCACACCACCACTGCTACGGCAGTCTTTGGCGGAACCGTTCCTTCAATGATTCGCAGCGTGCAGACTGATGGCACCATCGACTATGATGACAACTACATCAATCTGCCTCAGGACGTAGAGGGCACAGCCAACATCTACACCCTCGATGGCAAGCAGGTGAAGAGCATTGGCGTGATTGGCGACAAGGTAGGCATCTACGATCTGCCTGCTGGCGCTTACATCATGTCGCTGAAGTCTGATGCAGGCATCATCAACGCCCGCTTCCTGAAGAAATAGTAATCAGACATAAAGATACGAATACGAATAAGAGGATGTGTCACAAAAGGACACATCCTCTTATTCGTAAGGTCAAAGGTCTAAGGTCTAAGGTGAGACCCCACGACCCGATCTTTTACAGTTTGTAGAGGTCGTTGGCTGCCATGAGCTCCACCTTCATGTCTGAAAGGATACGGTCGCACTGCTCAAGGTCGGTGGGACGGATGACGACATGGGCCACGTCACCGTTGGCAAACGAGTACATATACTCAATGAAAACACCTTTTTCAGACAGCTTCTTCAGTACAACGGCTAGTGAACCGCTGGTGTTAGGACAAACGAAGCCGATAACATCGGTGATCTTCACGGCGAAGTGATTGTCTTTCAGTACCTGATAGGCCTTGTCAGGATCACTCACGATACAACGCAGAATACCAAAGTCGCTGTTGTCGGCAATACTCATGGCTGAAAGGTTAATGTCTGCACTTCCCAGAATCTCGGTCACTTCGTTCAGGCGGCCAGACTTGTTCTCAAGGAAAATAGATAATTGTTTTGCTAACATAGTTTTATGCTTTAAAGTTTCTCTTGTCTATCACGCGTTTGGCTTTTCCTTCACTGCGTTCAATACTCTTCGGCTCAGCTAGCTTGATCTTGAAACCAAGTCCGATGACAGAACGCAATTCTGCCTCAAGTTTCTTCTGTAGTCCAACCATTTGCCCCATCTCATCGGTGAAGAATTCTTCTTTCACCTCGACACGCAGTTCACAGGTGTCGGTGTTATTCACGCGGTCAACGGTGAGCATGAAGTGTGGTTCAAACTCAGGCACAGAGAGAATAACAGCCTCGATCTGTGAAGGAAATACGTTTACGCCACGAATAATCAGCATGTCATCGCAACGGCCCAAAATGCGATCCATACGCACAAGCGTACGTCCACACGAACACTTGTCGTAGTGCAGCGCAGTAAGGTCGTGAGTGCGATAACGCAGCAGCGGCATACCTTCCTTTGTGAGGTGGGTGAAAGTCAGCTCGCCTAATGTTCCTTCGGGTAAAGGCTCTCCAGTGTTCGGGTCAAGAATTTCTGGATAGAAATAGTCTTCGTTCAGGTGAGTGCCGTGCTGACATTCACACTCATAGCCCACACCAGGACCGGCAATTTCTGATAATCCATAGATGTCGTAGGCCTTGATGCCCAACGAAGCCTCCAACTTCTGTCGCATCTCTTCCGTCCATGGCTCAGCACCAAACGCTCCTACGCGTAGCTTGAATTCATCGCGCTTCCATTCGCATTCGCCAAGGGCTTCGCCCAAAAAGAGTCCGTAACTGGGAGTACAGCACAGAATGGTTGAACCAAAGTCGTGCATCAGGGTTATCTGCTTCTGTGTGTTACCACTGGAGATAGGAATGACGCTGGCACCAATATTGGTTGCACCATCGTGGGCGCCCAGTCCGCCAGTGAACAGTCCATAGCCGTAAGCCACCTGGAATATATCGTCCTTTCCAGCACCGTAGGCAGTAAAGGCACGGGATATGGCTTCAGCCCACATGGCCAAGTCTTTGCGCGTATAAAGTACTACGACAGGCTTACCGGTGGTTCCACTCGAAGCGTGAATACGTACTATCTGGCTCATAGGAACGGCAGCCAGTCCGAAAGGATAGTTGTCGCGAAGATCTAGTTTGTTGGTGAAGGGAAGTTTCACGATATCGTCAATACTCTTGATATCGCCAGGTTCGAGACCCATTTCCTGAAACTTCTTACGGTAGAAGGGAGTGTTGTGATACACATACTCCGCCATCTTAACTAGACGGCGGCTTTGAATTTCGCGAAGTTGCTCGCGATCCATGCATTCAATGCTGGGATTCCAAATCATAAAGCTTAGTCGTTATTGGGGTTGTTTTTAACTTTTAGCTTGTGTGCAAAGTTACGAAAAGCATGTGGCAAAACAAAAGAATTTTCTTTTTTTCTTTTGATTTACTATCAATTTTTCGTAATTTTGCCCATTGAAACTATATAACTACAATGAAACAACTTTTTCTCTTGCTTTTATCATTAATGGGGATGGTCACTGTGACTGATGCCCAATATGTAAAACTGACCGACCTGCCAACTCTCTATATAGAAACTTTCGACGGAAATGGTATCTATAGCAAAGATGTCTATGAATATTGTCGTTTCCATTATGTTGATGAGGCTGGCACCGTTGAGTTTTTTGACTCGGTATCTATTCGTGGCCGAGGCAATTCTACTTGGAACATGGCGAAAAAACCTTATAGGATAAAATTCCTAAACAAAGAAAAGTTTCTGGGTACTGGCTATGCCAAATGTAAGAAATGGACACTGCTGGCCAATGCCGGTGATAAAACGATGATTCGGAATGCTGTCACCTCGGCTATGGGCGATTTCTGTGCCAATCTTCATGAAGCAGGGAAACCTAAATCTCTGCCATTCAATCCCGCTGCAAAGTTTATTGATTTGGTGTTGAATAATGATTATCTGGGAACCTATCAGATCAGCGATTTCGTTGACGTTCGCCCTCATCGAGTTAATATCATGGAACAGAACGTGCCCTTAGGCGCTGATGATGATATTACGGGTGGCTATTTGCTCGAAGTCGATGGATTCCGTGATGGCAATTGGTTCAACACTTCTTCCTATGGCGCTCCTGTACGTATTCACTATCCTGATGATGAAGAAATAGAATATCGTCAGACGAATTACATCAAGAACCATGTGAACAAGTTTGATCAGGCGCTGAAGTCTGATAAGTTTGATGATCCTACTAAGGGCTATCGGGCTTATGTTGATTCCTTGTCGCTTATAGACTGGTATATCTGTACTGAAGTGAGTGCCAATATTGACGGCTTCTATAGTACCTATTTCTATAAAGAACGTGGCGATGACCGTTTGTTCTTCGGACCACTATGGGACTATGACATAGCTTATAATAATGATCAGCGTGTGCGTAGTGAGAAAGGACTGGTCAGTTCGGTCAACTCACTGATGGTGGATATAGCCTATTCCGGTTCGCGCGAATGGGTACGCCGCATGTGGGAAGATACTTGGTTTCAGAAAAAGGTTTACCATCGATATGAAGAATTGTTGAAGGCTGGTCTTGTTGACTATATGCATGGTAAGATAGACAGTCTTCAGCAAGTGCTTAGTAGGTCGCAGCAACTGAACTATGAGAAGTGGGGAATCAGTAAGAAAATGTATCATGAGATGGTTCTCTATAGTAGTTACGATCAGTATATCGATGATTTGAAAACCTTTATCACCGATCATTGTAGCTACTTGAAGCAGGCCTTTGCCAATCGCAAGCCTGACGAGCCCACACCGCCTTTTGTGCCTGATGACTTCTACTATCATATAGTCAATGTGAAGTCGTTGAAGGCTATGGAGGTGACCAATAACAATGTGGTACAATATACTAACGATAATACTCGCGAAAGTGAAGATTGGATACTAAAGGACCTTGGCGATAATACGTTCATGATTGTTAACCGTCTTACCAATAAGGCTTTGAACGATCCCACTCAGGGGACTTCTACTGCCACCACAAATGTGGGGACACAACTCAACGTGGCTACGCCAGATGATACAGACACTCGCCAACACTGGCAACTATTGCCTCAAGGAACGGCAGGTTATTATAATCTCTTGAATGTCTATTCACAGCATATTGCCAATTTGAGAGGTGGTAGTTCTGATAATAATGCCGCTGTGTTGAGTTATACCAATGATGCCCGTAACGGTGAGAGTCAAAACCGCCTTTGGTATATTGTGGCCAATGGCGAACTGCCTTCCGAGCTAACTGGTGTTGAGACTGTTGAGCCCGATGAATATGCACTGGCCTACAATCCGTCTTCTCAGGTGTTGCATTTCGGCTCTTCCACTCCTGATGGTCTTTCATTTACGGTCAATGTCCATGCAATGAATGGCATGCTCGTTGGTACGTTCCAGGCCAACGAGTCATTTGAAATGAAAAACCAGCCAACGGGTATCTATATCGTCAGCTGGTGTGTGGGAGGTAAAAACCGTTCTGTGAAATTCAGAAAATAGTCTATAGCTTTCCCGAATTATTCTTTCATAAGGAACTGCTTGAAATCTTCGAAATTCTTTGACATTTCGATACTCTGCTTCTTACCCTTCATGAAAGCTTGCAGACGCTCGGGAATCTCAATGTCTAATCCAAGAATCTCGTCAACCTTTTCCTTGAATTTTGCTGGGTGGGCGGTTTCGCAGAAAATGCCTATTTCACCAGGTTTCAGCTGTTCTTCCAATGCGCGATAGCCACATGCACCGTGTGGATCGAGAATATACCCCGTCTCAGCATAACATTCGCGCATGGCCTCTTTAATCTGCTCGTCGCTATAAGTGGCTCCGCTGATGAGGCTTGTGATGCGTTGGTGTGTCTCTTCGGCTGATAGTTTGCCATTCTCGCTGTAAAGGTTGATGATTCGGGCAAAATTTGAGGGGTCACCAACATCCATTGCATTAGCTAAAGTCTGCTTAGATGGCTTAGGATTGTATTGTCCTGTTTGCAGATAGTTGTAGAAAATATCGTTGGCATTATTGGCTGCAATGAAACGTTTAACAGGTAGTCCCATCTTGTGGCCGAACAAAGCAGAGCAGATGTTGCCAAAGTTGCCTGAAGGCACACACATTACTAATTGAGAGTTGAGAGGTGAGAGTTGAGAAGTAATTTGAGCCACCGCATTGAAGTAATAGAATGCCTGTGGCAGAAAGCGGGCCACGTTGATAGAGTTGGCCGAGGTGAGTTTCATGTGCTTGTTCAGTTCTTCGTCCATGAACGCGCTCTTCACCAAGCGCTGACAGTCGTCGAACACACCGTCCACTTCAATAGCTGTGATGTTCTGTCCCAATGTGGTGAACTGACATTCCTGAATAGGACTCACCTTGCCCTTTGGGTAGAGCACATACACGTGGATGCCTTCAACACCTAAGAATCCGTTGGCCACAGCCGAGCCCGTGTCGCCAGAAGTAGCAACAAGCACATTGATCAGACCATTACCCTTATCTTTCAGGGCGCTCTTATTGTTCTGAGTGAAATACCTCAGCATCCTGGCCATGAACCTTGCACCTACATCTTTGAATGCCAGTGTTGGTCCATGAAACAGTTCCAGTGAATAAATGTTCTCTTTGACTTTCTTGATGGGACATTCAAACTGCAAGGTGTCGTAAACCAGATCTTGCAGACTGTCGCCGTCTATGTCTTCGCCAAAGAAAGCATCGGCCACATTGTAGGCAATATCCTGAAACTTCATGTTGGGCATGTTCTCAAAAAATGCCTTAGACAGAGGGTTAATCCGTTCGGGCATGTAGAGCCCGCGATCTTCGGCTAGTCCTTTTACCACTGCTTTCTCGAGCGTGGCCATTGGCGCTTTACCATTAGTGCTGTAGTATTGCATATTCTGATTTTTGATTATAGTTTCTGCCCTGCAAAGGTACGATTAAGACAGAACAATACAAAGAAAATCTTTTTCTTTTTTTTCTTTTTATGTAATGCTCTGTGATTAGACTGAGTGAGGCAACTGTCAGCCGTGCAATTTGGCGGACAATTCTGGAGGCTTCAGTGATGCATCCTTCAGAATTTTTGAATAAATAGTTAATTATTGGAAAAACGGACAAAATGAGGTGGAAATATGTTGGAACAACGACAAACTTAATTTATAGACCAGATATGGATGGACTGAAATGATAAATAGAGACACGGGGCGCAATCGCTGCGCCCCGTGCCGTTACTGCAGTTCTATTATTTACTAACTTTTATTTGAACATGTTTTGCTTGATTGTCTGCTGTACATCGGCAGGTGTGTCCTTGTACTTGCAGCAGTTCACTATATATCTCACCACCTTGTTGGGCAGTTCAGTTAGCTTCACCCATTCTTGGTTCAGATTCTTCCAGCGACCTTTGAAATGAGTGTTGTCAATCATCATCATTTCCTCGGGCTTAACTGCGGGACGCCCCATCTCGCTATAAACACCGTTCTTGAAAGTGTAGGTTCCGTACTCATGAGGCAGCACCACAATCTTGCCTTCTTTTGAGAGAGCAATCTCAGCGCATGCGTATTCGCCATCGGCACCATAGTACTTAAACTGCGTGTAGCCGCTCGCTTTGCCGCAGATGCGTAACTTCTCGCCATCCCACTGCATTTTCTCAAGCATCCAAACACCAATAAGTTCCTTGTCGGCCACTTTCGTACTTTGGGCGCATACTTGCATAGCACTCATAAGTGCCATTGCCATTACTAACACCATTTTTCTCATGTGTCTTGATTTTTTTATGGGTTAAACATCATGTGAATTAATACGTCGCAAAAGTACAGGCTTTTGGCCAACAGACCAAGTTTTTCAGCTTGCATCTGCTTTGCAAGCATTTTGCAATTCGTTTGCAAGTGTACCTTTGCTACATTGACAGGATAAACTCGTCCCAATCGCGTGCACCGCCTTTTTTGCCAAACACCTTTTTATATAAACGACTACGCACGGTGCTGATGGTGCTCATGTCTCGCATTAGTACTGTTGCAATATCTTTGGGAGCTATGCGGAGCTTGATGAGCAGGCACGACTGAAACTCCAGTTCTGACATTGGATAAATACCGCGCAGCTGACTGCAAAAGCCGGGATATACCATCTTTAGGAGTTGTTCTGCCTGTTGCCAGTCTTCTTCCTTCAGTCGCTGTCCGTTGGTTATACGTCGGTAAAAGGTAGCGTATTCGTCGGAAACAAAAAATGTTTTTTCCACGGTCTCCACGGCTTTTCTTACGGTTGAAGGCCGATTCTCCTGCACCTCTTGTATCTGTCGTAATTGTAGTTGAAGCTGTCGTTTCGCCCTGCGATTGATGATGGCTAACCGTACAGACACCAGTGCGATGACAGCGATGAGCAACGAGACACAGGCAATCCATACGATGGTTCTTTCCTGTCGCCGTTCTTTGGCTGAGAGCACGTAGCGGCTATTGTCGGCATTCTCGTCTTTTATGGCCGTATCAATTATATTACAGATCTCGTTGCTCCATTCTTGAAAGATGTCGTCGTCGCGAACACTGGTATAAATCACACCGCTGCGCTGAATAGTGATGGTGCTGTCGTTGCAGATGGTGAGAGGGTGCGGATCTCCGTCCTCCAGATAGAGCAGTTCACCGCCTCCCTTGTCTATTAGTGTCACTTGGGCAATCGCTTTTGGCCTAATGACCAGTCCTGTCGGAGTGGTAGCCAGTCGGCATTCATAGAGCATACTGTCGCTGGTGTAAATATGGCAAAGTGTGCCATCACCTTCTCTTGTGTAGTTCAATTCGCGTCCCATAGGAAGTTCTACGTGCTGTAACATCCATGCACCATGAAGGAAATATGCCCGCTCATTCTTCCTTGCGTCGCCACAGGAAAGGAGAAACAGGCATACGGTGAGTAGCAAAAGAGAATTCTTCATCTTTTTCTTTTTTGCGCAAAGATACTATTTTTTTTGCACAAAAATGGATTCATTCTACTTTGCATTTTATTTGCATTACTTCTTTTTGATGATTCCTATGATGATGAGCAGATAGCCGAAAAGGCAGAGTTTGGGGCAACGACATTCCTGCGCGTGGAGAAAATGTTGGGATTGAACTACTGTTCGCTGCTTCCTGAACCTGCCATCGTTAGCGAGCGGTCATGATATCTTCATGAACTCCTTCATGAACTCGTTCAGGCGCAAGAGACCGTAGCCGCCGCTGACGCAGGATAGTTCATCGTAGTGTTGAACCTCGTCTGGTTCTATTCCTTTATAATAGATAAGGAAGGGAACTGGCTCGTTGACATGGATGCGCAACTCGACAGGGGTGGGGTGGTCGGGAAGAACTGCCATGCAAACGGGCTCATTCATTTTCTCAATAGCTTCATAGATTGGCTTGATGAGGCGCTGGTCCAAGTAATTGATGGCACGCAGTTTCAAGTCGAGGTCACCGTCGTGGCCAGCTTCGTCGGTAGCTTCTACATGAACAAAGACAAAGTCATCTTTCTTCAGCGCCTCAATAGCTGCTTCGGCCTTTCCTTCGTAATTTGTGTCGGCCAAACCTGTAGCACCCTCCACTTTGATGATGCGGAGTCCGGCATAGCGGCCAATACCCTGAATGAGGTCAACGGCAGAGATAACAGAGCCAGTCTTGATTTGCGGATACTGCTCCATGAGTGTCTGCATGGAAGGACGATAACCGCCGCTCCATGGCCAGATACTGTTGGCTTGGCGTTCTCCTTGTTTTGCTCTCTCAATATTATAGGGGTGCTTGACTAATAATTCTTGTGACCTTAGGATAAGGTTATTGAGAAGGTCGGCAGTTTCTTGCGCCTCCTGTTCGTAACCTTTTTCAGATTTCACTAACAGAGGTCTCCACTCTTCGTTTGGATGATCGTGGGGTGGAGCACAAGTGATATGTTTGTTGCCACCCTTCATGATAAGTAGATGGCGGTACTGTATGCCACAAATGAATTTCACACGTTCGCATCCCTCTTGCTCGTTGATGGGTTTTGCCAGTGTCTCGTTCAGGTAGTCAATGAGCACTCGGGCATTCTCAGTTTCCAGGTTGCCACCATTGTGGGTGATAATCTTTCCGTCTTCAAGAGTGATGATGTTGCAGCGCAGGGCCAAATCGTCGTCGGCCATATCATAGCCAATGGAAGCTGCCTCCAACGGGCCACGGCCTTCATAAACTTTATTCAGGTCGTAACCAAGGATAGCTGTATTTGCAACTTCACTGCCAGGAGGAAATCCCTCGGGAACGGTGATGAGCCGTCCTGTACGCCCCTTTTTTGCCAGTAAGTCCATCATCGGTTTGTCGGCATACTGAAGAAGAGTTTTTCCTCCAAGGCGTTCAACGGCATGATCGGCCATGCCATCGCCCAAAATGATAACGTGCTTCATGACCTTTAAATATTAGCGATTGACATGATATTGGCAAATACTCCGGCGGCGGTGACGGAAGCTCCCGCTCCATAGCCTTGGATGAGCATGGGATACTCCTTGTAGCGTTCGGTGGTGAGCAATACTATGTTGTTGGAACCTTCCAAACCGTAGAATGGGTGATGCTGACCAACAGCTTCCAGCGATACGGAGGTCTTTCCGCCTTCCATCTTGGCAACAAAACGCCAGCGCTTGTCTTCCGCCTCAAGTACCTTGCGGCGAGTTTCGAAGTCGGCATCAAGTGTAGGCAGATTCTTCCAGAAATCGTCAATCGGACCTTCAAAGAATGAATCGGGCATGAAAAGGTTCTTCTCTACATCGCTTTGCTCAACTTTGTAACCAGCCTCGCGAGTGAGAATGACCAGTTTGCGAATCACATCCTTTCCGCAGAGGTCAATGCGTGGGTCGGGCTCTGAATAGCCCTTTTCCTTAGCGAGACGAACCGTTTCTGAGAATGGAACATCGGCTGATATTGTATTGAAGATAAAGTTGAGCGTGCCACTGAGTACTGCTTCAATGCGAAGAATCTTGTCGCCAGAGTTTAGCAGGTCGTTGATGGTGCCAATAATCGGCAGACCAGCACCCACGTTGGTTTCGAAGAGAAATTTAATGCCACGCTGAAGGGCTGTCTGTTTCAGTTTGTGATAGTCGGCATAAGGACCGCTGGCAGCAATTTTGTTGGCAGTAACTACAGAGATGTTGTGGTCGAGGAAGTCCTGATAGAGGGCTGCCACATCTGCAGAAGCGGTACAGTCAACAAATACTGAGTTGAATATATTCATGCCGATGATTTCTTCCTTTAGTCGCTGGATATTGCTGGCACTGGCATTGGCCATCTGCTCCTTGTAAGTGCGTAGGTCTATGCCGTCGCGATTGAATATGGCTTTTTTGCTGGAGGCGATGCCCACCACTTTCAGTTTCAGTTGGCGGTTCTCCTTCAACATCTTATATTGCGAGTTAATCTGTTCAATAAGGTTGCCCCCTACAGTACCGATACCGCAGATGAAAAGGTTCAGTACCTTGTATTCAGACAGGAAGAACGAGTCGTGAAGCACGTTGAGCGACTTACGCAGGTATTTGGCATCTACCACAAATGAAATGTTTGTCTCGGAAGCACCCTGTGCACAGGCGATAACCGAGATTCCACTACGTCCCAGTGTGCCAAACAGTTTACCGGCGATGCCAGGTGTATGCTTCATGTTTTCGCCTACGATGGCGATGGTTGCCAACCCACTTTCAGCATGCATGGGGAACATGGCACCAGTGACAATCTCTTTCGAGAACTCCTGATTCAGCACTTCGACAGCGCGTTCGGCATCTTCATCGCGTACACCGATAGAAGTTGAGTTCTCTGACGAGGCCTGAGAAACCATGAATACAGAGATTCCATTTTCAGCAAGGGTAGAGAAAATACGGCGGTTTACACCAATCACACCAACCATAGAAAGACCTGTTACCGTGATGAGTGTGGTTCCCTTGATGGAGGATATACCTTTAATCATGCGGTGGTCGTTTTCTATCTTCTGCTTGATGAGCGTGCCCGGATGTTCGGGATTGAAAGTGTTCTTTACGCGGATTGGAATATTCTTAACGCAGACAGGATAGATGGTAGGCGGATAAACAACCTTTGCACCAAAGTTGCAAAGCTCCATTGCTTCTACGTATGAGAGTTCGTTGATGGTGTAGGCCGTTTTGATGACACGTGGGTCGGCAGTCATGAATCCATCTACATCGGTCCATATCTCTAATACTGAAGCATTCAGCGCAGCAGCTATGATAGCAGCGGTATAGTCTGAACCTCCACGACCCAGATTGGTTGTCTCGCCAGTGTCATGGTCGCGGCTGATAAAACCTGGAACAACGGGGATAGTAGTACCTGCTTTTGAATCGGTGCAAATCGATTTGAAGGCTTCGCGTACCAAATGATTCGTCAGTTCGGCATCAAGCACATGCTTACCTTGTTTGCGAACGGTCTTTATGAAGTCACGGCTGTTATAACGCTGGCCGTTATTGATAAGGACACCAACGATATGCGAACTGAGTCGCTCGCCATAACTTACGATGGTGGCCTGAGTCTTCGGACTCAGATCATGGATAAGAAATACACCATAATATATTGAACGCAGCTGTTCGAACAAATCATCGAGTGTAGTCAGTAGCGTAGTTCGTTTGTTGCTATCGGTGATAATAGCCTCTACCATCGAATGGTGGCGTTGCTTCATGGACTCAAATTCATCTTTCCATGTTTCATCACCTTTAAGAGCTAACTGGGAGGTGGCAATAAGTTTGTCGGTGATGCCTCCCAACGCACTCACAACAACAATCACTTGTTCTTTCTCGGCCTCTACAATTCTCTTGAGGCTCAGAATGCTTTCTACGGAACCTACGGACGTTCCGCCGAATTTCATTACTTTCATTTTAATATATAGTTTTGTTGTTTAATAACCCCTTAACGGACGGGGCGACAGTTTTACAAAGCGCAAAATTACGAAATTATGTCGAATTATAGCAAACGAATTACAATTTATTTCGTATCTTTGCCTCAAAATTACTGTTTATAATGAAAATCCTATTTCTTGTATATCATGGTTTCAGTGAGGTAAGTGGTATTTCGAAGAAAATACACTATCAGGTTAAAGGACTTCGCGAGAACGGTCATGAGGTGCACCTTTGCTCGTATGGATTTGCTGAAAATGGTCATCGTTGCAGATATATCGATGATCAAGTATTGGCTGATTACGGAACGGGATTTATGGCAGGAATACGACAGCGCACAGAATACAACCGTTTGTTTGAATACTGTTTGCTGAACGAAATAGAGTTTGTCTATGCCCGTTGCTTTCAAAATGCAAATCCCTGGTTGATTCGTTTCTTCCGTAGGCTTCATGAAGCAGGCATCAAGGCGGTGACTGAAATCCCTACCTATCCATACGACGAGGAATTCAAAAATTTCGAGTGGAAAATTCAATTGGGACTGAAGATTGACCAACTGTTTCGGCGCAGACTATATAAATATATGGATGCTCTTGTCACCTTCAGCGATGCAGAAACCATCTTTGGTCAGCGAACTATCCGTATAAGTAATGGAGTAGATTTTGATAGTATCCCGCTTCATCAGCCATCTGCCATCTGCCATCAGCCATCTGAACTTCATCTTATTGGTGTTGCCGAAGTGCATCGTTGGCATGGCTTTGACCGTGTGGTATCAGGAATCGGCGAATATAAAGGAACACGCGATGTCTATTTCCATATTGTTGGAGGTGTTCATCCTAATACAATGAAGACCGTCTTTGAACCTCTTTTGGATCGTTATCAGGTTCGGAATAATATCATCTTCCACGGACAACTTTTCGGTGATGAACTGACCAAGGTGTTCAATCAATGCCAGTTTGCAATAGGTTCGTTGGGCCGTCATCGTAGTGGTATCACCGTTATCAAAACCTTGAAGAACCGTGAATATGCAACTCGTGGCATTCCTTTTGTTTACAGTGAGCAAGATTCAGATTTTGATTATCAGCCCTATGTACTGAAGGCTCCTGCCGATGAATCACCATTGGATATTCAGCGTATTGTTGACTTTATGGAACATTTCTCTATGAAGCCAGAGGAAATCCGTAAGACCGTAGAGCATCTTACTTGGAAAATTCAGATGGGACGGGTAATCGACGAGTGTAGAACAAGAAGTGTGGAATGAGGAATGAAGAGCTTATGAAGATTGTTTATGTAACTCCGGCTCTATATATGGCAGGTGGCGTAGAGCGTGTACTTACGCTAAAGGCTAACTATTTTGCTGAGCATTTTGGTTATGATATCACGATAGTTCTGACTGAAGGCAAGGGAAAAACGTTGTTCTATCCATTATCACCAAAGGTGAAGGTGGTTAATCTGGATATTAATTTTGAAGAACTCTGGACTTGCTCGTTTGCAAAGAAAGTGTTTGTTTATTTGCGGAAACAGCGTGTTTTTAGGAAACAACTGACTGCTGAACTCATGCGCCTGCGACCTGATATCACTATTAGTTTGTTGAGGCGAGAAATAAACTTCTTGTCTAATATTAAAGACGGTAGCAAGAAAATAGGTGAGTTGCATGTGAATCGTGCCAACTATCGTAACTTTGAGAAAGGAGATGCTAATTTCGTAAAGAATCTTTTTGCAAAGTTCTGGATGAGAAACTTGGTCACTAAGTTGAAACACTTGGATCGCTTTGTTGTATTAACAGAAGAGGATCGACAGGCTTGGCAGGAGTTGCCCAATGTGTGTGTGATTCCTGATCCGTTATCGTTCGTTCCCCAAAAAGTGAGTCAGTTGACTGAGAAAAGAGTGATAGCCGTTGGTAGATATGCCTATCAGAAAGGGTTCGATTTATTGTTAAAGGCATGGTCGTTAGTAGAACATCGATATCCCGATTGGCAACTTGCTATTTATGGTGATGGTGACCGTACACCATACGAACAACAACTGAAAGAGTTGAATGTTGATGCAGCCCGATGCCACTTGAATGGGAAAACAAAGGATATAGAGACTGAGTATCAGAATAGTTCCTTGTTTGTGTTCAGTTCTCGTTTTGAGGGTTTTGGTATGGTACTTGTCGAAGCAATGGCATGTGGATTGCCGGTGGTCTCCTTTGCCTGCCCATGTGGCCCAAAGGATATTGTTAGCGATGGACATGACGGACTGCTTGTTGAAAATGGAAATGTTGCCGCTTTAGCTGAAGCACTATCAAAAATGATGGCCGACGAGAAACTGCGAAATTCATTCTCTGAGCAGGCATTAAAAAATGTCCAGCGGTTCAGGATGGAACAAATTGCTGAACGCTGGAAAAATCTTTTTGAGGGAGTCCTCGATGAATAAAGACTATAGCTTTTTGGTAATCATGTATCTCCTTAAACTTTTTATAATAGGAATTTTCTTATAGGATATTTGATAATAGAGATAGAATGCTTCAAGATAGTGAATCGGCAGATAACGGTACATGAAAGTGGTTAGTTTCTGGAAGAAACCATGCTTGAAATTCAAATCGGGAGCCTCTTTCTTCAAAATTTGGAGTATCTGTATGCGCTCTGACGTCTTTTCAATGGCATACACCGTATGGAACATCATGGTGCAGAAAGAATGATACACATCTTCCTCTACCTTATATCGAGCTTCTGTTGACAATGATGGCATTTTAGACAGGTTCCATGTACTCCCGATAGCAATACTGTAGCTTCTGGACTTCTTTACAGAAAAAACTGTTGTCGCAGCTCCAGGCCTGTCCACTCGATAAATGTATATGGGCCAAGGCGTTACAATGCTTCTTTTTGCTTTCAGATGGCATTCATGAGTGAAAGGAACGTCCTGATAGTTGATGCCAGGAATAAATCGGATTTGATTCTCTAAAATGAAATCTCTCCTGTACAAGGTCCTCCAAACATAGCATTGGTAAGCATTCAAATCCTCCAAGAAAAGTTGTTCGCCAATTTTCTCTTTGAACGTAAATTCCTGCCGTTCAGTAACTTTGAAAGAATCAATGTTTTTGTCGTTGACAGGGAAGAAACCTGCTACAGCCAAATCGACCTCCAATTCAAGGGCTTTCTCCAATACAGGAGGAAGAGAATTCTCAATGAGTAAATCGTCAGAATCTGGCATGAACAGGTACTTACCTTTCGCAGCATCAATACCTGTGTTTCGAGCTACTGAAAGACTGAGATTCTCAGGATGGTTGATGACCGTGATGTTGGTATGTTGCTGAATGATGTCGGCAATCATTGCCATACTTCGGTCTTTTGTGCAGTCATTCACGATGATGACCTCGAAGCGCGACTCATCCAGTCCTTGTCTGAAAATACTCTCAACACAAGGACGTATGTACCGTTCTACCTGATATACTGGAATGATAATACTAAGGTCCAGCATATTCCTTATATTTCAAACGAAGACTTCTCTGGCAATTTCTGGTTAAAGAAGTCTAGTATATGACGGGTTACTATATCGAAGTCTTCTTCCGAACAGAAAGAAGTGTCATTTAGGCATACAGACACTATGTGCGGATTAAACAAAGCGTCCTTAATGGTGCTGATGTCATCCTTACTGGAAATGTGTATGGTGGCAAATCTCTTCTTATGAGGATAGAACTTGTTTCGTGCCAATTGCCAGTATCTGAACAAGTAGGGATTGGCAATCACCTCTTCTCTGAATCGTGAGCAACTGGCCTCCAGAAATTCCGGAACCTTTTCCCATACTTCTTCAAAAGTTGATTTCAAATAGGTCTGTTCAGTGTGATAGTTGGAGAAACCTACAAAAAGATGCTGTTTCATAAGTATTCCACTCATGATAAGTCCTTTCAGTCCCAAATGAGGGCCAAACCATCGCCAAGGTGATTGACATACGGTGTGCCAACGATTGAAATGGGCATTGACGATGCCTATATCTGCAAGCAAGGACATAAAGGTGTTGAAACGTTCCTTTTTCGTATAAATAGGAACATTAAAACAGGTCTCTTTGTTGGAGTCGCATGGAAGTCCTTTCCTGAAAAAATAGTCTGGAGATACAGGAGCATTTAAGAGAATATCATCGTTGAAATAAACGAAATGCTCAGAAAGTCCTTTAATCCGATGCATGTGCAATTCTATAGCACATGAATTGAAGGTAGGAAGACATTCTTTTGGCATGTAGTCTTCGTGCTTGACAAGAACAAGTCTTGGATTGTCCCTGTTTATCCAATCGGGAAATTTGCCGTTGGTTATCAGATAAACTTTATTGACCCATGGAGCATATTTCTCTACTGCTCTGAACCAATAATTGAAGAAATTCATGTCTCTGAAACGGGCCTTAGATTTGTCTCCTTTGGCATTTTGCCTGTAGGATTCAAACAACTTTTGCCACTCAGGGTCGGACGAGTCTAGCCAAGTTACAACGAAATCTATTTTTTCCATGTCTTATATTAGGTTGACAAACAGTATGATATTTATATCAATATCGATTGTCAACAACAGTAGTTTTTTTAGTGTTGCATGCAAAAATATGAAGAAAAGTTGATTCCTGCAAATATTTTTCTGTATATTTGCAGAGTTATGGCAAGTTGGTACGATAAATATCTGACTATTTATGGGAAACCTTTCAGTGAGGTTCCTCTGTCAATTGTTGGCGACATACGTGAGCGATTGTCTCGCTTGCAGAATTCGGAACCTTTGGTTTCTGTCGTTGTTATAGCTTATAACGAGGAGCAGCGCTTGGCTTCATGCCTGTGGTCGCTTAGTGAGTTGGAAACAAAATATCCGATTGAGATATTAGGTGTGAACAATAATTCGAAGGATCGCACAGAAGAAGTGTATCAGTCGTTGGGAGTCCCGTATTTTAATGAAGAACGTCAAAGTCCTGGTTATGCCCGTCAGTGCGGATTGGAGCATGCTCGTGGAAAATATCACTTCTTTATTGATGCTGATACTTTCTATCCATCATGTTATGTGGACAAGATGATGTCAAAATTGCTAAAGCCGGGAGTTTCCTGCGTTGGTACTTTTTGGAGCTTTTATCCTGATGAGAATCATTCGGCTTTCAGCCTGTTCTGCTTTGAACTGATTCGTGATACTTTCCTCTGGGTACAGCATTTTAAACGTCCCGAATTAAATATCCGTGGCATGACTTTTGCCTTCAATGCCGATTATGCTCGCCAGTGTACTATACGTACGGATATTCGTAGGGGCGAAGATGGATCTTTGGCTCTGTCGTTAAAGAAATTTGGTAGAATAGCATTTCTCTATCATCGCAAAGCACGCCCTGTTACTGGTTATGGTACCATTGGTAACCAGTCAATGTGGCGCAGTTTCGTAGATCACGTAAAAGTGCAGATGAAGGGTATTGGTCGCATATTCCACCAAACAGACCATTATGAAGATTCAGGGGATAATCTGATGAAGAAGAAATAATACCATCTATATTTTTCTGTCTATAAAAAGGTACAAGATATTTCATAAAGCCTTCCTCTACTTCACGGTTAGGGAAACCAAGAAGATAGGTGTTAAACTCCTGGTCATAGTCTTTAATGGTCAGATATCCACTCTGATAGAGTAATGGCAACGGATTCTCGTCCATTATCTCGATGCTGTTCAGCGTGTCGGCAGTTACTTCCTCACGGGTTATCATCTCCAAAGGATAGTTTGTTCTCTTCTTTCTCGGAAATGCCACAGATATTGGTATAGCGATGGTCTAATGATAGGTCTATGAGATTGTTCAAGTCACTGAACACGCTAACCTTGCCAAACTTCGTGACACCCGTCAAGAATGCAAACTTGATGTAACGATCAGAGGACTTCAAGGCACCATAGAAGGCTTTCAACGTGGATCGATACTCTGATCAATTGGATTTTTTATAGACACATACAGAAGAGAATTACGTCAAATAGGCGGAAGGTTTTTCGTCAAACGGGTGAATGAATTTACGTCAAATGGGCGAATAATTCTTCGTCAAATGGCTGAATTTAAATTATTCTTTGTAACTTTGCACCCAGTAAAAGCCATAAATATGGAAACGACGTATAAGAAGAGAATAGCAGATGGCCTGCTACAGCGTAAGCTAGCAGGCAAAGGGGCAGTACTCATTGAAGGGGCAAAGTGGTGCGGAAAGACTACCACGGCAGAACAGATTGCCCAAAGTGTGAAGTATATGACGGAAACGGGCATGGTGGAGCAGAACGTAGAATTGGCAAGGTTGAATTCCAAACTGATTCTGAAGGGTGATATTCCTAGGCTTATAGACGAATGGCAGGTTGCCCCCCAATTATGGGACAGCATTCGATTTGAATCTGATCATGGGCCGCTGGGGCAGTTTGTCTTGACGGGTTCGTCAGTTCCGGCTGATATGAGCCATGTGATACACTCAGGAACAGGACGTATCGGATGGTTAAAGATGCGTCCGATGAGTCTATGGGAATCACAGGAGTCAACGGGTGAAGTGTCTCTTGCTGAGTTGTTCAATGCACCGGTTCAGATTGGAGGTATCAACGAAATGGATATTGAGAAGATAGCTTTCCTTACCTGTCGTGGCGGATGGCCTCTTGCCGTTGACATGGAACCAGAGATTGCACTGGATCAGGCCTTTGACTATGTGGAATCAGTTGAAAAACGTGATATACAGAAAGTCGATGGCGTTGACCGTGATCCAGTGAGGGTACATCGGCTCTTACGTTCATTGGCAAGAAATCAAGGTAGCCAAGCATCTTTTGGTACCATTAAGGCAGACCTGATGGCAAATGAAGCTGACACCTTATCGGAAGATACTATTGCTTCGTATTGCAAGGCACTAAAACAAATCTTTGTTGTGGAGGATAGCGAGGCGTGGAATCCTAATTTGAGGAGTAAGTCTGCTATAAGAACGAGTGATACAAGATATTTTACTGATCCGTCTATCGCTACTGCAGCACTGGGCGTAGGCCCGAATGATTTGATAAATGATTTGAATACATTTGGACTACTGTTTGAAACGATGGCAGTGCGTGACCTTCGGGTGTATGCAGAGGCTTTGAACGGGAAGGTGTACCATTTCCGGGATAGAAATGGATTGGAGTGTGATGCGGTGGTACATCTGAGAGACGGACGATACGGTTTGGTTGAGGTTAAACTTGGCGGTGATAAACTGATAAAAGAGGGAGTAGACGCATTGAATTTGTTGACGGAAAAGATAGACCCCGAAAAGATGAAAATGCCTTCTTTTAAAATGATTCTGATTGGAGTTGGAACGTACGCTTATCGTCGCGAGGATGGCATTTATGTGGTTCCTATAGGATGTCTAAAGGACTAATAAGAACTTATATGATTATGGCTCGATACCAGTTTGAAAGTATCGAGCCATAATTTTGTTCAGTGATGCTGATTGATTTTCACAATTTCTTGTTTTCTGCAAATGAATAATACTGTATTACTTCTAGCCAATACCTTCTTTTTTGACAAATTATTTGACAGCTAGCACAATTATTTGTAACTTATGCAATGCATAAAATATTATGCGTAAAGTCCGATATTGCCGATTTGTACATAATATATGATGCATATCTTGTGTTCAATTCGATAAAGTTGTTGACCCGTGATTTTGTTACAAGATCTCTCGCCACTGTTCTGCGATTATAGAGAGGTTGAAGTGGTTGGTTATGGTGAAAGCCTCTTCTGACTTCTTTTTCCAGTTAAGTTGGGTGGCTTCGAGTAGCTTCTCAGCCGCATCTTCCACAAAACAGACCATTATGAAGATTCAGAGGATAATCTGGTGAAGCGACAATGAAGTCTCTACTGCTTCAGCCAGAATACCAAACAGGATTTCCATCCTATATATTTCAGATAGCCTGATTTAATAGCTCGCCAGAATACGGCGGGCTTTTCTTTTAATGGTATCAGATGGGCTGTATAGAACACCTTACTTAAAGTGTAGTATGCATATTTTCTGATGAGAGGGGAATCCTGAAAACGGAACAGTTCGTCAATAACAGTGAGATAGCAGTTGACGTTTCGCTGAGAATAGCTAATACCCATTGTTGAAGAACGGCGCACCCGATGCTTTACAAGACTCTGTTGCAGGCAATAGATATTGTCGCTCTGCAGAGTGAGTGAAACAGTGAATAGTTCATCTTCATGAATGATACCATTGAAGAATTTGAGATTGATGCCGTCCAAAAAAACCTTCCGAATGAATAGCAGCCACACTACACAATTATGCTTCTGTTTGTCAAGCATCAGATTAAGCAGCTCATCCCCTCTGTAGGCTATGTTTTCGTTTACTAAATATGTGCGATGATAGTTCCATGCAAGTGGGGCGGCTTCTTTCTCCTGCATTATTTCGCCGTCAAAGAATATGAAGTCGGCTTTTGTTTTTTCAGCATATTCGTAACAACGTTGTAAAGCATCACTATCTATGGTGTCGTCAGAATCCATAAAGTAGATATAATCTCCCTTGGCGTGTTGCAAAGCGTTGTTTCTTGCAGCCGACTGTCCTTGGTTTGTCTGGTTATAATATCTGACTCTTTGATCTTGCGAGGCATATTTCTTCAAAATATTTTCGCTGTCATCCGTAGAACCATCGTTGACGGCAATAATCTCTATGTCGTTGAGCGTTTGATTGCACAACGAGTCCAAGGCTTCTTCCAGATAAGGCCCAACGTTATATACAGGGAGTATGACGCTTACTTTCATTTCGATAATGATTCTAAAACCCCGAAGAATTCACTGGCATAACGCTCCTTGTTGTAGTGGAAGGCGTTCTTCTCAGCAGCTAAAGCCATGTCGGCCCTCAGTTGTGACGACTGGTATAACAGCATGATGGCATCGGCCAGTTTCTTCTCGTAGTCATGGTCGGTAGCAACTATCACGGCATTGTCGTCGTTGACGAGCTCGGGAATACCACCCTGTTTGCTTGCGATGGTGGGAAGTCCCATGGCTTGTGCCTCGATAAGGGTAAGGCCAAAAGGCTCTGCCCATATTGAAGGGATTACAGCAGCATCGGCCAATTGGAGATAGTCGGGTATATTGCCGTAAGGAATAAAACCTGTGAATATCAATCGATCTTTGATGGGTAGTGATTTTTCCTTCAGTGTGCGAACAAAACTGTTTTCATTGGTAGCATCTGCGAAGAAAGTTCCGCCAAGAATCATAAGTTTTATTTGAGGCTGATCCTTCAATAAAAGTATTGCATCAATGAGCTGAGAGATGCCTTTCTCTGGATTGAGACGACCACTGTATGCCAGAACAAAATCGGAGTCGGAAAGCCCAAGTTCGCTTCTTGTTACCGAAAGCGTGCTTTTCCTCTTGAACTTGTTCAGGTCTATTCCATTATACACTGTCGTTACTATTGGGGAGAAACTTGAGCAGGGAATGGTTGCGACCCTTTGTTTAATATAGTCTGATACCGTAATGACTTTTTTCAGATTCTTGAGTATCTCCTCTGCGTGAGGAGTCTGACTATTTAATAAATCATTGTGCAGGTGAAGTACAAGATTGGTAAATCCTCGTTTGGATAGTTTGCATACATAGCCTGGACGATTCTCCAACAGTATATAGTCGTAATGCTCTTTCTTGATGCGTTTAAAGGCTTCCTCGAAATAATATTCTATGAAGTAATTGTAATACTCATTTGAATATAGCCTACTATGAAGTTTACGCTTTAGTTTGGCGAACCAATTCGTTGTGTCAATATAAGAATAGTGATTGACCGTTGACTGTTGGGCAGGATGATGCTTAACTTTTGGGTGCCAAATACTGAACACGGTGATGTCGTGCAGCTGATGACAGTTATTATACTCCAGATAGTAGTCAATCAGATTCTCGACCGCTCCGCCTTGTACGGCAGGGACAGGCAGAATGCCCGATGTAAGGATTGCTATCTTCATAAGCGAAGCATTAGATCAGTTTTGACAGATTAGTTTTGACAGATGATTATAAATAACAGGTTTGCGAGCCACAAAATATTTCATGCCTCGTGTGCAGATAAACAGGGTGAGGAAATAGGCCAGCATCAAAGGAATGAATACTGCTGCACCTATGATAACAAGCATAATGAAAGAATCTGCATATACATCGATGATTTGCTGTTTGATTATTACAGCAAAAACAGTAAAGATGCCAAAGATAAAATAGAGTGGCAGCATGCCGCGCCAGAATATCCATACCCTTTTTTTGAAACCTTGTGAGAATAGGAAGTAGGGCTTCCAGAATACATTGATGATGAACAGACTGCTCATCTTGCCAATGAGTATGCCGATGATGCCGAAATGTGGGGCAAGGAGAAGGGTGATACCAAGCGTAATAAAGAATGAAGTCCATGTGGCCCAAACATCTTGATAAAGTCCTGCTCCGCCAATGAATATGAGTACAGCAGCATCCTGCAAATAGAAGAACAGGTGGAGGATGATGAGATAGACAATGAGCATACTTAACTGATACTCCACACCCAGCCAATAGGTGATGAACGACTGAATACCAATGATTAACGAGAAAATAACACCACCCAAAATAAAGAAACGTACGGTAGCCAGTTCCCAGAATACTTTCATAATGTTCTTCTCATTGCCTTCAGCAATCAGATTTCCAACACCTGCACGCAAACCATCGGAGAGAATGTTTACCAGAAAGATGAGCTTGTAGATAAGCATCATATAATTGCTGTAATAGGCAACTTGGGTTACGGATACAAAAGAACCGATGAAGATAGCATCACAGCGATTCAGCACGAAATCATTAATGCGTTGTACAAATATCTGGCGCGTCTTTTTCAGTACTTCCGGATAGCGTTTGAGGTTTGCCTTACCTGCTTTCATGTCTATTTTTAACCAGGGGTATTCTTTATCGATACGGCGATTGAACAGAATACAGCCGATGATGGTATAGACAAAGCCGACAACAACCCAAAGATAGAGATTCTTGAAATAGTAGGCTAAGACAATCTGCGTAAGGCTCTGAAGCAGACCAATAGTTTGAAAATAACTATGGACAACATATTGTTTCTGGTTGGCAGAAAGAAGAAGTTGACGGTAGTTGAAAAGATAACCCACCAACGATTGTCCAAGAAATGCATAGAAAGCAAAATAGACAAGGAATAGACCCGTACTCAGATTGTTAAACCACCATGGAAAGAATAGACTGACAAGCAGGCCTGCACCTCCAATAAGGAAACCAATGCAGCGGTAGAGAAAGGCCAGCATGGACACTATCTCGTTAATCTTGTCATGATCGTTTTCCTGTAAAGGTTTGTATAAGAAGAAAACGATGCTGGTACCGATACCCAGTTCGGCAACACTGAGGAATCTCATAATGTTGCCCAGCATATCGGTCAGTCCGATGAACTCAGCACCCAGACAGTCAAGGAATATCTTTCGAGAAAAGAATGCCAAGAATAGGGAGAGAATGTAAAATAACATTCCCACCTTGATATTCATAACACTTCTATGTACTCGCTCACTCATTCGTTATTTGTTTTGGAATGTGAAGTATGAATAAAACTTGTGTCCTTATGGTTTATTTGAAAGACATTGGCTGCCATTCTCCAAACCAATTTCGGGAAAGAAATCAGTTTGCCCCAAAGTGATTTGTTTCGTAGCTTTGAAGGAATGGCGATGCTTATTGATAGAATGAGACTGGCTAATAATGCCCACCATTTAATACTCCATATAGGGGATATGAATAGGATGAGCAGGCTGATAAAGGGAATGATAACCAATAGGAGACTACGTGGAATAAGGGCTTGTTGGATGGTTTTGTCAATATAATTGACGTTGCCATGAATGATGGCTTGGGGTAGGTGGGGCAGCATGCTGATGAGTGACTGCACCTGACCGGTCATCCAACGAAGGCGTTGGCGTTGGAAATTGTCTCCTGAACAGACTTTCTCATCCATCACATAGATGTCTTCTGCATAATGGATATAGATGTTTTCAATTAATAACAACGATTCCAGTTCACGGTCTTCAACTGCGGTTTGAAGTTGGTCAACATGCTGGGCAAACCATTCATATTCAAAACACATGCCTGAACCGATGAGTGCCGATGATAGTCCAATGTTGTTATGAGCCTTGCGGAATAGCGTGTTGTTGATTTCCTCGCTCAGGCCGTCAAGAGCAGCAATGTCGTTGTCGGCATTTTTGGCTGTTCGATGACATTGAATGGCACGATAGCCTTGTTGACAAAGAAGATTGAGACGACTCAGAAAATCGGGTTCCACAACATTGTCAGCATCGAGAATAACGATGCGCCATTCTTGGTCTTTAGCCCCCAATTGCTGGATGGTATATTGTAAGGCTTTGCCTTTAGAACTTTTCTTGAAAACAGGTTGGAGTAGGGTAAGAGGTTGCTCTTTAAGCCAATTGTTGGTTTCCTCGCTCATGTGGTCAGAGACTACCACCAGTTGGAATAGTTCTTTGGGATAGTCTTGCTGTAGGAAAGTGGCTACTGAGTGACGGATAACGGTATCTTCGTTGTAGGCAGGATAGACAACGAGAAAATGGTAGGGACTTGTCTCTGAATGTTGCTGCTGAGCGGCTTTATGTCGCTTTAGTAATGAGGCAAGGGAGAAAAGAACTACATAGAATGTGGAACATGCTATGAGTAGCCAAAGAACGATGTCTATGATATGTATCACCTGCCAGATCATGACTACTTGGTATGAATAAAGTTCCTCCTAATCGCTTTCCTTGCCGAAAGGATACGACTGCTCATCTCTTTAATGCCAATCCATACGATATTAGCCAGTCCCCATAGAATGACAATAGGCGCACGTAGGAAATCGCGGTCCCAATTCTTGTCAACCAAGTGGTCGGGTGTGGCTACAGAGAATGCAAACATTATGACGGCCGCTGCTATCCACCATTTGATGGCTAATGAGAAGTAGATGAATGGGAGAGTAATACTCATCACCATAATAACTCCCATAAGGATGGTGCGAGGCACAAGAATCCATTGTAGAAGTTTGTCTATAAGGTCATAGCGACGGTTCAGAATTGCTGACGGCAAATAGGGTAAGTTGTTCAGCAATATATGTAATTGGGTGGCTGCCCAACGGCCGCGCTGACGGTTGAATGCTGCCATGTTACGCGTTTTCTCGTCATAGACATAAATGTTTGAGAAAAACTCGATAAAGATACCGTCACGCAATAACATTGCTTCCAGCTCTTTGTCCTCACCGCTGGTCTTTACTTTCATGATAGCTGATTTGAACCATTCAAAATCATATATCATACCCGAGCCGTTCAGTGCAGAAGAGAATCCCAGCACATTGTGGCCCAAACGGAAAATTGAATTGTCGATTTCTTCAAAAATAGAGTCAAGACGTGACATGGAGGTGTCGCGGTTGCGTGTTAAACGGTGCATCTGGATGGCCTTTGTACCTGCCGATTCGTATGCATCGTTGGCCTGTTCCAGGAATTCCGGCTCAACAAGGTTGTCAGCATCAAGAATCAAAACGGCATCGTAAATCTTGAATTTTGGCAGGTTCAGAATGGCATATTGAAGTGATTTCGCTTTCGAACTCTCTATAAAATCTGGTGTGAGCAAGGTGATCGGAAGTTGGGCCAATCGCATGTTGGTCATTTCAGACTGATGGTCGGAGACTACCACAATATCGAACAATCGCTGAGGGTAGGTCTGTCCAAGGATGGAATTGACCGACTGCATAATAACATCGTCTCTGCGGTAAGAGGGGATGATGATGATAAAGCGGTTCTGGCGTTTGGCTCTGTTTATCTCGTCATGCTTATAGAAAAGGGATGCAATGGCGAATATGAAAAGGTAAAGCACCGTAAGCGCTGCAACGGTAAAAAGTAATCCGTCGATGATATATAGAATCCACCACAAATTCATTCCAATCATTGTCTTTTGTTTGTATTGAAATGCAAATATACTCTTTTTTTTAGAACGCGCAAAGGAAAGACTCAAAAAACAAACATCTGTGCACGTTTATGACCTCTTTAGCTGTGATTGAACTGCGAAGGTTGATGAAAAGTCAATCCATTGGTCATTAATGAAACAACTTTTCCAGTGAGATTTGATAAAGGCTGAAATAAATTATAGCTATAATTACTTGAATTTTAGCTATAATCTTCAAAATTATAGCTAAAATTTATCTCGAAGGTGGTGCCATTATGATGTGATGGCGCATCCGTTAGTACGGAACAGAATAAGTATTCGTTTGTAATACTTCTGGAAGACATTCAAAGAGGCGCTCATAGCCTTTTCGGTTCAGGTGCATACCGTCACTCCTGTAGTAAAGCTCTTGATCGCTTGTATAATTGCCGTTCCATAGCTTGAATGGGATGACTTTTATTTTTCCTCTATATTTGTGGCTTGAGGTTAGTTCGTATAACTCATCACGGTAGATGTTCTTGCAGTCAATAGGCAAGCCATTGATAAGCATGGATAGCTGGCGAATGATTTTCCTGGATGTCTTTTGGTGTTCGTAAGCCTTGTATATATCATAATCCGGAATATCGATAATGATGGGGCTGATGTCGTTGTAAAGGAGAAAATTGCTGATGTGCTCAATGCTTTTGGAATAATATGTAGGAGACATTTTCTTGTATGTATCGTTTATTCCGGCTGAAAGAATACAGTAGTCGTGGCCGATTGACAGAAAGTCCTTGAGGGAATCGTTCTCGAATATATTTTCATAAATCTCACTACTGGTTAGTCCGCAAATACCAAATGACATCAGTCTGACCGGGTGGTTAAGACTTTGAGAAAGATACTGGCTTGTGGCAGCATCGTATTCCCGATGCATGAATGCCCAGCTGTCTCCGATAAATGCTATACGAAGTGTGTCACTTTGAGACTTCTTGATATGGTATGGAAATCTTTCTTGTGCACACGTATAGTAATCGTATAATGCTGCAGCTATAACGATGACGGCAAGGGTTGATATGCCTGTTAGAGCGATACGGATACGCTTGTTCATCGATTACCAGATAGAAGATTGTTGAATTTCGGAAAGAATAGGCGCGTGGCCCTAAATAGAGCGTAACAGATAATGGTCGTTAATATTACACATGCAAAGTATAAAGCGATGTGTGTAAAGGCTGAAGCCTGGGGAAGTAGGCCGATGCAGGCTTTTCTGAGAAAGAGAACAATGGGGTAGTGTGAGCAGTAAATAAAAAAGGTGGCTTGTGAAAGTTTTGAGAATGTGTGCCCGTGATTGCTGAAATAGTCACCAAGATAGAGAAGAACAGGAATATTGGTGATAATTGCAAGACGGTGTATCTGCAGATTGGCAGATGTGGACCATAGGGTATGGGTCAGGATATCAGCCATGCCCAGTAGGATAGATATAGTAAAGAATAGTGATGGGTAGCTGCACACTATTCTCAAGGGATTCTTGTCGTGTATGGGAAAGTATGCTCCAAGGCTGAAAAAGAAAATGGTCTGTTCTATAAACGCATTGTGGTAGGTTGAAATCCACCATGCAAAAGTCACCACCAGAAACAGTTCACGAAGATATTTAATGGCATAGTAGAAAATAGGGGCTGAGAGTGTTACAAGAAACAGATTCCTGATGTACCATAATGGGCATAATATAGGGGTGAAGTTGCCATTGTCGTACGTTCCGCGATCCCAAAACAGACGGAGGTAGTCTATGATTCCATAGTCTGCTATGCTCTTTCCGCAGATGTCTTGAGGATAGCCCAAAAGAAGAAATGATATGTAAAGTAGAATCAAGAGGCTGTTCCAAAGAATGTAAGGTACAAGAAGTGAAGAAATTCGGGTCTTGACCTTTTGAACATAATCCTTGCGACTGGCGAAAAACAGGAAACCTGAAATAAAGAAAAATGCTGGAACTGCAGTCTCACCAATCCATAAAGAAAAAGGATAAAGGAACTTAAAATAGGCTGAAGAAGCTACACCATCTAGACGCACTACTGAATAGCAATGAAGCATGATGATTGCGATGATCAGAGGAAGACGTAGCCATGAGATGGTGTTGGATAGGCGAATTTTGAAGTTGTCTTGAATCATTTTTCCCTTTTTGGATTTTATAGTTTGCGATACCCTTGCCGGTTGGTATAGAAGTCGTAAATACCTCTGCGGATAGATTTAAGTTGCGCAAAATCGCCTTTGATGATATTCTTCAAAATATCTCGTGGCGCCACCATTAATGTCATGTACAGATAGCTGATAAAATGGAGACGGCGTGGTATGTTACGCTGAATGAACAACAGGCGGTTGCGCGTGAGATAGTAGGTCTTTAGTGGACTGTTCTGCCCCGTAGAACGGCTCTCCTTGTGATAGATGGTTAATGATGGGTCATACCATATCACATAACCGGCATTCTTAAACATCATCGACCAGTCAAGTTCCTCGTAGTAAAGGAAATAACATTCTGGCATGAGGCCGGCTGAATCGACTGCTTCACGCTTGGCTATCATGGCAGCACCGTGTGCGTAAGGAGTAGGGTGGGCGGTGTTGTATTGTCCCCGCTCGGCTTCACCATAGCCGATAGAGGCATTACGGAGCGTGATAGGTGATAATGGAGTGTAACCGGCAAACTGTATGGGGGAGTCGTCCCAAGAAAAACGGATTTTCGGACAAACCATGCCAATCGTTTTTGATGATTCGAGCGTTCGGATCAAAGATGATATACCATTGTTTATTTCTGTGGCATCACCCCTGAATTCGGTGTCGTTATTCAGGAAAAAGAGATATTTGCCTGTTGCAGCCTTAATGCCAAGATTATTTCCCCCCGCAAAACCAAGATTCTCATCGCTTCGAATCGCTTTTACAAAAGGATAACGAATTTGAATCTTCGATGCTTCATCTTTCTTTGAGCCATTGTCCACAACAATAATTTCTGCCTCAATATGGTTTGAGACAACCGAGTCAATAAGGCTACAGGTGTCTTCGTAGCCATTGTAATTGACTGTGATGATAGATATGTTATGCTCTTGATTCAAGTTTCTTGGCTAGTTTCTTTTCTTGTTTCTCTTTTTCTTTATTTAATCGCTCTAATTCGAATTTTTCCCATTCCGGTTCTATATAGGGTAGTGTATAGACAACGGCAAGTGCGCCAAAGAATAATAAGCCATTGGGGTACTGCATCAACACCTGGTTGCCGATACCGCCAAGTTGCATGGCAGCAAAGGCACTGCAAACCCCTGCTCCTATACCCATTAATGCCCTGTTCTTTATCTCAAAAAATACAACTCGACAAGCCCCCAAGAACATGATAACCATGGAGATAGCGAATATTGAAACACCGATGGCGCCAGTGCGTATCCATATAAATACGTATTCTGAGTCGGGGGGCATTGTAGATAATTTGCGGAATTTATTGTTGGCAGGGACATTTTCCATACCAGTTCCAATGCCAATACCCCATGGCGCATCGGCCAGGTATTTTTTCATGACTGCCTGGTTGATATCTCGCGTTGCAGTAGAAGCGTCCTCAGAATTAAACGCTGATCGCATTCGTCGTATCTGCTGGTTGCCATTGCCAATATTGGTAAAAATGAGTATTACTGCAAATAATGAGAATATCGCGATAGAGGGGATTGCAATTTTGAATGATTTTGAGAGAACAATGAATACCATGAAACCCATGCCCAAACAAATAATTGCTGTACGGGTACCAGATTGAAACATTCCCCAGATGACAGCAAGGCTTGTGAGAATGAAAAATATTTTGTCTTTCTTGATGCGTGAGGTAATACCAACAACCATAAAAAGTACTGCGGTAGCTGCGGCATTACAGCCATAATTGGCCGCATCGGAGAAAGTTGAAAAATATCGAGTCAGTGTTCCACCCTGAATGATGTGTGTTCTACCTGCTGTCTGCAACCATACATTCTCCGCTTGGGTAAATCCAAAAATCTTCTGCTTAAATGTCCAATAGGCAGAGAATAGTGCAAGGAAAGCCCATATCTTTAGGAGAGTGTGGATTTTTTGTGGGGAGTTAATATAGATGGTATATACAAGTAGTGTCCAGATGAACTGAATACATAGTAATCGAAAACCTGCAAACCAGGCTGCTACGTCATAGCCTAATCCACACGTGTCATTGAATAATTCAACAAATCCCAAACTGCACCATAAAAGAATGGCTAAAAGCATAGGATTGATAGCCTTGCTGAATTTCTTTTCACCTGGTGCCATTATCACTGCCATGATGAGAAGCATAACTTCGATGCCTTCATTGTACAATGACATGGGTATGCCATTCGGTAGGTAGTGATGGCGGCCGGCAAAGTGTAGAAAATAGTTTACGATGAACAGTATCCAAAATAATGAAGACTGTTTTCTGAAAGCGAAAATAATCGTTATGACGACTAATGGCAGCATGCATACTGCTGCAAATGCTGGGAAGCCTGCGCTGACAAATAGATAAAGGGCAAAAGCAAAAAGGAGTAAGAGTAAAAATACTCTTCCTCCGTTTAAGTCTTTTGTTATACTTGCGCTTCTCTTCATCGGAGACGATTCATGTTTCGTATGAAATGTTTCCTATGTAAGTAATCACTATTTCGCATGACTGTTCTCAACAGCAGTCAGACCAAGTTGAGACATGCGGTAAACAAAATTGTTGAATCCTGTGTAAGGTGGTAACTGACCTACGAACTCCTCAACGGCATAACGGTTTGCCTCGGTCAGATACATAAAGAGGGAATCTTTATCTGTCAAACGTGACTGAAGTTCTTTCAATGCCTTTTGGTCAACATCCTTCCATGTGCGGTTGGCACGAGTCACCATGAGATTGATAGTTCCCATGTTCAGCAAGGCTGAGGAAATAGAATTATCGTCCAGATTTGGATACTCAACAATAGCAATCTCGTTTGGTTGAATATCAGGACAGAGGTCCTTGATGTCTTTAGCAAGGATATATCTGCTGTCTTCTGCCAAGAAGTCTTCGTCATAGGTGAGACGACGAACCTGCAGACCGATGGATACCCAGTAACTTTCAAGTTCTTGGGCCAAATAGCTCTTACCGTTGGCAGCATCTGTAGAAAGCAAGTTGAGCACATTCTGTTGGCCTTCTTTGAAATAGGGTAGGAGGGCTTTGCTCAACTGGCGTAATGCCATATCGCTGATGGTCTTGTTGAAACGGCGATAACGCAGCGTACTTTCTTTTGGGAAGCAACCCATGACAGGTATCTGAGTGATTCGCTCTGAACGCATGCGATCGCGCAAGGTGCGGTCGAGTAATTCGATAATCAGGAAATAAAGAATGACGAAGAAAAATGTCAATGCAAATGCGCCCAAAAGGTACATGATGCGGTTGGCCGACTGTGCCTGCAAGGGGAATGTGGGAGGATTAAGCACGTTGAGCGAAGCTGTCGTCATTTGGAGGTTGCGCTGACGCAAACGGGCTGCGTTCAAGGCACGAAGCATCTCAATGTAGTTGCCCTCAACGAAACCGATATGTCGCTGTTTGCGCTCAATGGTAGCACCAATGGGCGAGAACTTGCTATATTGGTTGGCCAAATAGTCTTCCATGATATCCTGAGCCTGCAACTCAGCAAGTGTCTCTTCTCTTAGAAGAATCTGTTCCAGCCATTTATCTATAAGTGATGAGGCTTTTACACCTGTATCAGTACCGTAGTTGTTGGCTTCGATGGTTCTGGTAAGCTCCTTTACCTGTTTTGTACATTCGCGCAACTGGGCTTCTGCTTTAGCAAGTTCTATCTGAGCCTCTGAATCTGAGCCTCCGTTTTCGCTACTCATCAAGCGGAGGTTAGAAATACGCGACTGCAGGCGAGAAATCTCACGTACCAGCGAGGTGAAGTCTTTGTTCGATTTGATAATCTCTTGGCGGTTTCCAAGTTGACGCTCCAAATATCGAATCAATGCTTCGGTGGTTTTCAGCTTCATGCGCAACTCGTTCAGCGTAATTTGATGCTGGCCCTCTAGATTCGTAAGCTGTTTTGTTTGCTCAGCATAGTTGATGATGTCGTGCTTAATATTGTAACGAATCAGTTCTGCTTCAGCATTGGTCAACTGCTTGTAAAGACGAGCAACGGCGCGTTCGAAGAATTTGATAACGTTGTGAGTCTCGCCATAACGCAAGTTCTGATATTGGCGCGAGAACACATCGTTCAGAATATCGACAGTGTTATAGCAAATACCAGGATCGTTGCAGGAATAGGAGATGTTGATAATATCGGTGTTCGGCATCTGCATGGGCTTCAAGCGAGAAGTGATACTGTTGATACCGAAATAATAGTCGCTGTTTAGCATACCGAAGAGATAGTTGTCCTTCGATGCTTTCTCATGGGCTTTCAGATTGGCATAAGTTGCATCCTCGCTGTTGTGGTTGATGAGTGCTTTGATGTCGGCAGGAACACGCGCATCCAATACACGGAAATGCTCAGCATTGATGTAGTTGTTGTCTTTGTTGGCATTGCCATACATCATGCATCGCGCAAAGAGACGAAGGGCTACCTCATGAATCGTATTGTCAGTAGTGATAATCGTGAGCAGGTTTTGCATGTTGACTTGAGCATTACCACCAGCAATACCTGAACCGCCCTCAATGTTGTAACCGGTCATCATACCAGTATAAATAGTCGTGTCAGTATCGTAGATACGCTCTAAATCACGTGTTGCGAAATAGGCCACAACTAAAGAAATGAGCGGCAGTATCACTAAATACCACCTTATTTTATATAGGAATCTGACAAAATATCTAAAAATGTCCATGATGTCTAAGTGTTGCGTTATTTATTCATAGCCTTTTCTTTTTCGGCTTTCTCTTTTTCAGCTTTTTCTTTCAAGGCCCTCTCTCTTTCAGCCTTTTCTTTCTCCGCCTTTTCTTTTTCGATCTTCTTCTGCTCTTCTTTCTTTAACTCTTCAATCTGGCGTTCCTCTGCATCAAACTTTTCTTGCATGCGTTTTTCAGCAGCTTTGTTTTCCTTCTGAATTTGTTTCTCTGACTTATAGATACCACTTTCGAGTGTTATCTCAGTAGTAGTATTAGTCAGAATAGGAGTATGACTGAGAATTTCAAGCGTCACGATATCTGTTGTAATACTGGTAAGAAGTGACTGATAGTTGTTTACAGCGCTTTGTCCCTGCAAACTACTATAAGCATACTCACCAATTTGCATGTTGCCTTGGTGGAAGTCTTCTTCTTCCAATTGGTTGGCACCTTGATAGATAGCAGCACTGATACCTGCAGTTTTCAAGGCATTAAGGTTGTTGGTGATGCGAATATAGAGGGTCGCAATCTGAAGTTTTAAATCATCATAGGCAGCATCTTTTGCATATTGCGCATCTTCAACCTTCAGTCGCATACGTTTTACAGAATGTCCTAAATCCAAAAGGTCTTCTAATGGAACACTTACGTTTACACCAACGTTCCAATAGCTCTGTTCTGAGCCTTGGAACTGATAGATCATAGTGTTGTAAGTTGAAGAGTTGTTTCCCCACATGTCTGTTTTACCATAACTGTAGCTGGCATGCCCGTTGATATAAGAGAATATGTGTTTCTTCTGCTTTATCACATCTGCTTGGGCAATTTCCTGTTTCTTCGCCATCTGGAGAATATTTGGGTTTGACTTGGCATTTTCGAAAAGCACACCTAACGGGGGCAGGTGGAAGTCTGAAAAGTTAATGTCGTTCTCAAAGCTGGAGTCAAAGAAACCTGCACTGATACCGCTGTCGTCCAATTGGCCCTGAGCCATGGAACGAGTAGAGATGATCAGTGCAAACAGCACAAATGAAAAGATTCGGGATAGTCTCATTTCTATATATTAAACGTTCTCGGCCTGAACGAATGCAAACAATGTACGCCAGATAATTTTCATGTCAAGCGCAAAATTGTAGGTCTGACCGTATAGAATGTCAAGTTGTTTTCTTTCTTCGGCAGACATGTTTCCACCTTTTCCTCGCTCCTCTACCTGCCAAAGACCAGTGAGTCCTGCAGGAGCCATGAAACGGTCGATGCTGGAATCTGCTGTCAGTTTCTCTGCTTCATACAGTGGAAGCGGACGATTACCAACAATAGACATGTCGCCTTTCAGAATGTTGAAAAGTTGTGGCAATTCATCAATACTTGTCTTACGGATGAAACGACCAACTTTAGTGATTCGGGGGTCGTTTTCTATCTTTACAAAAGCATTGTTGATATCATCTTCTTTCTGCTTATTAAAGTCTGTCTCCGAAACGACAAAATCATCTCCGACAAGCATTACCTCATCATCACTAATCATCATTTCCGATTCGAGACCTTCTTCAAACATCATTTGTTCAGCCTTTTCGCCTAATGGTGATGTGATGACAGTCTTCGGGTTCTCGACATTCTGCTCTGCATACTG
Source organism: Prevotella sp. E9-3 (assembly GCF_022024015.1). Classification (NCBI taxonomy): domain Bacteria; kingdom Pseudomonadati; phylum Bacteroidota; class Bacteroidia; order Bacteroidales; family Prevotellaceae; genus Prevotella; species Prevotella sp. E9-3. The sequence goes on from NZ_CP091786.1 coordinate 1,040,648, forward strand.
ATTGTTTGTCTTGCTTAGTTCATGCAGTCGCTTGTCCGCATCGCTATACATTGAGCGGAACTTTAAGAAGTCAAATATAGTGTAATTGGTACCTACTCGTTTTGATTTATACAGTATTTTACCCTTTGGATCTTCAATCTTAATGGCAAGCGCTGTAATAATTAAAATAGGTGATAAAAAAATAATTGCAAAGAAAGATACAATAATATCAAAAGAACGTTTCCATACAGGAATTTTGAAACGAAGTATCTTTTGCTTTGAAACTTCATTGTCGAACAACAAACTCTCACGGTCGCAAATGAACTGCAGCTTTTTGTTTAAGTCTGTTACTGAAGCACCTAGGTCCAGGGTGTCATTGATACCGCACTTCTGATATACCTGGCGTTCTTCTGTAGTCATGGGAGTGGTCAGCAGAATAATATAAACATTCTTGCAGTTCTTGCGCAGGTAGGTAATCGCTGTTACGTCTTCAGTACGAACATTCTTCTCGTAGAATACGATGAAATGCTCGTTTGGCATGCGTGAGATACACGCTAAGGCAGCTTCCTTATAGTTCTTGGTCAATCGGACTTGACGACCAGGAATGTATTTAAGACGTTCTTCCGTTTGGGGATTGTTCCCCAAGTACACAATACCTATCATTAGTAGAAAAAAATAAGGTCTGCGTATGGTAACGCAATAGATTAATTGGGGAGAATCTTCTTGACTCTAATCTTCAACTCCATTGGGTTAAAGGGCTTCACGATGTAGTCCTCAGCACCAATCTCTAGCAAGCGGATACGCTCGCTTGTGGAGTCTTCACTTGAGAGCATGATAACTGGAATGTGACGGAAAAGTTCGTTCTGCTTAATCCATTCCAGGAAATCGTCGCCGCGCATGCCTGGCATACGAATGTCTGATATAATCAGGTCGGGGGTGTTGCCTGCCTGAAGCCATTTAACTCCTTGAAGACCATCGGGCAACCATTGAACGTCATAGTCACTCATCAAGTAGATGGAGAGAACCTTCGCGATTGTCTCTTTGTCATCAAGAATAAGAATTTTTTTCTTCATATATGAAATTAGTCTTTAAAAATCTTAAGATTCATTTTAAGTTTATGTAGTGCAAAGGTAGAAAAAAAACTTGTAACAACCTGCAAATTATAATAAAAAAATACTATTTGCCATTTTTTTCTTATTAAATTGACTATTTCTTTATGAATAATTTCGTAATTTTGCCAACCTAAATGAACTCAGAAATCAAAAAATGACCTACGAGGAAATTCTTAATGCCAATGGCGGCTATCAGGCAAAATCAGCTAAAACTCCTTTTGGCTCAATCGAACGTAAATTGAAGGATGGAAAGTTTCGGGAAGTGTTTGTCATTGACTCTAAGTGGTCAGCGATTCCTGCTTTCCGACAAGGACTTCAAGACGATTGCAAGTTCAGTTTGCATCTGCAATCAAAGCAGCAACTTCGTTATGAGATTGTGGAGGGCGATAATGGCATACTGGAACTGGAATTAGAACAGGGTAGTTATCAGACGCTTGAACAGACGCTTGAAACCACTCCTGCACTAGTAGCTCAGTCGGAATTTGTAGATGGGGTCGTTGAAGGGCTGTTAACTATAATGGAGCAGCTACATGCGAGGTCGGTATATCATATATGTTTCTCTCCTCGTAATGTTTTTATTAGAAAAGGCGATAATATGCCGATGTTATTACTTCATGGCTCAGCCTTTAGCGGTATGCGCAATGAAATGAGCTTGTTTGAAGATCTGGATGATTTTATTGCCCCTGAGCTTAAAAATGATGGAGTAGCAACGGCTCAAAGTGATATCTATTCTTTAGGACAACTGATTCTTTGGATTTTCCGTCAGGGAAATCTGCCTTATGAATATAAGAAGGTAGCAGAAAAAGCTATGCAGGCAAATCCTCAACATCGTTTCGCATCGGCAGAAAAGATGATGAAGCAATTGAACAGTCTGCATGACAAGAAGCGCTCTTTCATAATGCTTGTTGCGGCTTTGATTATTTCAGCTGTATGTATTGGATTGTATTTTGAGCTTACTCCCCAAACAGAAGAAAGAGAGTTTATTGAAGCGGCTCCAAAAACACCTCCTGTCGATGAGTATGCTGATGGATATGACCCAGAGTTTGATGAGGTATTAGTAGGTGATAGTGATGAGGTGGATACTCTTACTGCCGAAGAGCAGAAAGTGATTGACGATTATATGAAAAAGGCTGAGGAGATATTCCGTAAGCGCTTGGCAATGAAGGCTGACGGAATACTTTCAAAGGTCTATAATAGTGAAAGTATGAACGCCTCTGAGAAGACTTTCAGGGCAACCAGCTCTGCCATGAGTGAAGAACTCGTAAAACTTCAGAATGAATTGGCTGAAGAAACGGGTATCTCTGATGCTGCGGCTGATCGTATAGCTTCTGAGGTGATAGGGCACATCATCTCTGAGAAAGAAAAAGCAATGACACCAAATGTAAATAAAGAATAAATAAAAAAATGAGAAGCAGAACAGCAAATTGGTTTGAATGCAAGATTCGCTATGAGAAAACCATGGAGGATGGCTTGCAGAAGAAAGTCGTAGAAACATACGTGGTTGATGCCCTGTCGTTTACTGAAGCTGAGCAGCGTATTATGGAAGAAATGTCCAGTTATATTAGTGGCGAATTTGAAGTCAACGATATCAAGCGTGCAGCATATAAGGAAATTTTCTTTAGCGACGAAGAATTGGCTGATCGTTGGTATAAGACAAAGTTGCAGTTTATCACTATCGATGAGAAAACGGAAAAAGAAAAACGTTCAAGCGTAAACTATCTGGTTCAGGCTGGAACTTTGAATGGAGCCGTAAAGAATATTGATGAAGTGATGGGCGGCACAATGATTGACTATGTGATTGCCTCTGTAGCTGAGACAACACTTATGGATGTGTTTGAGTACAAGAAGAAAGAACAGGACGATAAACCTGAGTTCGAAGGATAATGTACAACGTTAAAGAAAAATTACACGAGGTGCTTTCCGGACTTCCTGCCGGTGTGCGCCTCGTTGCTATTAGTAAATTCCATCCTGCCGAATATATCATGGCTGCCTATGAAGAGGGGCAACGCGTATTCGGCGAGAGCCACGAGCAAGAAATCCGTCAGAAGCACGAGGCGCTCCCCAAGGATATCGAATGGCATTTCATCGGACATCTGCAGACAAATAAGGTGAAATACATTGCTCCCTATATCACAATGATTGAGGCTGTGGATTCCCTAAAGTTGTTGCGCGAGATTCAGAAGCAGGCTGCCAATAATGATAGGGTGATCAAGGTGCTGCTGGAACTGCACATCGCTGAGGAAACTACAAAATATGGACTTACTCTTGATGCTTGCCGTGAACTGCTGGCAGGCGGCGAATGGCGACAAATGCCGAATGTTCAGATTTGTGGTCTTATGATGATGGCTTCGAATACCGATGATGAACAACAAATTGCTCATGAGTTTCAGCAGGCTGCATCTTTCTTTGATGAGGTTAAATCTAATTATTTCGCCACCGATGATGCTTTCTGTGAACGCTCATGGGGCATGAGTGATGATTATCCTATTGCTGTTCAATGTCGAAGTACTATGGTTCGAGTAGGAACAAAGATATTCGGTCCAAGAGTTTATTGATTTATAAGTAGATCGTATAAAGAAAAATAGGCTTTCCAGCATAAGAGGAAAGCCTATTTTATATATTTCTTTCCAGTTATGATATGGATACCTGTATGTGAACGGTGAGTCGCTGTATCAGCAGGACGTCCTGACAGGTCGTAAGTCTTTGCAGCATTCTTGCTGCTATCATGCTTTGTGGGCATGATAGCAGCAGATGCTGATTGTTGTAGATGCCATACGGCAAGCATGGCATATTCAGCGGCAAAAGCAAATTGATGGAAACCTTTGGTTACGTTTTCATCGCCAGTGCTTACACTCCAACCTCCCAACAGGTTAATAGGAAGCATCGACTGCTTTTGGAAGTTGTCAAACGCATAGTCAAGATTCTGCTGGAAAGACAGTAGGGCATTCTCAGCATAGGTCTTGCTATTGTAGGTTGTTGCGTTATAAGGAGCGGCGTCAACATAGGCTCGCATCAGTACATCGTCGAACCATGCGTTGAATCCTTCCTCCGCTTTGCTGTCTGTAGGCCATTCATAATATACAACACCACTGATACGTTTTCCTTTGGCAAAGTTGTTCCAACTGGCTTTGGAAAGTGCATCAACATCTGTTTGATAATCCTGCTCGCCAGTTACACGGAACAACTCGGCTGTACCAGCCAGCATCGTTCCTGTGTTGTAGGTGAATGCTGTACCCGAAGGGCCATGGCTATCAACATGGTCACGATATTTGTTTCGTCCTTCGCCAACATATTGGATTTCTCCTTTAACAGCTCCCAACATGTCCCAGTAAACACCTGTTGACTTGTTGAGCAACTTTTCTTTCTGCCATGCGTAAACTTTCTTTGCCATCTCCAGATATACTTCAGAGTGCTTGCGCATTTCGTTGGTACGTGTTCCATCGGGCAGAATGTAGTAATAGCGCAGGTTGGCTTTTTCATCATCTGTCTTGTAGATTTCATAAAGCCAAACAAGAGGCTGGATGATAGGACCGTTTGAGCAGGAATGTTTGGAGTTATAACCAGGTCCCCACGAAATACCACCATACTCATTTCCTTTTGAATCAAGGCAACAATCCCAACCGTCTATGCAGTAATTAGCCAAATACTCAGCTTTCTTGAGATAGTCGTTGTCGCCTGTAAGTTTGTAGGCACGTACTAACTCACGGCAGATCCACATTTGGTCATCATACACATTCTCGATGCCTGTTACGGCTGCTGTTCCTTTTGAACCGCCACGGTGTACACCATAGATGCTCCAATTGTTAATTTGTGCATAAGAATTGAGCGTATAGGTACCACGATAGAAGTCGAGTGAATTGTACAGTTGTTTCAAACGTGTCACGAAACGATTGTGATTGTCTTCATACAGTTTGGGCTCTTTCTCGCGAATGGCTTCAAGTGCCTGTAATACTGAGCAGTGGGCCTCCAATGCAGCTGTGTAAGGCCATACGTCGGCGGTGCCAATACCTTGCTCTTTACTCAGGTCGTATAGGTCGTACATGCGCATGTCGGAAGAACTACCCGTAAATGAACGCTGCATAGTGGCATCGGTCATTTCGATTGCACGTCTTAAATCTTGTATAGCTGTGTCATACGAAGTATCAGCCGAAGCAGATCCAATGCCAACGGCTAATATAAGTGATAGGATGATTTTTTTCATTTAGCAATATATTTCTTATTATTCTTGATGAGTATAGTTTTCTTGCTGCTGTTCTCAACAGGTTGACCAAGAAGGTTATAAGTATTTTGAGACTCTTTCTTAGTATATGAAACTGATGGGATGCCGGCAGCGTTTTCACCAATAAGTTTCCATGAGCCTAACATGATGTCATAAGAGCCTTGAGTCTCGGTGATGGCAAGACGATAATATTTGAAAGCCTTACCGAAATTAGGATTCTTCAAACTGTAATCGTCGTTCAGGAGACCTGCGCGGCGCAGTTCGTCAATACTTTCCATCAGCATCATACCCGTTTGCTGGCGTGATGTGTCATGTACTTCTTTGGTTAAATCGTACTGGTCGGTCCAGTAGTGTTTCAGGACAAACCATGTCTTGTTTAATGCAGCGAGTTCTGCAGAACGAGCCTGTTCCAACAGCCACTTGGTGTAGCGGAATTGACGGTCCTGATCCAGTTTGCCGGAAAGAATCCATTGAGTCAAATATCTCACGAAAATTCCTTTGAACAGGCCGCCGTCATCTTGGTTGTAATTCTGACGTTCGTTCATGATGCCCTTTGGCGAATACCATTTTCCGAAGAGCAACAGGTCCATCAGGTCGGTCGCTGTCTTACGATAGTGCTCCTCGCCGGTAATCTTGTATAGTTCCAGCAATCCGCCAACCCATGTACCTTGGTTGTAGGAGAAGGTTACCTCGTGATCGTTGTTCTGTGGATTGTCTTTAATGACACCATCAGGGAAACGGTTGTGATCTAGCATATACTCGTAGATGCGCTTTGCCCATGTAAGGTATTTCTCTTCCTCAGTGTGCTGGTAGAGGCGAGCTGCGAGAATCATGGCAGGAGCATTTGAACAAGAGGTCTTGTATTTGCCGTCACCTTCCTTGTTCTTGTTCCAGTGAATACCGCCGCCATCAACATCTGACCATCCGCCCGTTATATCATCAAATAAGGTTTTCACCTGATTGAAATAGGAGCGATTTAAACTAGAATTGGCATCACATCCACGCAACAGTGCTAATGCCATCCATTCCATGTCGTCATAGAAATGGTTGATGAGTGTATTGCCATTACGAGCACGAGTTCCAGTCACCAACTGAGTCAGCTTAGAAAGCTTTGAACTGGATTTGGTGCGATTGTAGTTATCTACATAGTTATCTATAGCATGTGCTGCCCACCAGTAGCCACCCCAGTCTTCATTGCATTTTCCTGGATCAATAGACCAGTCGCAAATCCAGTAGATACCTGAAGTTCCTTGTTTGCGTTCCAGTTGCTCTTCACAGAACTTGAGCATGCGGTCTGCCACATCTGCATAGTTGACACGTGCGCCTGCAGTTCCTAATGGATAGTACTGCTCGTAGTAGTCAATAGTCATTGACAGAGCGTTATGCTGAATGTCCAGTGTTACCCACTCAGAGCCATCGTTAGAAGCCTGAAGCTCCCAGCAATTAGGCCGGCGGTCTCTGTTAGAAGTGTTGGTCATTCCGATGGAATAACCCTTGATAGCCGTTGGCTCGTTAAACTCATACTGATACCATGCGTTAATGATTCCGTTGTAGCGCTTTTCACCGTTGAAATTGTCTATCTGTTCACGGTCGGCATTAGTTATTTCTGCCATTGTGGTAGCATCATTGTCAATGAGATTGTTAACATTCCTCGCTTTTGTAGAACCGGTAATAGTACCATTGGAAGGAGTTGCAATATTCTCATCGTCCACGTATGGATATCCTTGTAGTTGGATGTCGGCAATTCGTACGCCATTTGATCCAGAGGCCTGTTTCAGGACAAACTTGAAATAGGTGTAGCCTCCACTGGGACCTCCGTTCATCTGACGCTCGCGATAACGACCTGTATATGTAAGCGTGTAAGTACGAACGCTCTTCCATTCCTGTCCATCAGCTGAAACCAACAGTTGTACAGACTTCAAGTCGCGTTGAGCATCATCAGCGCTAACTACCGAAAAACCTTTCAGTACATACGGGCGCCGGGCTTTCAGGATGATTTCTTCAGTTCCTGCCAATTGTGGCAAGTCGAATACAGTGAGGTCGTTCTTGTCGAACAGATCGGCAAGATTAGATTCAAAGCCTACAGCTTCGTAGGTACAATCATCTACGAAGCTGTAATCGGTAAGCGTCTTCTGGGCTGTGGTTGAACCATAGCCTGTTGCAATTGCAAGTGACAGTAGTAATAGTTGCTTTTTCATTTTTTAAGTTCGTTAGAGAATGAATAGGGGGCAGCATCCTTACTAATACCACGCTGACGGTTTGGCTGTGCCTGCATGTCAAAGACAATATGTCCGCCTTTCATCAATTGGGTATGATCAAGGTAATTGCGATCATAAGCCTGACCGTCGAACGACATTGAACCGATGTATGGATTGCTTACTCCATTGGCATCAATAGTCAATGTCTTTCCATCTGAAAGGTGGAGCCTTATGTGGTTAAAGTAAGGAGTTCCTATTGCATACTGGCCTGAACCTGGGCATACAGGATAGAATCCCATAGCCGAGAACACGTACCATGCTGACGTCTGGCCGTTGTCTTCATCACCGCAATATCCATCGGGAGCGGCATTGTAGAAACGGTCCATCACCTCACGAATATGCTGCTGAGCCTTCCAGGGCTGAGCTGCCCAGTCGTACAGGTAAATCATGTGCTGGATGGGCTGATTACCATGTGCATAGTTGCCCATACCCATAATCTGCATCTCACGGATTTCATGAATCACTCCACCGTAGTAGCTGTCATCGAAATAGGGAGGTACATTGAACACAGAGTCGAGCATCTGTACAAAAGTCTCTTTACCACCCATCAGTTGAATGAGGCCTTCTGGGTCGTGGAACACAGACCATGTATAATGCCATGCATTACCTTCAGTAAAGGCATCACCCCATTTCAGTGGTGAGAAAGGTGTCTGGAAGGTTCCGTCCTCATTGCGGCCGCGCATCAGTTTTGTTTCCTTGTCGAATACGTTTTTGTAGTTCAGAGCATGCTGCTTGAAGGGTTTCAGTTCCTTCTCCTTCTTGCCAAGTTTCTTACCTAATTGGTAGATACACCAGTCGTCGTAGGCATATTCCAGTGTGCGGGCCACATTTTCGTTGATGCCAACGTTGTAGGGCACATAGCCAAGCTTGTTATAGTATTCATAGCCCATACGTCCTGTTGAGCCTACTTGAGGATGAACCGCATTGGCACCATGTACAACAGCCTTCCAAAGTGTTTCGATGTCATAACCGTTCAGCCCCTTCAGATAGGCATCAGCTACAACAGAGGCAGAGTTGTTGCCCACCATGCAACCGCGATGACCAGGACTTGCCCATTCAGGAAGGAATCCGCTCTCCTTGTAACAGTTCACAAGACCTTCCTGCATCTTTACATTCATCTCAGGATATACCAGATTCAGCAAGGGGAACAAACAACGGAAGGTGTCCCAAAAACCGGTATCGGTGAAATAGTAGCCCTGGCATACCTCGCCTGTGTGGGGGCTATAGTGAACAGGTTCGCCCTGAGCATTTATCTCATAGAATGAACGGGGGAAGAGTACTGAACGATACAGACTGCTATAGAAAGTGCGCAGGTGATCAATATCGTTGTCTTCTACTTCGATGCGGCCTAACACATCGTTCCACTGTTTACGACCAGCAGCACATACCTGATCGAACGAGCGGTTGCCCAGTTCTTTCAAGTTCTGCCATGCTTGCTCCTCGCTAATGAATGATGAGGCTACGCGAACTGTGATTTGCTGACCTTTCTTTGTGTTGAAGCCAACCATGGCTTGAACATGATTTCCGCTGGCTTCAGTACCTGTAAAGGTCTTGTCATCCTTTTGAATGCCCCAGAACTGGAACTGTGTGTCAAACTGCATGACAAAATAGTTGCGGAAATTCTGTGGTACACCACCGCTGTTGCGAGTGCTATAGCCGGTAATAGTATTTTTATTTACATCGTATTTGATTGCTGAGCCTCTGTCGAAAGCATCCACTACGATACGTGCAATTCCGTTGGCCTTGGTCGTCTCAGGAAATGTGAATCGCATGATGGCAGCACGTTCGGTCGGGGTGATTTCTGCCCACACATCATAGTCTGCAAGATATACCTTATAATAATAAGGTGTAGCCACTTCGGTCTTGTGAGAGAACCAACTGGCTCTCTTGTCCTCATTATAGAAATCATGATCAGGTCCAGAAACCATTGGCATAATAGAGAACTGACCATAGTCATTTATCCATGGTGAAGGCTGATGGGTTTGTTTGAAACCGCGAATCTTGTCTTCGGTATATACATATTGCCAACCGTCACCCATGCGTCCTGTCTGAGGTGTCCAGAAGTTCATACCCCAAGGCATAGCAATAGCAGGGTAGGTGTTACCAGTAGAAAGAGAGTGCTTAGACAATGTGCCAACCAATGTGCTAACGAAATCAACAGGTTCTGTGGCGGCATTGATGGTTAAAGACGATGTAATAAATAGGCTAATAAGAAGTCTTTTCATTTTGTTAGTTTGGAATTTTGGCCAAAATTAATCAAATTTTGGCCAAAATTCAAGGAATAATGGCCAAAATTTGAATTTTTTATAAATTAAGATTACCACTGAATGGCTTGATCTTCGTTCGGAATCTGCGTGTTCAGCTGACGTTCAAGAGTCAAGTTGCCTTGAACGGAGTAATCCATTGCGTAATTCTCTACTGAAGTGTAGTCAGTGTAGGAATATGAAATATCACTGATGATTACGTAGTGGTGCATCAAATAAGGCTGTACTTCGTCGGCTTGTTCGTAGATACGATACTGGGCAATACCGTATTGTACGAAATTGTTGTTGGCAGCATTGTCGGCAGTGAGTGTCACTGTGCCTTCATTGCCATCAGCCGATGTGGGATTGAACTTGAACTTTACCTTGTAGAAACGACGGTCAACACGTGTTTCGTCGATGTTGCCCATATAGAAGAATACACTGCTCTCATCCACAACATAGGCACGTGCAGTCTCCATACCGGTTGCATTGTTCGGGTCGGCTGCATTGGTCACTTTCAGTGTTGTAGCTGAGTAGTTGCCAGAGTAATCATTGTAAGGATATACGCGAAGCATAGCTTTTGCGTAGTTCTTACGTGGGTGAGCCTCATAGCCTTCTCCTTTCTTAATTTCGATAGGGAGTACCCATTTCTCAACCATGTCAATGTTCTTGAAGTTGAAGTTAATACGCAGCAGGCCAACGTCCTGACCACTGTTAATCTGTACTGTGCCAGGATATTCAGCATAGTTGCTCATATCCTTGTAATACAGGTCAACAATATCCGAACGGTATTCAGTACTACCAAAGCGCTCGTAGTTCAGAATGTCGAGCGTATCACTGTGGCCAACCTGAATTGACAGATTATTGCTGTTAATAGTGGTACCGGCAACAATCACGGGCAAATCGTATGATGACTTACCTTCCTGACCATACATCAGGCTACCATCATCGTTGTGGCGAGAGTAAGGAACATAAACGGCTGTAACACCATTGTCGTTTAGTGGAGCCTTAAAGCTGATGTACTTCTCGTACTGCTCGTCCTTCCACTCGTCGTTGCAGCTGGTGAGTGCTGCAGAAAAACCACAGCACACTGTACCAACCAGCATATATTTAATAATATTCTTACTAATCATAATTATTAATTTTCAATTATCAATTACAAATTACTCTTAGTCATTATACTTCCATCCGGGGTTCTGTACCAGATTCTTGTTACGCTTCAGGTCAGAGAATGAGATGGGCCAGAAGTACATCTTGTCAGTAAATGTAGCCGAGAGGTTGTAAACAGGAATCACTTTCATGAAGTCAGTTTTGCTGCTGGCAGTCATGAATACGTTCAAACCATAGATGCGCTTGTTCTCCTCGATAGGAGCATCCATCCAACGACGTAGGTCGAAGTAGCGCTTGCCTTCACCCATGAACTCAATCATGCGCTCACGCTTGATCTTTGCACGCAGCACATCCTTGTCTGCATATTCAGCAGCAGTGTAATCGGGCAAACCGGCACGAATACGAACGGGCTGGATGCCACGCTTCATTTCCTGCAAGTTACGACCTGTGATTACTACATCATTGCCTTGCCAGTCTTTTTCCTGATAAGCTTGACCTTCAGTCAACTCGTTCAAACATTCTGTGTACATCAGCAAAATGTCAGCGTAACGGATAGCAGGCTCATACTTTTCGCAGATATGATCATAGTTGTTCTGTGCGTTGATATAGTCGTGTGGATTGTAGTATTTCTTCACGCCAATACCTGTACGCAGATATGAGAAAGCATTCTTATAACCATCGCTACCAGCACGATAGTAGGTTACCTGTGTTCCCCACATAGAGTTTGTAGGATGATCCAGCATCTGCCATACACTGCCGCTATATGCTACAGAAGCATAGAAACGGGGTTCGCGCCCTACATACTGCTTAGAAACGTTCATACGCTGCTGTGCCTGCTGGCTTGAGGTGCCCAGGTGCCAAATGGGCACTTCGGGATAAGCATTTGACTGAGCTTCAGAACGGGTGATGAATTCAGTGCTGCGAGGACGGTCGTTACCAGGATTCTCTACAGTCGTAGCACCTGGCTGGCGCCATTCGCTGTACATGCCGTCTACATCACCACCATCTTTCGTATAGTAGGTGTCAACCATCTTCTGTGTCAGACCGTGCGTGTTCCAACCGTTCAGTGAAACAGGCATAGAGTGCAGTACCAACGAACCGATACCATTGTCGTGGTCATTCTTGTTCATGTTGCCACGAGTGAAAATCATCTCGGGATTGTTCGAGGGACTAACTGAACCATTGAACAGTTTTGCATACGACTTGTAGGGGTCAATGTTCTTCCAACCGTTAGGCCAGTTCTTGTCAGAGAATTCAGCATTGTAAGGAGGAGCGACGCTCAAAGGATAGTCACCACCAGTTGTCTGATCGTCGAAGCCGTCAACATAGAGGTCATATACGCCCAAGTCAATCACGTCCTTCAAAGCTGCAGCAGCACGTGCCCACTTTGATTCGTCGTATTCAAGTGAAAGAAGGTAAGTACCATCAAAGTTGCGCAGCTGTTTGGCAATGTCATCATTTACAGAGGCAGGGTGCTTACCGTTCTTCAGTTGACCGTTAGCCAGGGGAGATGCAGCATAGGTGAGTACGATGGCACGAGTTGCCAGTGCGGCACCGATGGTGGGACGCATCACATTACCTTCATCGCGATTGTAATACTTCAGCTCTTTAGAAGCCTGCAACATCTGGTCGGCGATGTAGGTAGCACACTCCTCGTAAGTAGAACGTGGAGTGGCCAGTTCATCGTATTCCAATGTGTAGTCTGCACCTTCGTCAGCCATGATGGGCACAGGACCGAACTTGCGGAGCAATAGCCAGTAGTAGTAGGCACGTACGAAACGAGCCTGACCACGATAGTCTTCAATCTCTTTCTCGGACATCTCTTGGTTGATGCCGATGTTGTGAATGAAGATAGAAGCCTGATAGATACCCTGATAGCAGCGCACCCATGCGTTCTGACCCTGATTCTCGCTATAGTTTCCTTCGTGGAAAGAATTATATGAAGCAAAGTCAGCGTCTTTAGAGTCACCGAACGTGTTGTCACGGTCACCGTAGTACATGTCGTCGTCGAAGTTGAAAGGATTCCAACTACCGCCGTCGCCGCCAGTTGAACCCTTAGAAGCTACTTCGAAGTTGCTTCCGTCCAGGAAAGAGAAGGCATGAGCCAGCCACTGGTCGGCCTGTTGTTTGTCGCTAAAAACGCTTTCAAGTGTTTTGCGGTCGTCGAAATACTTGTCTGAATCCAGGTCAGAACAAGCGGTGAAAGTAGTCGCAAAACCACAGCTTACCGTTGCAGCGAGCAAAATATGTTTTATATTTTTAGTATTCATAATTATAGACTTTCAATTTTTAATTACAAATTGACTTGCATACCCAGCGTAACTGCTTTGGTGATGGGGTAGTCTTCACCTCTTGGCTGAAGCGACTCAGGATCCCATGTGTCGAACTTCTTTGAGAGGAAGAACAGATTGGTGCCTGATACATAGAAACGAATGTTCTGGAAATGTATCTTGTTGACAATGCTCTTAGGCAGTGTGTAGCCGATATCCAGGTTCTTCAAGCGCAGATAGCGACCATCGCGCAGCCAGAACGTAGAGTTGCGGTAGTTGTTGGCATTGCCACCATAGCTCAGACGGGGATAAGAAGCATTCACGTCTTCGTTGGGAGCGATGCCCAGCATGCTGGCTGTCTCGCTATCCACCCAACGGTCGTCGAGCAGACCTTTAAAGATGTTACCCCACTGACCTTCGCTGAAAGCGTAAACGTTCTTACCTAAGGTCATGAAGGTGCTCTTGCCGGCTCCCTGGAAGTGCAGGTTGAAGTCGAAGCCTTTCCATGTTACTGACAAACCAAGACCGTAAATCAGGTTAGGCTTGCTGGTAGCACCAATGGCGCATTCGTCACCAGCATCGATAATACCGTCACCATTTACATCTTTATATTTGATGTCACCAGGCTGTACGGTTCCGAATGTCTGAGTGGGAGAGTTGCGGATATCGTCGTAATCCTTGAACAGACCCAGAGCAATCAGACCACGAACCTGATCTACACGGTAGCCATGCTGGTTCTGGTAAGCATATACATTGTTTTCTTCATCGTATTCACCAATCTCGTTCTTAGAGTAGGTCATGTTACCGCGGAGGGTTACATTGAAATCGCCGAAGCGTCTTTCATAACGGAAATTACCATCGAAACCACGAGATTTTACTGAGCCTACGTTAGCACGAGGATAGTTCCAGCCAATGTCTTTATCATCCTTGCCTCTGTCCCAAAATTCCAGACCAACTGTAGTAGGCAGGAAACGGCGCTCTTGATAGATACCAGTACGCTCTTCATCGAAGTAGTCAACGGTAAGAGACAACTGATTGTTGAATAAAACGAGGTCAACACCAATGTCATTCTTTGTTGCAACCTCCCATGTTACACCTTCAGAAGCCACCTGGCGATAGCGGATACCTTCATATTGGTTGGTGTGGTTTTCACCCCAGTAGTAGCCATTGCCACCACCACCCAGTTCTTTCTCAGCATCAGTCTGAGAACTGAGAAGAGTGTAGAGATAAGGGAAACGTACGTTTGCAAGCTGGTCGTTACCCACTTTACCGTGAGAGAAGCGAACCTTGAACATGTCGAGCCAAGGAGCTATTTTCTTCACCAAAGGCTCCTCACCGATGTTCCATGCTACAGACCATGCAGGGAAGAAACCCCAACGGTGACCGTCGGCAAAGTTCTCAGAGCCATTGTAACCAAAGTTGTAGTCAAAGAAGTAACGGTACTTATAGTTATAAGTGAACTGAGAAGCCAGACTCTTGTTCTTGCGAGATACAGAGTTTTTGATGTCATTGCCCAGATTCTGGGTGGAAATATGCTGATTCTCGGTATATTTGATGTTTGCACCCAGGTTGTGAGCATCCAAGAATGAGCGATCCCAGTGCAGTAAAACGTCCACGAATTCACGGCGCCAGCCATCGCTGCTGGTTGACTGTGTCATGTCTTGAACACTCTGAACTTGCTGGAAGTCCAGCTCACCTGTCTCCGTGTTGCGAGAACGAGCAGAGTAGAGGGCTGGCATACGGTGGTGCTGAATAGCATTTTCGTTGTGGGTATCGAAACCGAAACGAGCAGTCAGGTTCAGGCCCTTAGTAATGAAGTCCAACTTCTGCTCCAAGGTGGCATTTGTCTGGATATCGCTCTGCCACTCGTTGTTGTAGCCAGTCTGTGTACTTGATACCCAAGGGTTGATATAGTTGGCTTCCAAGGTATAATAAGGCTGTCCGTCTTTAATCTCTTCTTTGTAAGTTCCCTTTGCAGGATAATAACCGTTAGAGTAGAGTACAGGTGTGGAAAGTGGGTTGTAACCGAACAACTGTCCCCAAACTTTGTCATCACCGATACCTGGAGAGTTGCGCTTGTTCAAGCTTCCACCTACGCCTAATTTCAGCAAGGTAGTCTTGGTTACGTCCACATCGACGTTCATGCGGTAGTTCCAACGCTTGTAGTTGGCGTTAGTGTCATATTTGTCCTTCAATGTGTTGTCGGTCTTATACATACCTTCATCCTCGGTGTAGGCCATTGACACATAATAACGGGCAGTCTCACCACCACCACTGATATTCAGGTTGGCACGGTAGCTCATAGCACCGTCCTTCAACAAGAGGTCCTGCCAGTCAACGTTAGGATAGAGGTCTGGATCCAAACCTTCACGGATGATGTCGAGCTCAACGGGCTGATACAAACGACCAAGGTTACGTGTTACACGAGCTTCGTTCAGGAAATTTGCATACTGGAAACCATCCACGAACTCAGGTGTGATGGTACGAGTGTTGTAAGAAGTTTCCACCTTACCGTTAATCTGTACCTTACCGGCCTTACCGTGTTTGGTAGTTATCAAGATTACACCGTTTGCACCTTTTGAACCGTAGATAGCTGTGGCAGAAGCATCTTTCAACACTGAGAAGTTCTCAATATCTTCAATATTGATGTCGTCGATGTTCTCGCGCTCAAAACCATCCACCAGGATGTAAGCTTTAGAACTGGCACCAAAAGTAGAGATACCACGAATCCAGAATTCTGAGGTGTTCTTACCGGGCTGACCACTTGTCTGGAATGCCATGATACCAGGAACGTTACCAGCCAGAGTGTTGGTCAGGTTTGAAGTGCTGTAGTGCTTCAGGTCGTCCATCTTTACAGTAGAAACGGCACCCGTAACAGTAAGTTTCTTCTGAGTACCCATACCGGTTACCACCACTTCATCAACAGCATTTTGAACATCTTCCTGAAGGGTGATATTCAGTTCTTTCTGGTCGCCTTTGATCAGAACTTCCTGAGTCTTATAACCAATGTATGAGAATACCAGTGTGCGGTACTGCTGTACCTTGATAGAATAGTTACCATTCAAGTCGGTGATGGTACCAAGACCTTTTGAGTCTTTCACAATGACGCTGGCACCGATAATCTCCATTCCGGAAAGATCGGTTACGCGTCCCTTGATTGTATATTCGTTCTGTGCCAGAGCAGAGATTGTTACGCTCAGGAAGAACAATAGTGTTGCTATATATCTTTTCATAATGTTGAGCCTTTATTTCTTTTCCTCTGCTTCTAAGTTTTCTTCCATAGTAATGGTACGGATAGCGTAGTTGCTCGTATCCAAAATATAGAATATAAGTGTGTTCTCGCCTGTGATAGCATCGCGGTGCACATCGTTTACCAAGCCGGTAGGACGATGGAAACGTGCAAAGTCGCGCAACTCACCATTTTCGTTACCATAAGTATTACCATCAGCATGGGTAGCAGCACTACCGCCGGCATAAGTCTTCACAATGCCTTCCGGTGTCAGCAGACGAATAGCATCGTTTTGTGAGTCACAGAAATAGAAGTCATAGATGTCTGCACGTCCTTCAGCCTCATACTGGTCGTTCTTAACAAAAGTTCCCTGATAGGGACGATGCATCAGCGCTGTCAGACCTACGCCATCTTGAAATCCGTCATGTGACATATCACCAGCTACGCGGTAAGGTGCTGAGAAACGCTTGGTCTCTTCATTATAATCGGAACGCAGAATGTAGTTACGGTTGATAACTACAATGTAAGCATACTTTCCGCTGGGGTGGATGTCAATCTGGAATTCCCAGTTTGTATCCTGAATAGTGAACAGTTTCTCAAAGGCGCCAGATCCACTCTCTGAGCCTGTGTTGATGTCATGCAAGTTATCGTTGACGAATGAAGACCATGTGCGGCCCAGTCCACCCAGTGAGTCAGGCAGAATGGTGTTCCAGTACTTCATCATGTCCAGGCGCAATACTTCACCCTGTGTAAAGCTGGTGAAATAGAGCTCGCCATTGATGGGGTGCAGAGAAGCACCGTTACACTGGCGGTAGTTGGCCAACTGGCGAACAACTGACTTGTTGCTGAATTCACCATCTGGGTCACGGTCAACAATATATACTGAATTAGCGCGATATTGATCGTTGTCGTTATCGGCAGAGATAATCAAGTGCTCACGCCATTTTTTCTGGTCGGCAGTAGCTGTCTTGTCCCATCCTTCGGGAGCATAACCGCTCTTTTCCATGATAGGATTCGAGTCGTCATCGAACATTGGGTTGCCTTCAGCATCCTTCTTCTGAACCATCTGATAGGCGTATGTTCCGTCCTCATTATACATGAAGGGGTCAACAGCAAAGTCGATGGTACGCAGACGCTGGTTAGAGAATTTGCTCAATGGCAGAATGGTTTTTACAGTCTGCTCTTTCAGGTCAATGAGCTGAATGCCGTGGGCCACTGTACCGAAGTGAGGCTCCTGGTCATATACAACAAAAAGTTGGTCGTGATTGTAGGGTGAGAACTGCATTACGCCATCGTTCTTGAAACCGCTGCAATCCTCGAACGAACCGTCGATCCATACAGCGTCGGCTTCCTTGTCGTAGCTCTTACCACAAAGTTTGCCAACAACCATTTTGCGTTCGTATTCAAAACGGTTGGCAGCTTTGGCTTCTTTGCCTTCAATCTTTACTTCGATATCGGCAAAAAGGCGGTTGCCTTCGATTACGTTGTAGGCAGCACCGGGCAGATAGCAGTAGATGCTATTACTCTTTACACTGACTACGACAGCTTCTTTCTTACCAATGAGCACTTTAACCATTTTTGGGTCATTGCCAAAGTTGCTGCCATGAATAAAAATCTGTTGTCCGACACTACCTTTCTCAGGTGTGAAATTGTTAATCGTGATGTCCTTCGAAGGGTCGAAAGGATCAGACGATTGAACGCCGACATAGTCTTCAGCAGTTGTCGAGGACTCACTACACGAGAGTGTAGCAAGTCCTGCGAGAATAGCTGTTATGACTACTAACGGCGTTTTCATGCTTTTCGTTAGTTTCATAAAGTTAGGCTTATAAGTTATTTTTTGTCAATTAATACTTGCATCCAGAATCCGCCAATCACTGAGCGGGCCTTGAAGCCGACCATACGTCCGGTCTTGGTGTCGTACCAGTCGCTGGTGGGAACGCGACTCTCGGTCTCGTTCATGAACTTGTAGATAGGCTCTACAAACTTCAGGAATGTTTCCTTGTCGTTAGCCATTGCTGCGGTCCACATAATCCAGTCGTTCTTGGTGTAGTCCTTACGGATATCAAGGGGCAGACCATATTTGTTCTGCTTCTTCAGATAGTACTTCACGTCACGCTCCATGGCTCCCTCGGGGAATACCTTTGTCTGCCACAGCTTGTCCCAGATCATGTTGTACTTCTGGCTCCAAGTGTTCTTGCGGTCGAAAGCCAGACGATAGTGGTCACCCTCACGAGCATCTTTCTCCCACTGTGTACCCATCTCGCGAGCACGGGCCAAGTACTTGTCGGCAGTATTGATGTCACCCTTCATGCGAGCAATCTCAGCGAAGGCAGCTACACCCATGATAGCCTTGATAGACAGGTTGGCATTGTGAGCCCAGTGACCTGCGAAGTCGTCGGTGCAGAGCTGGTTAGCGGGATCCTGACCGTTCTCAGAGAGATAGTCGGCCCAAGTCTTCAGAATATTGTAGTACTTGTTTACATAGTTGGTGTTGCCGTCAATCTTGCAGAGCTGAGCAGCGAGAGTCAGCATGTTACCAGCTTCCTCAAGAGGCATGTCACCACCGTAAACCTGACCGTTGGCGATGGGGTAGGTACCCAAGTCGTGTGCAGCGAAAGGCTTAGTCCAACGACCAGTGTAAGAATAGTCGAAAATAGAAGTCATCATGGCCTTCTGCAGTTCGGGGTTGTAAACCAGGAACAGAGGAGCCTCAGGATAAGTTAAGTCTACGGTGTTTACACAACCGTTAGAGTTATTCTCCTTAGAGAAGAACAGCAGGTTACCGTCCTTGTCCTGGAACAGCTTGTGGGCTGCAATCACGTGACGATAAGCACCAGACAGGATTTCTGCATAGTGAGCATTACCAGACTTCAGACCATCATCATAGATGCGCTTGTCGAATTCGCGGCAACGCTGCATGATGTTAGCATACTGAGAATTCAGACGGTTGAACATCTGGAAGATGCTTACGGTACCGCCGTGTGCCCAATAGCCCTTGTAGCGCTCGTACATGTATTCGATGTCCTGAATTTCATCGTAACCGATCATCATGAAGCTTGAAGCCTGCTGTGTGCGACCGAAGTCGTGAGTGTAGCTCAGCAGAGGCATGTCGGCAGCCTTAGAAGTTTCAATGTAGCGCTGGCCTCTTCTTTCGAATTCAACCTTACCAGTGCGCATGAAGTCACCTCTAACCTTTTCGGTAGAACCCATGTTCACCTGACCGTTGATGGCAGGAATGTACAGGTAACCCCAGTCGATGCAGATGCCGTCGCCTTTCTTAGCCAGAATAGGCTGGTCGATGGTTCCGCTCTTTACGTAGTTCACACCGTTCTCACGTACAATCTGTGAACGAGTGGGCTGGCTTACCTTGTTCAGACCCATTTCGGGAGTAGCGGCAATGAGCAGCTGAACGTCGTGTTCTTTCTTGTCGGTAGAACGTACCTGATAAGAAATGTAGTTGATGGGAGAAGAGAGCAAGTCGTAGTCGTCAATCAGCATAGGAGCAGTGAATACCACGTCGAGTTCTACAGGTCCGCATATGAATGTGTAATAAGTGTTGGTTGCGAGTACGTCAACAGACTTCTGCTTAGCAGTCAGGATGGTTCCTGCGCTCTTGCTTGTGTTTTTGAACAGTCCGAAGTCAGTGTAAGCACCGCCAGTAGTGTTGTGGCAGTGAGCAGCGATGATGTTCTCACCCTCGTGCAGCAGGGCCTTCAGCTTGTCGTTCAGGTAGAGGCGTACACCTTCTCTCCATGTCTCGCCGGTGAAAGCCACCTTTGTGCCATTGATGAACAGTTCGAACACATCATCGTGTGAGTATATAATAAATAGGTCATCCTTCAGGTCGCTTGCCTTCAGGTTGATGCTACGACGTACATACAGATCACTGTTCTCTTTGCTCCAGTGAGTGCGTACGTGGCTCAGACCGTCGCTACCCCAGGCAGCCTTGCCGCGGTTCCAGCCTGTTGCCTTGAAGTTGGGCTTTGCCCAGTCATTACCTTTCTGTACTTCACGTGTATAATCAGCTTCCCAAGCTTCTTCGTCGGCCATAGGAATGATGGTCTCAAGAATAGGACGCTCTGCACCCATCCAACGATAGGTTGTTCCATCTACGCGGAGCAAACCCTCCATGGGCTTTTCGTCGTCAGTCCAGTGACGGGTTGTACCATCGGTCAGCTGGTCGAATGGAGACCAAATGCTAAAATAAGGATCGCTGACTACCAGAGGAACTGAAGGCAATCGCAAATCAGTCTTCTTGTAAGGAGTGAATAGATTTGCACTTTGAGCCATTGTCGCCAGAGCAACGAGGCTAACAGCGCACATAGTTAAGAATCTTTTCATTAGAATTGTTTGTTATTTTTTAGTTATTAATGAATATTATTAAGTTGTTTCTCTTTTATTAAATTAAGTTTTGTCACCCTTGAAAACAATCTTTTACCTCAAAAGAATCTTATACCTACCATTAATAATCCGGTTCACACCGTAAATAAAAACTACTAACTACTTATCAAAACATTATTACTAACTTTACTTTTCTTATTTTCTGGATGCAAAGTAACACAATTTCTCGCTAATCGAATGAAAAAATCTATTCAAAACAAAATAATAATCGTTCAAATGGCTTTTTTCGGCGTTTATTTGATAATTATGGTTCAATTTTTTTGTCATCTGAAAAGTTAATCGTACTTTTGCAGGGTCAATCTATAACTATCGACTATTAGTATAATCATTTTTTTAGTTGTATGAAGTCAAATAAGGCTCTATATAATATAATAAGGTGTTTTCTCCTGATATTTTTCGTTAGTTGTCAAAACAAAAGTATAACGGAAAATGGGGGTGATTCTACACTTATAATGAAACAATTGGGGTATCCGCAAGCAATTTTTCATGATGGAAAGTATTATTTTACTTTTCAAGGGATGGGTGGAGAGTCAGTTGAACTATATTGCACTGACGATCTTACTAAACTTGAAAAGGCTGAACATCGTACTTTGTGGAGTGCCCAGCAGGATAGTATGACTCATTTCTGGTCGCCTGAGATTTATAATATTGGTGGGAAATGGTACATGTATTTTGAAGCCGATGATGGTAATACTGACAATCACAACCTTTATGTGCTGGAATGTAAGGATGCAGATCCTATGAAAGGTACTTTCGTGATGAAAGGTGTGATAGAAACGCATGCCGAATGGAACTATGGCATACATCCCAATTTACTTCAAATGCCTTCCGGCGAATTGTATTTGCTTTGGAGTAGTTGGCCAAAGCGTCGCAATGAAACAGAGACTCAGTGTATTTATATTGCCCGCATGGAAAATCCATGGACAATTAGCTCTGAACGTGTTTTGATTTCCAAGCCCGATTATGAATGGGAACGCCAATGGATTAATCCCAATGGCAATCGTTCTGCTTATCCCATCTATGTCAATGAAAATCCGGAAGCTTTCATATCTCCCGATGGTCAACGTGTCGTTGTCCTTTATTCCGCAAGTGGCATTTGGACTGTTTATACTGCTATGGGTATGCTTACAGCCCCTGTTGGTGCTGATTTGTTGAATCCTTCTTCATGGACTAAGCGCGATGAGCCGATGATGGCCCCCGATACGATCACCTATAGCACCATATCCAATGTCTATCTGGTACCATCATCAGATGGTAAAGCGACATATATGATTTATGAGAAGAAGTGGTTGGAGAAGGGAAATATTGTCCGTGACACCTATATGCGTCCAATCTCTTGGACAGATGATGGGTTGCCGGTGTTCAATTAGATTGTTTTTATTCATCCCTTCCGTAATTGCTAGTTAATCGAATTTTTACCTTTTTAAAGTTGTAGTAACCTATGCAGACAAGTGTAAAAAAACGAGTGGTAGGAGTTGATATCGGTACTATCCGTACCACATTGGCAATTGTTGATGTGCGTGGAAATGTCATAGCCCATCAACAGTTTGCAACAGCAGATTATCCCGAAATAGGCGGATATATTGACAAACTCACCGAAGCTATTATTGAATTATCCGAAGCCAATGGTGGCTACGACACTATCCGTTCTGTGGGTATCAGTGCTCCGAGTGGAGTGTTTCTATCTGGTTGTATAGAAAATTCCCCGAATCTTCCGTGGAAAGGCGTTATTCCTTTGGCTGCCATGTTGCGTGACCGTTTGGGTGTTGCCGTTGCTTTGGGCAATGATGCCCACAATACTGCTTTAGGAGAGAAAATGTATGGAGCCGCTCATGGCATGAAGAACTTTATTGTACTGAATCTCGGTGTGGGATTAGGCAGTTGCTTCTTCTCTGAAGGCCACGAACATCAGGGCGCCTTTGGCTATGCCGGTGAATTTGGCCACACTTGTTTTGAAGAAAATGGACGTCCCTGTCCTTGTGGATTGCGTGGATGTTTAGAGACCTATGTTGCCTCGGCAGGAATTGCTCAAACTGCTCGTGAACTGTTGGCTGAAAGTACAGCTCCTTCCAAAATGCGTGGTGTTGAGCACCTTGATTCAAAAATGATTACCCAATTCTGTGATGAAGGTGATGAGTTGGCTATTGAAGTCTATCGTCGAACCGGTCAGATTTTCGGACGTGCACTTGCTACTTACGCTACATTGGTCAATCCAGAGGCTATTATTGTTACAGGTGGCGTATCACAGGCAGGCGAATGGCTGTTAAAGCCAACGCGTGAGTCGTTCGAAAAGCACATATTCCGTAACATGGTTGGTAAAGTTCGCATTATGCTTTCTGACCTGCATAATGCCGAGCGCGATGTCTTAGGTGCCAGTGCATTGGCATGGGAAGTTCCCGAATATTCATTGTTCAAATAGACAGTCTTAATTAAGAGATATAAAAAGCTGCTTAATCTCCTGAAGGATTAAGCAGCTTTTTTGTATGTATTATTCGTTACAGTCAGGATCAATACCTGTGCCTACGTTTGCTTTTGGGAAAGCAGTGATACGTAGTCGGGCGGCTCCCATAGGAACCAGCTTTATATCCTCTACCTCTTGGCTGCGTTGAGCATAACGGGTGGGTAGATCTGCTGTCATTCCGGTCTCGTCGAATCCCCATGATGGAATGCGTTGAGCCTTTGCCGTGAATTGAAGGGGAACCGATTCAAGTGTGAAAGGATAATTGTCTGCAGGCCAAGGACGGCGGATGACAGAAAGGTCTAAGGGCATTCCTTCGTCGTTGGTCACTAGGGCATAGTTCCATGGGCTGTCGGCGAAGATTTCATATGCCGGCCAAAGAGATTTGTCAACACTTGCCTGCCAGTGACTGTCGTCCTGCACAATTTCTGGGTCGCTGCTGTCACGCTTGTTGTATCGCTCGTCAATCTGAAGTGAGAGCGTCAGTGGTCCGTAATCTACTGTAAGGCTGCCTTTGTTCTGTTGCCAGGTGCGCATACTGATATTCATTGGCAAAGTAAGGCGTAGTTCGTCTCCCTCTTTCCAGGTGTTATTCAGACATACATACTTTCCTGCTTGCAGAGAAATGGCATCGATGGCATTACCATTGAGCGTGATTGAGGCTTCATTGGCCCACTTCGGTATTCTCAGGTAAAGAGGGAAGGCTGTTGGCTCAGAGGTATGGATGGTCATTGAAACCTGTTCTTCGAAAGGATAGTTAGAGTTGATGTCGAGGGTTACGGTTTTTCCGTCAGCTACCTCAGCCGTTGTCTCACTGGCCAGGTAAACCATCGCGGCAAGACCCTTGTCGGCAGTCTGCATTACCAGATGCTCAGTAAGGTAAGGCCATCCCATGCCGTGGTTATGCTGACAGCAGCGGCTGCTGAAAGGACTCATGGAAAGCATGCCACGCAGACTGTTGTCAATGCTGGGAGCATGATTTTTACCGTCGCTGACAGCCATGTTGGGAGAAGTGATATAGCGTAGTGCACGCATATCAGAGGTTAGAGCAGCTGGCAGCGTGTTGAAAGCCACATCCTCCAGATGGTCTGCCCATGCAGGGTCACCAGTAATTCCCATCATCATCTCATCGCTGGCCATCTGTTCCACAACGGCACATGTTTCAGCACCCTGACGTGGATCGCTATATCCTTGACGGGCATTCTCGTCGGCTCCATACATGCCGCCAGGCACCTGTCCGTAGCGCTTTCTCATTTCACGCTGATTGTTATAGGCACACTGCAACATGTCCTCTTCGCCTGTATATACATAATAGGTGGCAGGTTCACGGAATCCCTGGGCCACATTCACACCGTGGTAGTTTGGCAGGTCATCTTTCATTGTCCAGTCAACACCGCAACGATGCAGCTTAGCGATAAGGGGCAGTATAGTTTCGTCTCCGGTTTGGTTATACAGCCAGATTACGCTCCATTCGTTGTCGCTGCCACGTTTCCCTTGCCATAATCCCTTGAGGAAATGGTCGTCTGGAATAGTCATTTCCCATTTGAAGTAGTTCTTCATTGCTGTGAGTACACGCTCATCGCCACTGTGCTCGTAGTAGGTCTGAAGCGCCCATAGCATAGGCATCTTTGCCCACAGGTCGGGAGTGTTGGGATCACCATCAGTACCGCTGGGGCCAAGTTCGCCGTTCGATTTCAGATGACTCAGTACGGCATCAAACCATACCTGTGCTTCTTGTTTCATCTGCTCGTCGTCAAGTATATAAGCCAGCGACGAATATCCGCGCAGCCAGTAGGGAACTTCCTCCCATCCGTGATCACCACGGTCACTGAGCCATTGGTTGTTGTTCTTGTCAAGCCAAGCGCTGACAGTGCCTAATTGTCCATTTAAACCCTTGCTCTGACGGTCGAGTATTTCTCGCAGCCATCCCTTGGGTTGCACTTTGCCGACAGGCAGCTTCTTCAGATATCCGCCGTGGAGTGGGGCACGGTAAACAGTCTCTGACGGACGATCTGTGATTTTAACTTCAGCTTGAGAAAAAGCTGTGGTAGATACCAATGTGGCAGCGGTTACTGCTAATAGGTTGAATATCTTTTTCATTCTTATATTATTCTATTTGATTATTTTCTTTCCGTTTACTATATAAATACCTTTCTGAGCTGTTGCGAGTGAACTGATACGACGTCCGTTGAGATCATAGGCATTCATATCAGATAGAGTGGAAGAGAGTACAGACTTTGTATCGTTTATACGGGAGGGAACATAAGGTTTGGTGATGCTCAGTCCATAGTCAATATGTCCACCGCCATTACCCGCTGTAAGACTTACAGCCAGTACATTATCACCTTCTTTTAGCAGTGCCTTATTCGCTTTTGTCAGTATGTAGTGCGCATAGTCGTTATCGTTCCATCCTGTAGCACTCCAGATGAGTGTACCATTGAGGTAAATCTTTGGATTCTCATCATAGCTACACATCAGTTCGTATGTATTCTCGTTGATAGTGGCTAAATCGCTTGCAGAGAGTGAAAAATGACGACGTATCAGGAGTGGAAGCCTGTCGCTTCCCCAACCAGTGGTGAGAAACATGTCGGGGCTGTTGCTGAAGGGCCCATAGCCCATAGCCCAGTCGTCTTCTATTACGCAGCGTCCTGTCCATTGCTTTGGGTTCAGCTTGCTCAGTTCTTCGTTTTTGTTCAACAGATAGTAAGAGCAGGGCCAGGGACCATTTCCCAATGTAGGCAACAGAATATTCTCTATACGCATGTCTGCTTCGTATAGTCCGCAGTCAGCATATGCACCGCCCCAGTTCTGATGCACGTGAACGGCCAACACATTTTCCGATCCGTCAGTTTTTATCAGGGCTTTCTGTTCGGCTGTAAGCAGTACATGTTCCTCGTTATTCCAACCATCTGAGCTTGTGAACACCAATGTTCCATTGATATAGTACTCTGAAGGAGAATCATCGTGTCCGCAAGCAAGAAAAATGTCATGAAGAACCTGGCTGCTTAGCGTAAACGTGCGCCTCAGGTAAATTTCGCCCATGATTCCTGTTGTTATCCACCTATATGACTTTTGTCCAATATAGGTTTCATCACTGCTGAAAGGAGCCGTTTGCTGTTCCCATTCTTTTGCTCCGTTTGTAAGCTTGTAGTCAGGTTCATACCAGTGACGTCCCTCGCTGTCGTCATTGGGTGTTCCCCACACCTTATTATAATATGCATCCGCATATTCCTGTCCGGTGTTGAACACCATCACGTCAGCGCTCCAACGTTGTGTGGGCGTGAATTGTGATGCTGGTAGTAATACATTCTTCGGATTCCACGTTGAAACGATGACGTCATCGTTCGCAATTGACGCAGAATACGAACATATCGCTGCCATCATAAGAGTGAATAGTTTTTTTAAGTTACTCATAGTTTTTTTGGTTGTATTTGTTATTGTAGTTGATAATGTATGCAAAAGTAGGTCGATAAAAATATAGTAATGGATAAAATCCGTTCAAAAAGTATAAAATATCATTATTGACCCCTTTTGTGGGCTTTATTTTGTATAGTTCCTCCTATTTGACTAGTTTTTGTTCTTTTTTGACACAAGGTTTTTCTGTGCTGTTAGAGTAAGAATTTACTTTTGCATCACAAAATAACTAAAATAGTAAGTAACTTATTACCCTTTTGAAATGAATACTTATTCTTTCTGCGTATATCAATCGCAATTGATGCGTGTGTCTTTTTGTTTTCTGCTTGCTGAATATGTCATACATTCTGGTAAGCAAAATTTAAAAGCTTTACCCTAACAAAACATCTTATATTATATAAGGTATAATAACTAATCAATAATCATTACTATTTTCTAAACAAAACCAACGCTTATGAAGAAATTTTTTCTTTTGATTGCTACTGTGCTGAGTTCGTTTACAGCTTCAGCTCAGTCGGTAACCGTGGTCGATGACATCGCTACCTATGCAGGTGACGATGCTTATGTCTTCAGTCAGAAAGACGGCAAGACCTATGTGCGAAACAATCTTAATCAGTACGAGCAGTACGGAGTGTATGTGAAGACAAATACGTTGAACATCGCCTCTACTGACACTCAGTATGCGCAGATTGAGTATTTAAAATCACCTGATGGCGCTTTTATTAACTTAAACTACATTCCAAAACAGAATTCAAAGGCTGTGGCTGTCATCAAAGCCGAGAATGGTCCGGATTGGAAAGCTGTCTATGGAACAGGTTATGATCAGGGAGGCTGGAAAGACCGTTTCTGCTTCTTTACCACTAATGCCACTATCAACCTTGGAGGTGAAACCGGCAACAAGAGTCAGATGGTTTATGGTGAGAAGATCTGGACGGTACTCGATGCAACAGCCGGTGATTTGAAAATTTATGATGATGCGGCAATGACCAATTTGCGCGGAACCATTACCGACTCACCTAAAAATGCCGATTGTAAAACTCCTTTATATGTTTTTGCTCAAAACAAAAACTGGCCCAACAATGAACATCTTCAGACAGACTGCTACAATCCTTATGTAACCCTCTATAGCCTGGATCTTTATGAAGGTGATAATAAGGTGCTCGAACTCGTACCGGCTGTTACTTCTGATGGAAAAGCTGGCTTGTTAGATAAGCTGACGAATAAGATGTACACATCTGCCAATACCAAGGAGTTTGAGTTAAGTCCAGATGCTGCAGAGAAAATGGTACCAGGAATTTCTGTCTATGAAGGAAAGATGGTCCTGAATACTACCGATGGAAAAATCTATAAGTACAGCAATGGCGCCTTTACTTTGGTTGGCGAACGCTTGGTTAATAGCATAGAGGGTGATTATAAGAATATGAAGAACTGGCGTTCTAACAATGAACACTGGAACAATGTATTCGGCAATGGCGCAAACATCGGCTTTGATGAAAGCACTGGCGTAAATACATTCAATCCTTACAGAGGAACTGGTGGCTGGGAGCCCCTCTTCTATAAGGTTACCGATTTGGAAGAGAATGCCGATTACAATATCTCATTCACTTATTCAACAGGTGGCTGGAATTCTTGGAGCTCATACACTACACTGCCTTTCCTCATTCTTAAGAACGAAAACTTTGATCATGGTCAGGCCGCTGGTTCAGGCACCATCTTCGCTGAAGCCCAGTTACCACAGGCTCAGACTACCGATCACGCTGTTTCTGTCGATTTTACTCCCGACCAGAATTATGCCATGCTGGTAGTACAGTTCGGAGTTGTCGATGATGGAAAAGACTTCAGTTTCAATTTTGGAAACTGGAAACTTGGCAAGTATGCCTATCCCGAGGCTTATCCTGCTGTAAACCCCTTCGCTCCTCAGCTTGCACTGCTCATTCCTGAAGTTGAGCAGGAACAGGCTAATCTTAACACCACAACTGCCTTGAAAAATGCGCTCACTCAGGCTCTGAACACTGCCAAAGGCGTAGTAGAGGGTGATAATCTGGCAGCCCAGAAGAGTGCTCTTGAAGCTCTTCAGAACGCATTTAAGGCTGCTAAGGATGTTAATATCACCTTGCTGAGTAAAATTACTGTTCTTGCTGAAGCTGACGGTGTTAATGTTAATGGGGCAAACGACTTCTTTGTCAATGGAACTTCAGTTGATGCCTTAAATGCCCTCGTTAGTGACCTTCGTGTAGCTCGAAAGATTGCTCATATCGAAACAGATGCTGCCGCTTATACTGGCAACGAACCTGAAGCAGGTGAGTTCTATCTCTATAATGTCGGTCGCAAGGCTTATCTCACAAACGGTTCCGACTGGGGAACACATGCAGCCTTGGGCTATCCCGGCCTGTTGGCAACTCTTGCCCAGAATGGTAATGGATTTACCATCCAGTTCAATGAGCTTATTCCTGGAGATGCCCGCCAGAAGTACCTCAATGGCAGCCCTTATGTTGATAGTGACAATGGCGATACCTATGTTTTCGAGCCTGTTAGTGGCAAGCCTGGCGTTTATGCCGTAAAAGGTAGCCGCGGTTATCTGGCATTTGACGAAAACGGTGAAGTTGACGGCGGTGGCAAACATCACTTCAATACTGTTACTGCTACATGGGGCACTCCTGGTAATCCTGATGCTGAGTGGATGCTTGTTTCTAAGGCCGATCGTTTGGCTCAGTTAGAGAACGCCAGTGCTGAAAATCCTGTCGATGCTACTGTGCTCATCCGTGATGCCAGCTTCAATAAGTTCGCTGCTCTGAACAATCCTTGGACTGATCTGAACCAAGGTTGGGAATGGGGCAACCGCGACTTCGGTGACAAGAATACCGAAACTTTCAACTCTCAGGAATATAATCTCTCACAGACCATCACTCTGCCTCGTGCTGGTAAGTATAGCCTGAGCGTGCAGTCGTACTATCGTGACGGATCGTTCGATGCCCATACAGCCAGTGTCGCAAGCTCTGAGCCCCTGCATGCCCCTGCAGTATTGTATGCAGGTGATGATACTACTCCGTTGATGTACATCCACGAAGAGGCTGATCAGGCTCCTGGTGAGGGACGCGACTCAGAGATAGGTAACTATCCTGATAATATGATACAGGCTGCAGCCTTCTTTGAGACCGGTCTTTACTGGAACACCGTAAAGTTTGAAGTTGGTCAAGCTGACACTCAGATTACCATTGGTATCCGCAAGTCAGGCAATGATCATCGTCAAAACAACTGGGTTGTTGCCGACAACTTCCGCTTGGCCTACCTTGGCACATCCGTTGTCGATGGTATCCAACAGGTTGAAAATGAAGCAGTGAACTCTGATGTAATCTACAATTTGCAGGGTGTACGTGTTCAGAAACCCGTTCGAGGCCTGTACATCCAGAATGGAAAGAAAGTCATAAAGAAGTAGTCTTCCTAAAGAACTACAAAAAAAACAAAGGCTTGTCAGTTTTTCGACAAGCCTTTGTTTTTTGTTGTATGTTTTTTATCTTACAAACTTTCTGCCATCTGCTATGTAGATGCCCTTTTTCAATGAACTTTTCATCATTGAAAGTTGACTGTTAGCAATTTTCCGTCCCTGGAGGTCATAAATGACGGAAGGATGAAAGGCAGAGACTACCGGCTGTTGGATGTTAGTAGCATCGTTGATTTTGTGGATGCGAAAGAAGTCAACCTTGAACCAACCGGCATTGTCGTTTGTAGAGCGAACTCCGTTGTTGCGCATATTGCCCGACTTGATACCGATGGTGAGGTCTTCACCTTCACCCACCTCCACAACCACCTCCATGTCGCGAAGCACAAAGTCATTGGTATTACCACCGGCATATCCAGCATAAGTGTTTATCTCTTCTGGAGTAAGCAGGTTGGTATAGTCGCTTTCAGTTCCGTAGTATTGTACGTTTTTGTTGGCAAACAGACGGCAGTTGGTTTTCTTGTTCACTTCCACCCACAGTTTGCAGGCCACACGATAGGTTCCAGGTGTGAGCTTGGCAGCAGGAATCGTCTGCGAGAGCACAAACTCATCGGGCATGGGTACCGAGTTTATCCAGCACACATTGTTGCCGTGATAGTTTGAGGCACCCTGGTTCACGCCGTAAGAATCAAGTCCGTTGGCGCCTTTCTTCAATTCGCCCTGTGACTCCCAGCTGCAGGGAATACCACGGCCGGTATTGCCTATGGCATTGAGCACACAGTCGTGGTTGTATTCAAAATCGTAGTTCTCAATCAGTTGTTCGGTGAGCGTGAGATCCTCCTCCTCGTTCATACGACTACGGATTGCCTCAATACGGGCATCCATTTCAAACTTGTCGTCAGTGTCATACCAGTGACTGAACACACCGTGTTGTGAAGCTATCAAGGCAGCTTTGGCTGCTTTCATGGCCTCATAAGAAGTCTGAAGATGATCAAAGCGATGGTCCGTTTTGTTCTTATACGCATATACATAGTGATAAACGGCGGTGGCCAGATTCTCCATGTAGTGCGCATAAGCCGAAAGATGATCATAGAAGAATTGCGTTTCCCCGGCAGGCAATTGTGTAATGATCGCATCGCAGCGACGGGCCACATTGCCGAAAGCCACCATCTCACGACTCATACCAGCCAGTACGCTGTCCACAGGATTCCTTCCTTCAATACGGAAGGTACGTCCGGGTACACTCTCATAGCCTATCTCGGTAAAGGGGTTCACCTTGAAGGTGTTCCATGTGTTGTTGATTTGTTTGATGACCTGCGAGTGGCGCAGATCCTGGAACACATACTGTCGGTCAAATCCGCCGGGGAAGTCACTCTTCTTCGGGTTCCAGTAGGCATAATAGTAGTCGTGATAGAGCTGGGCTATCTCCTTTGCATGCTCTTCGCCGAAGTACTGTGCACAGAACTGACGCATGAAGTCATCAGTCTTGTAGTCCTCCGAATTCCACATCATAGCGGCGTTGGCGCTCATCTCCATCAGGAACTCGCGCACGTTGCCGGCATTGACCACGCTGAATGTGAGTGGGCCCTTGCTCTGCACATAGCGATAGTTGTCCTCCATTTTCCAAGGTCCCTCGGCGGGAGCCAAGTGAGCACCTGTTGAATAGAACTGCAAGTTCATGTAGTAGCCTAACTTCACATTGTTGGTATTGGTCCAGTTCACCAGGTCATCGTAGGGATAGTGATCACGACGGCCGGCAACAAAAGTCCACAACATATTGGTGGCAGTAGGTGGCTGCAGGTGTCCGGCAGCAAGAAGAGATGAAATCTCATCGTAGAACGTCATGCGCACAAAAGGATTCTCCTCGCCTGTTGACTTACATATCATGTCGTACTGTTCCTTCACCATCCGGTTGATGACCGCACCACGCTCTGCATCGGTGGCGGGGGCATCGCTGAATACAGACCAGAAAGGTTGGTCGGTCTTTCCACGAAAAGCCACCTGCCATAGGTTTTCCACTCCGCTGTTCATCACTGCATCGATATTGTATTGCCAGAATTCGCGCAGTGAGGCCATATCGTTTACAGAGAGGGCAGGGGGCGTCTGCTTCTTCACTTGTTGCCAGTAGGCATCCCAGTTGGCAAAGCTGTTGTTCAGTGCCACCATGTGGTGAGAAGTAAGCACCAGACCGTATTTCTTATAGAGCATGGCCTCGGCATTCAGTGTACCGTTAGTGGTCACGGTGGCTGTATATTCCACGGTGTTCAATTTCAGTCGGAGCATCGTCTCCAGCCAGCGTTCATTGTTGTCGGCAGAAAGGCGGCGCCAGGGCACGAAAAGGTCTTCATCATTCGGGAACCATGCACGGTAGCGCACGGTGGGCGAAGGCTGATAGTAGTTGAAGTCGGCAGGCACCTCAATCTGTTCCTTCAATTCCGGCTGCCAGTCACACCAGTACCACAGTGGGGGTACGCCCAGCAGTTGCTCACTCAGTGAGTAGATAGCGTAGATAGTGCCGCGCATGTCGGCGCCCTGCATCACGATACGATTGTTTTCCGTATCTGCATACACACGGTGCGACTCGAAACCTTCGAGGGGAGTGATGTCTGCGAATGTACCTTCAACGGCACCATTAGCCACCACCAGTTCCACTCCTTGTGTGGTGCCGGTGGTGTTGACAATGGCAGGCTTGAATCCCAATACCTTTTCAAAATCCTTTTGAAGCGCTTCTATCGCCAGTTTCACCTGACTGCATTCAGCTTCTGGCACCACGATTGAAACGTTGCCCTCTTTTAAGGAAATCACCTCGCCTTTCTTTCTTACTTTAAAGGCAATGCGGGGTGTAGCCTCTTCGTAGCCATTGGAAAGGAAGTAACAGGCGAAATAGTTACCAGCAGGGAGTGGCGAAACAAAATTGTAGGTACCGCTTACGTTGAGAGTCACACTGCCATTCTTCTGCTGGTTTGTGTAAACATAGGTGGGACATTTGCTGTCCACGGGTGTTTGGCCCACTGCATAGATGCCAATCCAGTCATCTTTCAGTGCAGGCACATTCGCAAAGTTGACCACGATGGGCTCGCCTTCTTCATAAACATTTTTTGAAAGCGTGAGCACCGGCATGGTAGAGCCCGTCAGCGTGATAGTCCGTGCTATTGAGAAATCGCTCCAGTCAAGGTTCATCGAACGGTTGCGGCAGCGAATATAGAAAGTGCCGGAAGGAACATCAGAGGTTGCCAGTTCGAGAGTTGTCACAGGCAAACCTTCCCGTACGTTCTTAGGAAGTTTCTTGGCATCTACATCATAGAAGTCCTCAAAAAGCAGGATGCGGTCATAGATAATGTTGGTGAAAGCAGCATCGGTGGCTATCTGATATTCGCTGCTGTGAAGGCCCTCAACAGCAACTTTCTGATTGATGACAGCCGGCAGTGCCACCGTGCTACCAGTCAAGTCCAGTGATGGTTGCTCGGGCTTGTCAGCACCAGACAGTTTCCGTGAGAAACGGTCAATCAGCACATTGTCGAGTGCCAGACGTGAGTTGCCCAATGAATAGGTCTCTACCGTCATTGTTTCGCTTTTCGGATCGAACTCCATTAACTGATAAGTCCATTGGTCAATGGTCATCTGCACCTCATCGCGGTTACGGTTATCGGGAGTTCTACCCCAAAGTTGTTCGTAGTCTTGGGCCGAAGTGCCTACGCCACCGCCTGTTATCATGTGGTAAACAGGCCATTGCGTCATCTGTCCACGTGCATAGAGATGATGGTGTCCGGCACAATTGAGTACGTGTTTCTTTGACGTTGAGAGAATAGGCATCACCTCACCGGTCATCCACGGATTGGTATCGCCGGCCCATTGCTCGGCATAAAGAGGACGGTGTTGTACGCTCACGATGAACTTAACCGTTGCATCGTTGTCGGCTGCCTCTACCACATTCTTCACCCATTGCTTCTGCTCGTTGGAAGTGCCGTCGGTGTTCATCACCACAAATAGCACGGGACCGGCCTGGTAGGCATAGTAAAGAGCCGTATTACTCTTAATTCCCTGATAGTCAATATTCTCGTAGGATGCGTAGTGCCCTTTGTATAGGTTCAGATCAGGGTCCTTGAACAGTTCGTGGTTTCCTACGGCAGTCATAATGGGCAGACGTGACATCACTTCGCGTGATTTGTACAGATGGGTGAACTCATACTGGCGTACAGAGCCGGAGTCCACCTGGTCGCCCACATTCATCAGCAGGCGTACATTGTCTTCCAGTGCGTTCTTGCCCCATTTCTGTTTTGCTTTGCGTTCGGCCATACGGATCAGCCATTCGTAATCGGAGCGTTCATTGCGCTGGTGATCACCAATCATCAAAATACGGAACGGTTCCTTGTTTCCAGCCTCAGGCATTGTACGGAAGTGTCCGGTCTTACTGGTTTTGTTTCCCGATGATACTTGGTAATAATATACGGTGTTTGCCGTTAGTCCTGTCAGTTGAGCGGTGTGCCAATAATAATTGGTGGCAATCTGTGTGACGGTTGACTGTACCTGCTGGGTCAGTTGACTCTCTGATGTTCCAAAGTGAACCACCGATCCCTCGTTCTTGCTTTTTGTTTTCCAGCACACCTGAATACTGTTGGCAGTGGCCTGGTTCAGGTAGGGTGCTGTCATCTCAGCCGGTGTCTCTATGGGTTGTACAGTGTTACGATAGGCCTTGTAGGTGTTGTCGCCGTTGCTAACATAGTAAATGTCTGGTTCAGAGAGTGTCACGTCTCCAATGGTTTGTGTTCTGCCTTCAATGTTACGAAAGTCTCTGAAACTGGTAATGGTTCGAGGTGCGTCTGAATCATCAGCCATAACAGTATTGGTTGGTATCATACTGGCCAATACTGTCATGGCTGCCGTCAGACATGATTTTCCTAAAAAATTCATGCTTGTGTTAATTTGTTATTATCTTATTATCTTACTATTTTCTTTCCATCTACGATATACATGCCTGGGCGAGTCGTGCTCTTGAGCTGTCTTCCCTGAAGGTCGTAAATGTTCTGGTTGTTTCCTTGATTAGAATGAACATCAGAAATCATTGTTGGGGTAGGAACTTCTGTAAGTGTCCAGAACGAACGGTGGTTAGTTCCGTTGGCAGCAGCAAAGGTCTGTACCCAGCAGTCGGCTTCGGTACTCTCGCCTTTCAGGTTCAGTCCGATGGTGCCTGTAGTAAAATCGTAGGGGGCATTGCCTGTGTAGGCAAAACCATAGCGTCCGCCTTCAGCCGAAGGGTCTATCACATAGTATTCAGCTTTCTCGCTGCCCATCAATACAGGCTGTTGGGTTGTTGTGGTATAACCCTGCATATATCGGTTTGTAGCAGCATTCTTCACGTAGTAGCAATTCTTGTTGGCAGTCTTCTCGAAGGTCCAGCAGCCATTGTCGCCTGCTTCACCGGCACAGCGAATGTAGTTGTCGGCATCGTTGAGGTCCTGCATATAGGCTGCTGTGTTGCTAAAGTTACGAATGGAGTAGTACTTTCCGTTGAGTTTCCAGTCTGCTGAAGGCTCTGGATCGCCACCGGGAGTCTCGCCGCCGTCTAATTTGGATACATCGAAAGTACCTTCCATCACCTGCTTGATTTCAGCTGCTGAGAGAATGCCCTTGAAAAAATACAAATCATCGAGTTTGCCGTTGAAATAGTCCTTGTTGGCCTTATGACCACCAATGCGGAAACCGCCTGTGCAGACTTCGAACGACGGAGCTGAAACTGTGCAGTCGCGTACACCATTTATATAATAGGTGACACTCAGGTCAACAGGGTTGCAAACCACGGCCACGTGCTGCCACTGTCCGGGAACCAGCGAACCGTAGTTGGCATGGTTTTGTGAGGCGCCAAGGAAGTTATTGTAGAAAAAACGCGCATCCCCACCGTTTACAGGTGTCTCGGCACGACCGTAGAGGTAGAGGCGTCCCGTACCTCCATTGTCTTTCTGGGCCAGGATTATCTGGTCACGGAAATAGTAGCCGTCCTGCTGATTGCCAGAGGTAGGGGCATCGGTTGAGGCATTAAACACCCAGGCACAGAATGTTGTCTGGGTGTTTTTAGTATTTACGATGCCTGTGTGGTTGAAGTCAAGGTATTGTGCGTTTCCGTTCAGCGAAATACCTTTTCCATAGACGCCTTCGTCATAGCTGAAGCCGGCAGCCGATGGAGTCAGTGTGTAGTTGTTCTTTGACGCATCGTTCAGATTGTCTTCAAAATCATAGTGGAAAATGAGTTCCTTTGGTGTGTCCTCGATGTCCTCGCTGACGCTCAGTCCCACGCTCTTGGCCCAGTTGTTCCACAGGGTTTTCAGTTCACGAACCTTGTCGGGATATTCGGCTGCCACGTTATTGGTCTCCGAATAGTCATGGGCCAGGTCGAACAGTTGCCATCCGCTATTGGCAAGTGCCGTGAGGCGCCAGTTGCCTTTGCGTACGGCCTTACCGTTCTCATGCTCCCAGAACATGATACGTTCGTCGTCCCAGCTGTCCTTTTCCTGCAGGAGGGGTACAAAACTGCGTGCTTCATCGCACAGGGGCTTGATGGTATTGCCGTTATAGGTGGTGGGGTAGGTGGCACCGGCCAGTTCCATACAGGTAGGCATCACGTCCAGGAACGTGCAAGGTTGCGATGTGATGGTACCCTCCTTGGCTTTAGCCATGCCTGCAGGCCAGTGTACAATGGTCGGAGCTGCTGTTCCGCCGTGGAACTGCGTGGTCTTCCAATAGCGGAAAGGAGCATTCACACCGCCTGCCCATCCGTTGTGCAAGTAGTTATAGGTGAGCTGTCCGCCAGGGTTCTGGGCGTTGTGCACCACCATCTGTCCTGAGCGGGTGCGGTCGTGGCGGTCAAATTCGCCAATGCCGTAGTTCTCGCTCGATGCTCCATTGTCTGAAGTGAAGATAATCAGGGTGTTGTCGAAAATACCCCTGCGTTTCAGTTCGTCGATGATGCGGCCAATATTCTGGTCAACACAATCCACCATGGCAGCGTGAACCTCCATGTTGGCCGACTGGAACGCCTTGTCGCTCTCGTTTTCCCAGGCACGGCCAGAGGCATTGGTGGCCTCGGGAACTTGTTCGGGCGTAATCAGTCCGAGTTCCTGCATTTTCTTATAACGTCGATCTCTCAGCGCATCCCAGCCGTCATCATACACTCCTTTGTACTTTGCAATATCCGTTGGCTTTGCCTGTACAGGCCAGTGAGGCTCCTGGAAAGCCACATACATAAAGAACGGTTTGCCGTCGGCAGTCATCTCGTCCATCATGTCGATGGCTTTGTCGGCTACGAAGTCGGCATAGTAGAAACCTTCGGGAATGCTCTCTGTGTAGATGGGGTCTTCGTTATGTACGAGTGAGAAGGGATCGAAATGGTCGGTTACGCCCCAGATGGTACCCCAGTGCTGGTCGAAACCTCGGTTGCAGGGATAGGTGTCGATGGGTGCAAAGGGACGGTTGTTGAAAGTGCTCTGGTGCGACAGCCATTTCATCTGGTCGCTGTTGTTGCCTATTCCCTGTGTCAGTGACAGGTGCCATTTGCCGCTCATACCGGTGTGGTAGCCTGCCTGACGCAGTACCTCGGGAATGGTGACACAGTCTTTCGTGAGACTGAGGCCCATGCCTGTGATGCCTACTGTCTGGGCATAGCGTCCGGTGAGCAGTTGTGCACGCGATGGACAACTGCGTCCTGAGTTGAAGAACTGGGTGAAGCGCATGCCGTGTTCTGCCAGTCCGTTCAGGTTGGGAGAATGCACCTCGCCACCGAAGCACTCCAAGTCGGAGTAGCCCATATCATCGACTACGATGAGCATGATGTTTGGCCGTTCATCATTGGGTTGCTGACCTTGGGCCGCGGCGAGTACCGGCAGTGCGGCAGTGGCCGACAGCAGTAGTTGTTTAGAATTGAGTTGAGTCATAGTTATTGGAATTGTAGTAAATTGTTCGTGACAAAGATACAATTTAATTTCTTACGGGCTGCCACTATCCAACAAAAAATGTCCGCCTGTTTTCATTTTGAACAGATAGTTTCCTTCGTTGACTAGATTTTTGCATTTTTTTCCTGGCGGCATACCAGTACACATCAACAATTTGCTGCTACGCAGCTGGGTGGGAAAGAAATTAGAATAATTATTATAATTAATCCAAGAAGATATTTTCGAACACGGATTTCGGTTCACCTGCAGACCCCTGTGTACTATAAACCAAAATCCTGTGCCAATTGAAAGAAAACCGAAATTACCCATTTTTTCACAAAATGGAAAACCTCGGACCTACGGTCCTGAAAAACCGACTGAGTAGGAGCAAAGATTTTAAAAACAGATTTTTCGGCAGATTTTAAGCGTAGCGCCCCCTAAACTCTTGGTCGTCGTTTCACTCCTCAAAATCGAACGAAAAATCTAATAAGAAAATCTTTTCCAAAAATCGTTTCTTGTTTTCAATTACATAAAAACAGAAAAAAAAGGATTTTAAAAACAGATTTTTCGTCAGATTTTAAGCGTAGCGCCCAAAAACTCTTGGTCGTCGTTTCACTCCTCAAAATCGAACGAAAAATCTTATAATAAAATCTTATAAATATCCGTTCAATCCTCGCATCTTTAGATGCAAAAAAATCTGTTTAATCCGTTTAATCCGTGGTCGAAAAGAAATAACAGTATTCTTCTGCGTTTTTTAAAGAAAACCGAAATAACCCATTTTATTTCACAAAATGAAAAACCCGGACCTACGGTCCTGAAAAACCGCTATGCAGCGGCCGGAGATTTTTACGAACACGGATTGAACTGATTTGCGGATTTTTGGGTTACCTGCAGACAGCTGTGTACTATTAACCAAAACCTTCAAAACCCTTTTTGTCTGGTTGAGACTACGTCTCTGCTGTCATGGATGTAGCCTTTTCCTTGTGTGCAAGCACCCAGATAAAAGCCTACATCCATGCCATCAATCCTTACAGGATATCACCAGACAAAAAGTTACTATGTTTGCAGTCGGAAACACCAATAAGCCGATAGGGGATAGTCCTTAGGCAGTGAAATATTCCGCACCGTGAGGTGCAGAGAACCTCTTCGCTACGCTTCGAGAACCTCTACATCTCACGTTGCGTGAAAAGAGGCTTTGCGAGGAAAAAAAGAGGCAGAAGATTTGGTACGATAATAATTGGATTGTATATTTGTAAGTGCAAAAAACAAGATACTTTCACAATTAAATACCGTACCAGTATGCAAAGGAACAAAATTTCTTTCAAAGGACAAAAGATTTTCGTAGGAATTGATGTCCATGCTAAGAATTGGGAGGTGGCAATAGCCCCCGAAGTCGGAATTGTAAAGAGGCATTCCCAGAAGCCTTCAGCAAAAGAGCTCTTTGACTTTTTGAAGAAGAATTACCCGGATGGTGATTATCAGGCTGTCTATGAGTCTGGCTTCAGTGGATACTCCACTTATTATGCATTGAAGGAAGTCGGTATTGGCTGTATGGTGATTCATGCAGCCGATGTTCCGACGACTCAGTATGAAGAGGTGATGAAGACAGACAGGGTGGATGCCGTAAAACTGGCGAGATCTCTGAAGGCAGGTCTGCTCAAGGGCAACTATGTTCCAGAGAAGCAGTACATTGACGATCGCTCTGTTGTCCGCATACGCAAGACAATACAGAAGCAACTCAGCGGATACAAGTCGAGAGTCAAGCACCTGCTGCATTGTCATGGAGTAGAATTCCCTGAACGATTCTCCAGGAAGCAGACACACTGGTCAAGGGCTTTTATCACCTGGCTGATGAACGATGTGCGGCTGATGTCAGATACACGAACTTCGCTTGACCTGCTCATCAGGCAGGTAGAGGTCCTTAGAGGAACATTGCTGGAGGCTACTCGCCAATTGCGCAAGATGAGCCAGACAGAACGATACAAGCACAGGCATGACCTGCTCAGGACAATCCCCGGAATCGGCATCATAGTCACGATGTGCATCCTGACGGAGGTCTGTGACGTGAAACGTTTCCACAACGAGAAAGAGTTTGCCGCCTACCTTGGACTGATCCCTACAAGCCACAGCAGTGGTGAGAAGACCGTGCATGGCGAGAAGACTTTCAGGGGGAACAAGCAACTTGGCCCCATGATTATCGAGGCTGCATGGATTACCATCGGCAAGGATGCGGGACTTGGAACGCAATATTTTCAGTACAAACAGAGGATGGAACCACAGGAGGCGATAGTGAGGATAGCACGTAAGCTTTCCAACATCATCTTCTCCGTCCTGAAGAATGAAAAGGAATATGTACCATACCAAACGGGTAATTGACATACGGATTATCAGACAACTTCACAAGACGACTCCTGCGTTTTTTTGAGGTGTAGCTTTGACTACATCCTCTTCAAAAAGATTGTTGCGTCTTACTATATATTCTGAAGAAGTAAATTGATTGGCGGTCTTGCTTTGCCGTTTCATCTCATAGAAGTTTGTCTGGTAGGTCTGTTGTCGGTAGTCATTCTGTACCCAACGTAAGCGTTGGGGTGATAGTTACGGCTTCTTCAAAAGTCATCGTACTAATGCATTTCGCGCAAGCGATTGATAACAAACAGTTAATAAACAATAAATATTTTCCAATTATTTGGAATGCAACATAGAAGAAAAACAGAAAAAAAGATTTTAAAAACAGATTTTTCGTCAGATTTTAAGCATAACGCCCAAAAACTCTTGGTCGTCGTTTCACTCCTCAAAATCGAACGAAAAGTCAAAAAAGAAAATCTGTCCAATCGTCCAATCTACAACTTATTTATATTATATAGAAGCAGTGTAAAGTGATTTTTTTCTCTGATTTTTGACCAAAATGTAGAAATTAGTAGTAATTTCTGTTGTATTTTTTTGTCATTCTGTATTATTTGTATATTTTTGCAGCGCCAATTTTGTATTCTCGTGCTAAACGAGGTGCTGGATCGTAAGGAATTATATTTCAGACTACTAACTATAGACTACATACTGCAAGCTACAGATTATAGGCTACTGATTAGATACTACTGACTACAGAAATAATTATATACTAATTTAAACAATTGACAATTTTAAAATGAAAAAAACTAATTTTCTAAAAACACTCCTCGTGGCAGTGGGTATGCTCGCGGGGGTGAATGTGTCGTGGGCTACAGATGTGCCTTACAATGTAGGTTCCAGTACATCAGATGCATGGGGAGCCGCCTTTTCTGATGTATGGACTATGACTGGAGATGGTGCAGTAACAGTTACTTTCACTAACCATTGCGCTACAACTGGTAACTGGTGGGAAAACTGGCAATTACTCTGCGGAAATTCTAATTATACTCCAGCAGCACATGCAGATGGAGATCGTTATTTCCAGTTGCGCTCAGATAGATGGGATGATGTTTCAGGGGGTGTTGGTCTTATTGCAAGTGATGACTATTTTACAGATTTCAAAACATTCCAGAATGAGGCAACTGTTAATTTGATGATAGTTCGCTCTGGTACTACCGTCACAGTGAATGTTGCTGTTACAAAGAGTGCCACAACTCGTACAATGACTTTTGTAAAAACAGGTCTGAGCGGCACACTTAATTTCTTCCTTACTCAGAGTTCTTCATATATGACGATTACTCAGCAGAATCAGACAACCGAAATGGCTGGAACTGTTACTTGTAATGCGCTAGTTAATTTTAGTAACTTTACAAGTGAGAAAACAGCAGATACAGAAGACGCTGCTCCTTCATCCGTTACAGGAGGAAAAGGAACGATGTCTACTAATAATGCTTACCAATTTAGAGTTGGGGCAGGTGATTATCGTTTAGGACTGCGCAATGGTGCAAATACTGTTAATATTACATCAACAGAATATGCAGGATCAAAAGACATTGTTACCATTTCATTTGACATGGCCTTGTCACAGATGAATGCTGATGGTAAGACTTCTTATTTCTATTTGAAAGATGCCTCCAATTCGGATATAGCAAGAGTAACGATGAAAGCGACCAATAATAGCTGGTCAGAAGCGAATCATTATTTGCAGGAATTTGTTGACAACACTTTAGGGCTTGATGCAGGTGACATCGATTATGCATGGAGCAGTGAAAACTGGGGTAAAAAAGTTCATTTTACCATAGAATTAAATTATCTTACAGGTAAGATTACAACAACGACAGTTTGTGCTACTGCAAATAATAC
Source organism: Prevotella sp. E9-3 (assembly GCF_022024015.1). Classification (NCBI taxonomy): domain Bacteria; kingdom Pseudomonadati; phylum Bacteroidota; class Bacteroidia; order Bacteroidales; family Prevotellaceae; genus Prevotella; species Prevotella sp. E9-3. Next base: position 1,082,950 of record NZ_CP091786.1, read on the forward strand.
AACAAACACACATACGGTAACTATGACAAACAGAAACCCAGTTGCAAAATTTGTCGTAGGAGCTGAGTATAACTGCAATTATAGAAAATACAGGTGTCAATTCGACAATCTTCTCATCCAGACAGAGAAGGGCGACTATAACACAACAGCTAACATCACACTTTCGTTCAAGGACAACGAGGGCAATGACATTTCAGCATTATATACTGGAACATCAGATTTCACTCCTGAAAAGGGATCTACTTTCAAGCCTTCTGACTACTATCCAACTGTGATGTATGATGATAACTTTAAATACACATATACAAGTGGCGGTGATGCTTTTAAAGTAACTTCAGATGCTGTGGTGAATTTGGTTTATACAAAGAGTGCTCGTCCAACATATACATTTAATGTAACAGCAAATTATGGTGCTAAGAATAAAAAGATAGTTGACGAGGTTTCTGTAAAAGAGACAGCAGACTATACCTATTACTATCCAAGATATATCCTTGATGGAACTACTCTTTACGAGTATGCTTCTTCAACAGACGCAAATGCTTCAGCAAGCTATTGGACGAGCACTAATACAAATGTTGTAGCCAATGCAAATTATACACTGACCTATAATGCCATTGAGGGTGAATGTGTTTATTTCTCTGAGGGAGAAGATGTAGCAGGTGCAACTGCATATACTGCATTTAAACGTTATATGTCTGGTGGTTCTTCAGCAGTCTTTGAGTCTGCTACGAAACTGACAACACTTGAAAAAGGTGTTTATAAGGCAAATATGCGTTCTTTGGGTAGAACAACTGGTGACAGGCATACATACCTTTATAAGAATTCAGATGATACAGAAGAAAATTTGATTCTTCATAAGGTAGTGAGCAGTAACTCAGGCACTGATGACCAAGCACTATTCTCTCTTGATGCAAGTACAGACATTTTAGCAAAGGGTGGTTACTCCACGACTTCTGAAAATGGTGCTGGTATCGACTATGTGTATATCATGAAGTTGCCTTCAACCGTCTCTGCCACCATCGGCTCTACTGGTTGGACTACCTTTGCTTCTCCGTACGCTCTTGACCTGTCAGCTATGACAGCATCTACGGGTGACGTAACCGCTTACTATGCTTCTACTGTTACTGGCGGCTATGTGAAGATGACCGAAACGAACAAAGCCGACGTGAAGGCTGGTGAGGGACTGGCGCTGTATGGTACTCCAAGTGCTGTGATCACCATCCCCGTTGTGGCTTCTGGTACTGCTATTGACGGCAACCTGCTGAAGGGCTGCACCACTGAGACTGAGCTGAGCAAAAACGCCGACTACTACGTGCTGGTGAACAATAATGGTACTGCCGAGTTCCAGTGCCTGGCAAACCAAGGTGCTACTATCCCTGCTGGAAAGGCCTATCTGGATGCTCCTACTGCTGGTGCTCGCTTGAGCATTGTGTTCGACGATGATGAGACCACTGGCTTAGGAAGAATTGAGAATTCAGAATCAAGCATTGAAAATGCTGTTTACAACTTGCAGGGACAGCGCATCAACTCTTCACTGAGAAAGGGTCTGTATATTAAGAACGGTAAGAAGGTGATTGTGAAATAATTATTTTTCAAATTCGTTCTAAGTATTCACTTTTAAATAAAAAAGAAAACATGAAAAAGATATATATTATACCGGCAACAAATGTTGCGAGAGTTGAACTGCCTAAGATGATTGCCACATCGATAGCGGTTGGTCAGAAGTATAGTGGCGGTGACATCGAGTCACGTGGTGGCGACTTCTGGGAAGACGGAGGTAGCACTGATGACAGCTTCTGGGGTGATGACGAAGATGTGGATTATTAAATATAGATTTTTAGTAAAGCTATAGTAGAGGTGGCGGCCCATCCGTGTGGAAGGACCGCCACCATTCTATTTTGCCCAAGTCATGACGTTGGCGGGTGGTCGGCCATTCAACAGTTCTTGCTTCATAAAGTCCATATAGGGCGCTACATGATGGAAGAACTGCTGGAAGTCCTTGCACAGGTAGCTCAGTCCAGGTCCGCCTTCGGCCGTTGTGCAGAAACGGTCTTTCGGACAACCGCCGTTGCAGGCAAACCGCCATTCACAAACCTGACACTGGTGGGGCAGACTGTCGCGTTTGGCCAGTCCGAAACGTTTTTGCTGTTCGCTGTACATCATGCCGGTGATGGTCTGTTGGTGGATATTGCCCAGTTTGTATTGTGGATATACGAAATGGTCGCATGAGTATAGATCGCCGTTGTGCTCCATTACCGAGGCATGTCCGCATGTTTCGCACATGCTGCACACACCAGGCTCTTCACCTACCCAGCGGGCCAGGGTGGAATCGAACAACTGCACATAAGTCTGGCCCACATCGTTCTTCACCCATTCATCGAAAATATCACTGCAGAATTGGGCATACTGACCGGGCCTTACCGAGAAGGGTAACATCTTATGCTCTCCTCGTTCGGAGGGGGCAGGGGAGCCCTCCCTCTCTACTATCGGGGTAAACTGGATGTATTTGCATCCATTTTCCTTATAGAAGTGATACACATCGAGGGGATATTCGGCATTGAAGTCGTTCACCACGCCCATGGCATTCCATTCCACCCCGTGTTTCTGCAGCAGACGGATGCCGCGCATCACCTTGAACCATGACGGCTGACCGCCTTGAGCACGGCGATAGGCATCGTGCAAATCCTGTGGCCCGTCGATAGAGATACCTATCAGCCAGTTGTTCTCCCTGAAAAACTCACACCACTCGTCGGTGAGCAAGGTGCCGTTTGTCTGCAAACAGTTGTCGATGATACGTCCGCGCGCGTACCTTTTCTGTAATTCCAGCACATGACGATAAAAACTCAACGGGCGCATCAGCGGTTCGCCGCCGTGCCAGGTGAAGAGCACCTGTGGCTGAGTCTGTGCCTCGATGTACTGGCGAATGAACTCGTCGAGTGTTCGTTCGCTCATGTTATAGCGGTCTCGGGCAGGTTCATTCTCGTAGTATTTGCTTTTTTCTATATAGTAACAATATTTGCACCGCAGGTTGCACAAGCTGCCTACGGGTTTTGTCATCACATAGAGCGGACGGGCAAAGGGCGCATAAGTGGGCGATGCCATTTGTCAGATAGTTTGTTAGTTATTTTATAGTTGTAAGTCTGAATCTTTTGCAAAGATAATAGATATATTTATATAATAAGGTGATTTTCTATTCAAACATTATTAAATTTTGTTCAAACGGCATTACTGTTGCATCCATTCTACAAAACAACTAAAACAAATTATAGCTATAATTTTGAAGATTATGGCTATAATTCCGATAATTATAGCTATAATTTATTTCCCCCGTTGCACTATTAAAGTGAAAGGTATATTACATTACGCAGTAACTGACAGCGTTTCGGGAGTCAATAGAATAAGGGCTGAAATAAATTTTGGCCATTATTGAAAGAATTTTGGCCAAAATTTAAAAAATAATGGCCAAAATTTTAAATAACAGTCTGTAGATAGAATCACAGAAATGCAGGTTATGGACTCCAAAATAATTTACACTTCTGGCTTTTTAATCTGTGAAATCTGGTGGTCACTTCACTGCAGACCCCTGTGTACTATTAACCAAAACCTTCAAAACCCTTTTTGTCTGGTTGAGACTACGTCTCTGCTGTCATGGATGTAGCCTTTTCCTTGTGTGCAAGCACCCAGATAAAAGACTACATCCATGACAGCAATCCTTACAGAATATCACCAGACAAAAAGAAAAACAGAAAAAAAAGATTTTAAAAACAGATTTTCCGTCAGATTTTAAGCGGAGCGCCCAAAAACTCTTGGTCGTCGTTTCACTCCTCAAAATCGAACGAAAAATCTAAGAAGAAAATAATTCAAAAATCTTTTCTCGCGATGAGGTTATACAAAGGAAACGTAGTTTTAGATTTTGCAAAATATAGAAGGCGTGCCAATGTGTGGCACGCCTTCTACATGTTACGTTAATTATTTGACTTTGGTCGTTATTTTATAACCACCTTTTTACCTTCCTGGATGTAGAGACCCTTAGTGGCCTTCTGAACCTTCTGACCGTTCAGGTTGTAGTAAACCTTGGTTGAAGTGCTCTTCACATCCTTGATACCAGTAGCAGTCTGGTCGTATGTTGGAACGAGAGTCAGTGTGTTCGCCTTAGTGTTGGCGGTGAACAACAGGTCGTAAACACCTACAGGATACATGTCAGTTCCAAATACCCAGTTCTGATTGCCTTGTGCAGGCAGTTCATAGATGCCCCACTGACCGTTGGCAGAGGCTTTATACTCGAGTGTGGTCTTGTCGGCTTTCACCTCGAAGTTTTCAATAGCGAGTGTCCAGATAGCAGGATCATTGGCATCCTGAGTCATCTTGCCGGTTTCTAGGAATTCCCATCCGCCTGTGAAGTCGCCAAGGATGTTCATGCTTTCAATAGCAATACCAACAGGGCCAAGGTAGGTGAGACGGAAGTTGTCAAGAACAACCCAGTCGTTGTCGTTAGCCTTTTCGTCTTTCTTCACACCGATGGTCAGTTCGCCATCAGTTCCTACGAGAACATCAACCGTTGTCCAGTATGCACCATGCTGGAAGTACTCAATAGCAGAGTTAGGCCAGTTAGGGAATGCACCCTTGTCAGTAGCCTGGATGTCAGTAAGTCCAGGAACCAGATCAAGTACTGAAGCAATATTGGGCAGGTATGCCTTTTCGCCATTAGCTGTGAGATAAGCCTTCTGCAGCAATTCACCATCATTGTTTACTACATCAGCCTGATAAGCACCATTGCCATCGCGATAGAAACCTTGTACGCTTACTCTATAGTTACCAGGCTTCAGACCGGTTACAGTCTGTGTGAAGCTGAAGTCGTTGGTATTGAAGAACTCATAACCAAAGTCGGCAGCACGATTGCCATCGCCATCGTCGGTGGTATGAACTACGCCACCACCATTCTTTGACCACATGTCGTATCCAGGTTTGCGATAAAGACTTGGATTAGAGATCTTGTAAGACACATCCACAGCATTGGTAGAAGAAGCAGCAGCCTGCAGTGCCTCGCGCTCGTCAGCAGTAATCACCTTCCACTGGAAGTTGGCGTCTGTTGCCGAAGCACCAGCAACATTCGAGATGCTGTTCCAATACTTCTTACCATCGGTAGCGGCATTCGGATTCCATCCCATCAGCAGGTCGCCCTGTTTGATGTTATAAACATTTGCTTTTCCTTCTACAGCAACAAATGTGTATGGTGTATTAGCGCCTGTGTCAGTGTATGGTCCATGTTCGCCATCATTGAACGAACCGTGAGCAGTGATCAGTTTGAAGTTGTCGCCATCGGCCTCCAGAGTGATTTCGATACCCACCTGGTCAACAGCTGCATGAGTGTTCCAGTCAGAACCCATGCCAAGGAACATGCCAGTACCAATATTATATAGGTAAACCGTTCCTTCAGCAGGAGCAGTGCCAGTATATACATCGGCTATACGGAGTGCATTGATCTTTCGGTCGGCACGTACGATATTCAATTGCTCCTCCACTACAGTAACAAACTGATCGGCATCAGCAACACTTTGTGCAGTAGCCAGTGCGGCAACCTCATCCAGTCCCTCAGCATTGGCTTTCTCAACGGTCTGCTGGAGAGTGATAAGATTGTTCTTCGCAGTAATGTACTTGTTGAGGGCATTCGTCAGGGCGATATTGGCATTCGCAATAACGTCGGCATCCTGCAACTCGTCCATTGCTGTTACAGCATTAGAGATGGCATTGCTCAAGAAGGTTACAGGGATTGTCATTGCTGTTGTAGCCTCTGTAATCTTTGCAGACAAAGCATTTTTCACTTCTGTCAGGTCAACATAAGCGCCTAAGTATTCCAAGCGGAAGTTGTCAAGTACGAACCAGTCACCATCATTGAGTTTCTCTGTTTTGCGGGCACCGAAGGTAATCGACGGATTTGTTGAGGTTACTATGATGTTGTCCAGCTGTGCCCAGTACAGACCACTCTGGAAGTACAGACAGGCATCGTCAATACCGTCGGGCATATAGCCAATGATTGAACTTCTACCCATGCCAGGAGCCTTGTCGGCACCACCTGATACATTCTGAATCAGTGCGCTCTTTGTTCCGGCATAGAGGGTTGCCAACTGGCGTGCCTCACCGCCGCCACTCAAAATCTCAGCCTGCTTATTAAAGTTACCATCGCGATAGAAAGCCTGAACTTTCAAACGATAGGTACCGGGTTTCAGTCCTGTGACAGTCTGTTCTACACTGGCAGAGGTCTGATTAAAGGCCTCGATGGCAAAGTCAGGATGGTTGTCTCCACGTCCCCAGATAGCGGTGTTGTTCAGTGTCCATGCGCTGACATCCTCGCGCTGGCTGAAGTTTGGCGACTTGATCAGATAGCTCACGTCAACAGCATTTGCAGGCTGGTCAGTTACCTTAGCAGCAGCCTCATAAAGTGCGTCACGCTGTGCCTTGGTCACCAGAATCCACTGGTTGTCGGGATTGTCGGCACCGTTCTTGTCAGTATCCAAACGGTTGTAGGTATTGTTGCTATAGCCTAAGAGGGCAGCATCGTTATTGCTGCGTGCAATGACATACTTGCCATCGCCCTGTGCAATGAGCTTCCAAGTATCACCTTTACCTGTGTCGCAGTAGCCGTTATAAGTCAGATATTCGTTAGTGCCACCGTTTGGCAGATGAGTATTAATGTGGAAATTGTCACCATCGGCTTCCAGTGTGATTACGATGCCGGGGAATCCGAGAGCAGCATGTGCGCCCCAGTCGTCGCCACCGCAGAGGAAACGCTTCTGTCCAACATTCAACAGGTAGAAGTCGCCTGCTGCAGGTTCATTGCCGGCATAAGTATTGTTATCCTTCTCGGCATTGGCCACACGGCGAGCTAAGCGAAGGGCAGAAAGGAGATTGCCCATTTCTGATGCAGAAGTGCCATTTGTCACAAAATTCTCTGCTGCACTGGTGTTTACGCCATCAGCCTTTGCAAGAGGAATTGTCTGGCGCAAAATGGTCACATTCAAATTCTTTGCCTTGTTCAATGCTGCATCCAATACTGAAGTGGCAGCTTCAATTTCATCACTGTCGGTGGATGTCAACTTAGCCTTTGCATCATTAATGGCCTGTTGCAACTCTCCTGCTATCACATCAGTTGTCGTTGTCTTATCAAATGCGGTTGCTGCATCAATAGAAGCCTGCAAAAGAGCTAAATACTGATCCAGATTATCAGGTCCGAAGTACTGCAGTTTCCAATAGTCCAACATTGTCCAGTCCCATTCTGAACCGCCATCTTTACGGACACCAATAGTCAGCGGTTCACCTTCAGTGATAACTACTTTAATAGGATTGTTTACATAGAGTCCTTCGCGAGTAGCGATAGCTGCATCACCTATATTATCAGGTACAAAATAAATTCCTGTTTGCTTGTTACAGCCTTGTCCTGCTGAAGTACGTTCTGGGCCACAGATAGACATCATAGCCCCCTCCTTAGCGTTGGCATAGATTTTAGCACGCAGTACCTCAGTACTATTAGCATGCTTTTCTCCAATACTTTCAACAGCTCCGTCGCGATAGTAGCCACTTACAGTAAAGCGATAGACACCGGCAGGCAAACCTGTCAGCGTATATTTGATATCAAATCCCTCGGTGTTGTTCCATATTTCACGAACACCGTTTCCTTGTGTCTGACCAGCTACGAAAGCAGCACCTGCACTAATTCCCGAGGTGCCATTTAGACTCATGGCACGCTCATCAGCAATATTGAACTGACCACCAGGAATCATCCAACTGAAATCAATTGGATTCGTACCGGATGCCTCGGCATAGTGTGACTGCATCTTAGTCAGACGCTCTTCCTTGGTTACAATCTGCCATGTTGAGTTGTTTGTCGTTTTGCTAATAAACTTGTCATTGGTAGCACCTAATACCACACTACCAGACTTTATGGTATAAGCGTTGCTTACTCCGGCAACAGTCTTTGGCTCGAAAGTCCAAGTGGTAACAGCATCTCCAGTATCCATATAAAGGTTGCTGGCATTCAGGCTGTGGTTGGCGCCCATTTTTGGGTCTATCTGCCAACCGCCATTGATTGCTTTCAGCCCAAAGTCGTAGCCAATGGGATCTAACTCGGCATGCGAGTTCCAATCAACGGTCTGACGGTTGTTGTTCATGAGCCAAAGACCTGTCTCTACATTATAAAGGAAATAGTCTCCTTCAGCAACAGCTATGCCTGTGTAAGGAGAATTGAGTGTAGCCTCTTCGGTAACCGCCCAGGCTGAGCGGGGATTGCCACCTGCTACAGAGGCGAAACTTTGCACTTTGTCGTTGTTCTTCCAGTTTAGGCCCAGTGTGTTATTACTGAAGTCGTGAGGACTGTTAGCGGTGCACGACATACGGAACTTTCCGGTATAACTGCCATTGGCATCAGCCTTCACATAGTACTCTACACCATTGTCGCCCATGGCCACTTCCTGCTCAGAGGCGTTATACCCCTGAATGTATTTTCCGGTGGTGGCATTCTGGATGTAGTAGCAATCGGTGTTTGCTGTCGCTACGAATTTCCAGTAAGATTTGTCGTTCTTCGCTCCAAGATCAACGCCACCGTTGCCATTGTCCTGCATGAACTTGGTAGCATCGTTGTTGTTCACAATCGTGTAGGTCTTATTCCCATCCAGCGATTGTGCGAAGACACTTGATGTTAGCGATGCAAATAGCAGCCCTAACACATAGGTAAATGTTCTTCTCATAATTGTTAGTTTTTAGGGTTAGTAATTAAAAATGTAATAAAATTGTTTTTTTAAGTAATCATCTAATATGCAAAAATAGCAGTAATTATCCAAAGAAAAGAGTAAAATCTGTTCAAACTTGGATAAAAACTGTTCAATATGGGAGAAAAAAGCATGAAAAAGCCCTGACAAGCGTTGAAAGAGGCGCAATGCTTGTCAGGGCCTATAGGATGTTCTTGCGACTACTCCTGTTCTTTCGAAGCAAGATAGTTCGTCTGATAGTCTTTCGGTAATGAACCGTACTTCGCCTTAAAGCATTTGGCAAAGTAACTGCTACTGGTGAAACCAACACGCTCGGCAACTTCGGTGATGCGATCGCCTTTGCGAAGGTAAACGGCAGACTGCTCCAGGCGGCGTTCTTTCAGATACTCAATGGGAGTCATGTCGGTGAGGGCTTTAACCTTGCGGTAGAAACTACTGCGACTCATGTTCATCTGCTCGGCCAGAATATCAATCGAGAAATCTTCATCGCGCATATTCTCATCGACCATCTGCTTCAGGCGCTCCAGGAACAGCATGTCCTGCTGGTTCATTCCTAAGTCGTTGTTCTCTTCGGTAGCGTTGAAACCGTCAATGTTTCTCATGCGCTCATAGAATTGCTGGCGCATGCGTAGCAGACTCATCACCTGCAGGTACAACTGTTTAGAAGAGAACGGCTTCTCCAGATAGATGTCGGCACCACTCTGCATGCCTTCCAATTTAGCCTCGACACTTGTCTTGGCAGTAAGCAGGATAACGGGGATGTGCGAGTAATTGATGTCTTCTTTTACACGGCGGCATAATTCGGTACCGTCCATATTGGGCATCATGACATCGCTCACTATCACATCGATATCGTATTTTTGTAGCATCTTCAGCGCTTCCTTGCCATCGCGGGCTTTCACTATATGGAAATACGACTTCATGGCATCACTGGCCATTTGCAACAGCTCTTCATTGTCTTCTACCAGAAGAATACGATAGTCTCTCTTTCCATATACACCGTCGTCTTCAGTAGAATTATCCACTATGGTAGCCTCTTGAAGTGAGTTGGCCTCGCTGTGGTCTGTGATGGGCTGGTTGTCGGTGTTGGTGATGGGCAAGATCAGTTGGAAGTTACTTCCTCCGCCAACGGAATCGCTCACCTTCAGGTCACCATGATGGGCTTGTGCCAGCATCTTTGCGTAGGACAAACCAAGGCCTGTTCCTAAGGTGGATGCCACATCATCGTTGCCTATCTGATAGTAAAGATCAAAAATCTTTTCGCGCTCTCCTACAGGAACACCGGGACCGTCATCAATCACCGATATACACAATGCATCGAGTGAAGTCTGTTCCAAGCGGATGATAATCTCAGACTTGGCATATTTCGTAGCATTACTTACGAGGTTCATCATCACTTTCTGAACCTTGTCGATGTCCAGTGTAGTGGTGATGGGCTGTTCAGGCAACTGTAGCTGAATGTGCTTGTTCTGAACTTCCATGGCGTCGGAAAACTGTTCGTAAACATGGGTAAGCAAATTGCCTACATTACAAGCAACCATATTAATCTGCATGTGACCGTTCTCTGCCTTTTGGAAATCAAGCAACTGGTTGGTAATGCCCAGCAGGTAGTTCATGTTTCGGCGTATGGCAGCTATATGCTTGTTGTTGCCTATCTCGTCGCTGATGGTTTCCAATGGCAGGCTCATCAGCGTAAGTGGCGTACGGATTTCGTGAACCAGATTGATAAAGAAACGAATTTTTGATTCGAAGTTGTTCTTCTCCTGTTCGGCCTGATACTCCTTCATACGGCGGTTGTAACGACGGCGCAGTTTTTCAGAATAGCGGCGCTGACCCATGAAGAGTATGGCGGCAATTAACAGGAAATAGAAGAAGTAGGCCGTATTTGTGCGATACCAAGGTGGAAGAATGGTGATCTGCAGGCGGGCATACTGCTCTGTATTTGTGTTGCCTGCCTCACGCAGTACGAATACGTATGAGCCGGGAGGAAGGTTGTTGAAGGTTGCTTCCGCATTCTTCGTGCCTTTTGCCCAGGTGTTGTCAATACCTTCCATCATATATTCATAGCGCTTGTGCTTGTCGGTGCCATGATAACTGGGTTGTGAGAAATGGAGGGTAAAACTGTTGTCAGAGTAAGGAAGGGTGATATTTCCATCGTTAAGAGGCCAACGATGACTGCTGTCATCGGAAATAGCCGATTCGCTTGACTTGTAGGGAAAGGTGATGGAAACAATATAGACAGCATTCTTCTTTGACTGCATTTTTACATGGCTTGGACTGAACTGAACCAATATGTTGCTGATGCTGGCAAATAGTTCACCCGTTCTGGCAAGACAAACCGAATTGTGTGGCTTGGACATGCGGTCCATATCGTTGTGAGGTGGCAATACCTCGATATGATCGATAGAACGGTCGGCATTTAGTTTCAGCAATCCAGTCTCAATGCTAATCCAAAGATTATGGCTCATGTCTTCAGCGATGAAATAAATCTGCTGTTCCTGAATGTCAGAATTGTCGGCTCCAATATGTTCGAAACCTTGACTCTCCGCATCAAAACGACTCAATCCACTGCCACTATAGGCCACCCAAATCTTGCCATCATGATCGCAGAAGACGGTTGAGACATTGTTGCTGAGAATGGAATTTGGCTGGTTGTGATGGTAGGTGAAATTGTCAAAACTTTCACCGGGCCTTGATTCTTTGAATAGTCCGTGGTTGCTGGTGGCTGCCCATACACAACCCTGCTTGTCTTCCACAAGACAGGTGACGTGGGTCATAGAACCGATGCCGAAATACCACATGAAATTCTCGGATTTGCGCTCAAAGCGACAAAGTCCCCAACTGGTACCAACATAAATAGTACCACTCGAAGTACGCAGAATACTGGTTATCTCGTTGCTGGGTATGGTATAGGAACGATTGGCCGAATACTGATAATGGCGGGTGGCACCGGAGAGGGTGTTCAGCACAATGATACCGTCATGACGGGTGCCAATCCATAAATCACTGCCATCAATAGTCAAGGCATTGATTTCATATCGCAGGTTGGGGTAGGGGGTATATCGATGACTGACTGCATCGTAAAGGTAAAGCCCTTTTTCTGTGCCTACCCAAAGATTGCCGTTGTTTTCCTCGCAGATGGTATTGATCATGGGGGTATTGCTACCATCGGTTAGGGAGGTCAGTGTCACATCGTTGCGAGAAGCGGGCATATAGCATACACCTCCCATTTGGGTCATTACCCAGAGTGTGCTGTCTTTATCCCATAAAAGATTGTTGACTTTTGTGTCACTGAGTCCGTTGGTCTTGTTGTTTGGATTGTCAAAACGCGACAACTTGTCTTGAGAGGGATTGTATAGATAGATTCCCTGATCGGTGCCTAAGAGTAATTCTCTGCCCTTCTTCTTCATGGAGTGGATGCCAAGGTTGACACCAGAAACACGATGTACATCATTCTCTCCACGCAAAATAGTATATAGACCGCGCTCACAGCCAATGTAAAGATTGAAACCGATGAGTTCCAAACAAAGGTTGTTCTTGTCTGACTGATAGTTCAGAATAGGGTGCTCCAACATGAACTCACCTTTTTGGCTGAATAGTAGAATGTTGCCTTGTAAGGTGGCAATGAACACAGGACTGTCATCGACCGCCAGAATGTCGCTGATAAAAGCACCATGGCGACTGTCCTGGGTAAGCTGGTCTGTCTGGGTGTTGTAGATGAAAAGACCCTGACCTTGTGTGCCAATCCAGATAAGACCGTTGGAGGCGCCCACGATGTCTTGAACCGTGGCACTGATGGTGACCCCGTATGCAGTCTTTTTGTCGAAGCGACTGAAACTGTTGGTGGCTCGGTGGTAAACATAAAGGCCAAAAGAACCGCCAAACCAGATGTCGTCTCCGTTTTCGTAAAGAGCCGTGATGGTGTTGTTCTCGAAACTGGAGTTCTCTTCTACCATGTTACGGAATATCTGGTTCTGGGTACCGTCAAAGCAGTTCAAACCATTGTTGGTGCCTAACCACATGAATCCGTAACGGTCGCGAAGACCGCAGAGAACGTCGTTGTCACTGAGTCCATCGGCTGCTGTGTATTGATAAAAAGCAACAGATTGTGCTTTCAGCATGCCAATGACCATTACATATATATATAATAATGTAAAGAAACGTTGTTTTTTCATGCCGTCAAAGTTAAGCATTTCGTTTTATTCGACAATTCTAGCTTCTGTTAAAATTTACTTCAAAATGGCTGTTTTATCAGTTTTTTCTCATTTTCGAACGATTATTATCCCTTTTTTGCCTGTTTATGATGTAATTTTGCAGATAACTAAACACCTTATTATGCATAAAATGATATCAAAAGTCTTTGGACTGTCCTTATTTTTTGCTGCCTGCACTGTCAATGCGCAGACACAATATAGCAATCCTGTCATAGATGAGAGTCTTCCTGATCCTACTATTATCAAGGCGCCAGATGGATATTTCTATCTGTATGCTACTGAGAATATTCGGAATGTGCCCATCTATCGTTCGAACGATTTGGTGACCTGGCGCTATATGGGAACAGCTTTTACCAATCAGACACGCCCGCAGATGGTGCCAAATGGTAATATCTGGGCACCTGACATCAATATGATTGGTGATAAGTATGTGATGTACTACTCTAAGTCTGCTTGGGGCGGTGAATGGGAATGTGGCATTGGCGTTGCTACTGCCACTAAGCCTCAGGGACCTTTTACTGATGAAGGAAAATTGTTTATTTCGAGCGAGATTGGCGTGCAGAACAGTATCGATCCTTTCTATATTGAAGAAGAGGACGGAAGCAAGTATCTGTTCTGGGGCAGTTTCCGCGGAATCTATGGTATTCAGCTGAGTGATGACGGCTTGAGCGTGAAACAAGGAGCCGAGAAAGTGCAGATAGCAGGAACACTGACCGAGGGCACTTACATCTACAAGCGCAATGGTTATTATTACCTGATAGGTTCGGCCGGAACCTGTTGTGATGGTTTGAACAGTACTTACCGTCTGGTGGTGGCCCGTAGTGAGAATCTGTTGGGCCCTTATGTTGACAAGCAAGGAAAACCTGCTCTTGAAAATAACTTCTCGCCTTTGTTGCAGAAAAGTAATAAAGTGGTGGGCCCAGGCCATAATTCTGAGATTGTTCAAGACGATGCCGGACAGTACTGGGTGCTCTATCACGGTTTTGATGCTGCTGATCCTGATGGCGGCCGTAAGGTTTATATGGATAAGATTACCTGGGGTAATGATGGATGGCCTCAGATTCGTAATCGTATTCCTTCAGTAATCTCGGATGTACCCTTGTTTGGTGAGGCTGCAGATGTGAAGAAGGTAAGCGGTGTGAACCAGTCGGCAGAGGTAAAGGCTGTTTACAACCTGATGGGAATTACTACCTCCGAACAGAAAGGTCAGTGCCTGTCAATTGTGCAGTTTATGGATGGAACGGCGCGAAAAATAGCCCAAAAATAGTGAATTGGTTAGATTTTATCCTTTTCTGAAAAGTTTTTGCTATTATTTTTAGTCAATAAAATGTACTTTTGTGCCGTAAAAACCATTTCTATTAATTAGAATTCAATCAATTTTACAACTATTTTAATAACTAAAAGCTTATGAAAAAGAAACTTTTACTTTTTGCAGGACTTCTGTTGTCTGCCGGTTTGCAGGCCCAGGAGTGGCAAAACAATGAGCTGCCTACAGTGGCAACTGACTTCTATTTCTACAATGTAGCTACTGGTAAGTGGCTGCAGAACAACAACTTCGTGGCTGAGGACTGGACAACTCGTGCTCAGGTAGGCCCTTACGGATTGGATATTGAAGTGATTCCCCTTCCCGAAGGTGGCTATCAGCTGAATCCAAAGTTTGGTCACAACCATAGTATTAATGGTGCGGATGATTTGTTTTATTTGGATACAAACCGTGAGGTGACTTCATGGACAATTCAGAAAAAGGAGAACGGAAACTATAGGATTTTTAGTGGTACTGAGGAATCTGGTAATTTCTTAAATACTAATGATGAAGGTTACCTTGATAGCTTCGGTTTTGACGAAGACTGGATTCTCGTTACCAAAGAGCAGCGTCTGGCCGACCTGGCAACTGCTACCAAGCAGAATCCTAAGGATGCAACATGGCTGATTGGCGGTCACGACTTTGCCAACCAGGACGAGCGTAACAACTGGGATATGATTCAGGAAGGTGATGGTAATGCTGTACAGGGCGGTGACGGAATTGTTCATGCAAACCGCTGCTGGGAATGCTGGAAGAAGACAAACTTCAAACTGTCTAAAACCATTACAGGTATCCCCAATGGTACCTATCAGTTCCAACTTCAGGGATTCTATCGTGACGGCAGCGAGAGCGGTATTGCTGCAAAGCGTGATGCCGGTGAAGAGGAAATACGCGCCACCTATTATATTAATGACGTGACCCGTAAGTTCAAGTCAATCCTTGATAGTGAGGTTACAGAATATGATGAGCAGTCGTATGCTATTCCTTATAATGGCATTTACTATCCTGGCAACTCTGATGGCCACCAGGGTGAATGGTGGGGTAATGCCCACAACCGTGCCTCTAACTGCTTCTTCAAGGGTGGTTACTGGAACGATCCTGTAGAGGTTATCGTAAGTGATGGAACACTGACCATCGGTATGCAGAAGGTAGGCGGTGGCGACGATGACTGGTTGCTGTTCGACTCTTTCAAGCTGACTTATCTTGGTCCGGAGATTGACCTCGGCCCAGTGTTGGCTAACCTGAAAGAGGCTGTTGAGACTGCTGAGGCTTACCAAGGTTTAGAGGTGAAAGCTCTCACCGATGCTATCGCTACTGCAAAGGGTCTGCTGGAAGGTACGGATGCTGCTGCTATCAAGAATGCTACCATGGCATTGCGTGATGCTCTTTCTGCTGCACAGCTCTACACCAATCTGATGAAGGAGGTTGAGGAATTTGATGGTGTATCTACCGACTTCTTTACTACTGCTGTTAATGATGCAAAGACTGCTGCTGAGACCCTGACTGACGTAGCCGAATTTAACGAGGTTCTGAAGGCTCTTCGTAAGGCTATCGATGACGTTCGTAGCGTTCAGGATCCATTGAAGTTTATTGCCGCTACTATCAAGTTTGCTGAGTGGGATAATGTAGATGCTGAGATTATCAACAATGCAAAGGCAGTGTTGGAACACGCTGACTCTGCTGTTGTAATCCGTAACGCTCTGAACGCTCTGCGCGTTGCTCGTAAGATTCAGAATGCTGACAAGCATGCTGACGTATTTGCTGGTGCTGAACCTGCTGATGGTGACTTCTATATTTACAACGTTGGTCAGAAGCGCTTCCTCTGCGGTGGCGGTGACTGGGGCGCACACGCTTTTGTTGGCTTCCCCGGTGTGAAAGTAACCCTGATTGCTGGTACTGAATATCCTGAAGGTCAAGATCCATTCAATGGCTTCAAGATTGATACACACCTGAACAATGGTGGTGAAAACGAATATCTGAACTATGGTGGCTATATGGATACCGGCGCCCAGAACCTCTGGGAGTTTGTTCCCGTAGAAGGAAAAACTGGTGTGTATGTAATTGCACGTGCTAATGGTGAGTCAAATGCTGAAACTGGCGAGCGTATGCTGCTGGGCTATCGTCCTGGAACCTATGGTAATATTGATACCGATATGTATGGTGTTGCTGATGCAAACAACCAGTGGAAACTCGTTACCGAGGAAGAGCGTGACGAACTGCTGAAGAAGGCAACCGTAGAGAATCCTCAGGATGCTACTTATAAGATCGCTTCACCAAACTTCAGCCAGCGTGAAGATATCTCTGGATGGGTTAGCCAGTATGGTACAGGTTCTGTATGGGGCCGTGGCGAGAATCGCTCTGATTTTGCTTTCGAGTGCTGGAATGCTGAATCATTTGACTTGAGTCAGTCTCTCTTTGATTTGTTGCCAGGTTGGTATAGCGTTACTGTTCAGGGCTACTATCGTGATGGTGACCACTGGGATCAGATTCGTCATGAGGCTGCTGGTGATGAACGTGCACAGGCTGCTGTCTTGGTCGATTTTGCAACTGAAACTGAAGTTGCTCTGCCAAATATCCTTGATGAAGCAGATAAGGCTCCTGGTCTGGGAGACCGTCGTACAACTCGCAATCTGATTGAAAAGATTGATCCTGAAACCGGCGAACCTGTTCTTGATGAGAATTTGAATCCTGTGATGATTGAGGATCCAGAGGGTGAACAACTCTATGCAGGCGAGTTCCCCTATGATATTCCACAGGCTTGTGAATACTTCCAGAATGGTCTCTACAAAACTCACCTGCTGACAGAAGTTGGTGCAGGCGGTGACCTGATGATTCTCGTTCAGAAGTTACGTGCTCAAGACCGCGACTGGGTGGTTCTCGATAACTTCCGTCTGACATACTACGGTACTGAGAAACCTTCTGATGACCAAGTTGGCGTAAAGGATGTGAAGAATGCTGTGGCTAACACCATCAAGATTTATAACCTCCAGGGCCAGCAGGTGAAGAACGCCGCTAAGGGCTTCTATATCATCAATGGTAAGAAGTATATCAAGAAATAAACTTAACTTAACTTAGTATCAATTGCCTCCGGCGCTCTTCAATAGAACGTCGGGGGCGTTTTTTATGTTTAAAATACGTGCTTGAACGTATTTTGTTGTTTTTTGCATAATTTCTACTACCTTTTTTTTCTTAATTGTCGTAATTTTGCAATGTATTTATACGATTACTAAAAACCAATTAATCAATAGGAATTATGAAAGTAAGAAAATTGTTTGCCCTCGCAGTGGCTGTTTTCGTTTCAGGAACGATGGCTGCTCAGACAACAGAATTTTTTGTGCCCTACAAGACAAGCGACTTGCGCTTGCCTTCGGTGCCTCTGCTTGTGAATGACCCGTATTTTTCATTCTGGTCACCCTTTGATAAGCTGACTGATGGTACAACCCGTCACTGGACTGACCAGGAGAAACCTATCGACGGTCTGCTACGCGTAGATGGAAAAAGCTATCGATGGATGGGGAATGGTCAGAGTTTTCTGTTGGACCCTATCGCACCTATGTCTGATGCTGGCGATTCATGGACTGGTAGAGTAAATTATACCACGCAAAGCAACGAGAACTGGACTGCCCGCACTTTCAACGATAGCAGTTGGAAACAAGAAAAGGCCGCTTGGGGTACACCGGGGGAATATCCTAATGTGAACAATTCGTGGACTGCTGAGAATAGTGACATTTATGTTCGTCGTAAGGTGACACTTACTGCCGATGATTTACAGAAAGATCTGTGGATTCAGTTCTCACACGATGATATCTTCGACCTATATATTAATGGAACGAAGATTATCGGAACGCCCGAAACTTGGATTCAGGGTGAAACTCATCAATTGACAACTGAGGAAAAGAGTAAGTTGATTGTTGGCGAAAATGTGATTGCTGCTCACTGTCACAATACCTCGGGTGGCGCTTATGTTGACTTTGGACTGTTCGAGAATGTATATCAGTCGAGCGGAAATGTGACCTTTGCTACTCAGAAGAGTGTTGACGTGATGGCCACTTCTACCTATTATACTTTCACTTGTGGTCCTGTGGAACTTGATGTGGTATTTACTGCACCAATGATTATCACTGATCTCGATTTGCTCTCTACACCTATTAACTATATCTCTTATCAGGTGCGTTCAACCGATGGTCAGGAGCATGATGTACAGTTCTATGTGGCTACTACTCCACGTCTCACCGTCAACGAACCTGCTCAGGCTGTTGATGCCAGCATCGTAACAGAGAAAGGCGTGAAATATGCCAAGGCTGGTTCAACAGCTCAGAATATCTTGGGTAGAGCTGGTGACTTGATTTCAATTGACTGGGGCTATCTCTACCTATCGTCAAAGAATGGTGAGGTGAGCGTTGCACCTACGGCTTATACAGAGTCAACGTTCGTCTCAACAGGTTCACTGCCTGCTTATGCAGGTGAAGTGAAGGGTGAGACTCCCTGCTACATGACAACGCTGTCGTATGTACACAACTTCGGTTCTACCTCTCAGGCTTCAAGCTATATGATGGTGGGGTATGATGAAATTCAGGATATCCAGTATTTCAAGAAAAACTATAAGGGTTATTGGGCTCGCAATGGAAAGACGATCTTCCAGGCTTTCGACGAACTGAGCAATGACTACACTACTATCATGGAGCGTTGCCGTGAGCAGGATAAGACCATCTACGATGACGGTTTGGCTGCTGGTAATGTGAAGTATGCCGAATTGCTTGCTGGTTCTTATCGCCAGGTGATGGCTGCTCACAAACTGTTCCAGGATGATGGTGGCCGACTTCTCTACTTCTCTAAAGAGAACAACTCTAACGGTTGCGTGAATACCGTTGACCTTACTTATCCTTCTGCTCCGCTTTTCCTGCTCTATAATACTGATTTGCAGAAAGGCATGATGACTTCTATCTTTGAATATCAGCGTACCGGTAAGTGGAATAAAGACTGGGCAGCACATGACCTGGGTACATATCCCCATGCCAACGGACAGGTGTATGGCGGTGATATGCCTCTTGAGGAAAGTGGTAATATGATTACCTTGGCATACATGATTACAAAGATTGATGGAAATACAGATTGGGTGAAACCCTATTGGAGCATTATTACCCGTTGGGTGAACTACTTGGTGAATAATGGTCAGGATCCTGACACTCAGCTTTGTACCGATGACTTCGCTGGTCACTGGGCACACAATGCCAACCTCTCAATCAAGGCTATCATGGGCGTGGCTGCTTATGCTGAACTGGCCAAGCTGATGGGGCGCAGTGATATGTACACCCGATATATGGATATTGCCAAAAAGATGGCTCAGATATGGGAAATTGACGCCCGTGATGGTGATCACTACAAACTTGCCTTTGACCGTGGAGGCAGCTGGAGCCAGAAGTATAATCTGGTATGGGACAAGATGTGGGGTATCAACATCTTCCCCAAGCAGGTTCGCGAACGTGAAATGAAGTTCTATCTCACTAAACAGAATACTTGGGGATTGCCACTTGACAACCGTGAGCAATATACTAAGAGCGACTGGCTCATCTGGACAGCTTCAATGGCTGACGATACTGACACATTCCTGAAATTTAGCGACCGCCTGTGGAAGTGGGTGAATGAGACTACCGACCGTGTACCTCTCTGTGACTGGTATTGGACAGACAGCAAGCACATGCGCGGATTCCGTGCACGTTCAGTGATTGGAGGACATTGGATGAAAGTGCTGATGGATAAGTATGCTCCAAAGCCTTCTGCCGAAACAAGTTGGGCTCCTCAGGGTTACAAGATTAAGACTAAGTGGGCTGCTGAGGTGAATCCACAGAACCCACTTCCTGAATATCCCCGTCCGCAATTAGTTCGCAGTGATTGGCAGAACCTGAATGGCTTGTGGGATTATGCAATCACACCTCAGACTCAGCGTAGCATTCCTACTTCGTTTGAAGGAAAGATTTTGGTTCCATTCCCTGTTGAGTCAAGTCTCTCTGGCGTTGGACGTATGCTCGATAAGAACAACTATCTTTGGTACCAGCGCGAGTTTACTATTCCCGAAGGATGGGCTGGCCGTAATATTAAGCTGAACTTTGGTGCTGTTGACTATACTGCCCGTGTTTATGTGAATGGTACACTGGTGGGTACACACACAGGTGGCTTCGGTTCTTTCTCATTCGATATCACCAAATATCTGACAGAAGGAAGCAATACGTTGACTGTGATGGCGATTGACAATACTGATGAGGCTACTCAACCTCTCGGTAAGCAGCGTTTCAATCCCGGAGGTGCCGGCAGCATCTGGTACAATCAGGTGTCTGGTATCTGGCAGACTGTTTGGCTTGAGCCTGTGAATGCTCAGTCTATCAGCGATGTGGTTACTACTTCTGATGTTGACAAGAAACAACTTACTGTCAATGTGAAAGCAACCGATACTGGTGCTCAGGCTAAGGTGGTTTTGAAACTTGCAGGTGAGACCGTTGCTGAAGGCAGCGCTGCTGCTGGCGAGAATATCACACTTGATGTGCCTAACGCTAAACTTTGGAGCCCCGCTAATCCTACACTATATGATTTGGAAGTTAGTCTGTTGAGTGGCGGTCAGGAAGTTGACCATGTGAAGAGCTATGCTGCTATGCGCAAGATCTCTAAGCGGCAGCTGCCTAATGGCGAATGGCGCCTGCAGCTGAACAACCGTGATTTGTTCCAGTTCGGTCCTCTTGATCAGGGATATTGGCCTGACGGACTGTACACCGCTCCTACTGACGAGGCTCTTCTCTACGATGTTCAGAAGACAAAGGATTGGGGCTTCAACATGATTCGTAAGCACATGAAGGTTGAACCGGCACGCTGGTACTACCACTGTGACCGTCTGGGTATCCTCGTATGGCAGGATATGCCCGCACTGGGTCGTAGCGATGAAGGCTGGGCTCCCCGTGACTGGAGCACCAAGAATGGTTCTCAGCCTACTGCTGTGGTGAATGCTTTCAAGAACCAGTGGAAGGAAATTATGGAACAGCACTTGAGCGCTCCCTGTATCGTGGTTTGGACTCCGTTCAACGAGAGCTGGGGACAGTTCAAGACTGCCGAGATCGTTGACTATACACGCAGTATCGACAATACTCGCCTGATTAATCCTGCCAGTGGCGGTAACCACTATCAGGGCGTAGGCGATTTCATTGACCTGCACGATTATGACCGTCCTCCCCACATCTATCTCTACGAAGCTAACCGTCCTGTTGTGTTGGGCGAATATGGTGGTCTTGGCCGTCATATTGAAGGCCACCGCTGGTATGAGGCAGGTGCTACCACTTATGTGAATTATAGCACTGAGAAGGAACTCACCGATGCCTATATCTCTACTACTGAAGCTGTTATCTCTATGGCTAAGGACGCTAAGGCTAATGACGATGGTAACGCAGCCTTCTGTGCTGCTGTTTACACTCAGACAACCGATGTTGAAACTGAGGTGAATGGTCTGATGACATACGACCGTGAGGTGATTAAGGTTACTGAAGATCGTGTTCGTGAGGTGAACACACGTTTGAGCAATATCTATGGCGATGAGTCGGCAATCCATGACCAGCGCTATTCAGCTCAGCAAGTTCAGCCTGTTATCTATAATGTATCTGGTATGCAGATAGATAGTATCTCGCGTGGTTTGAACATCGTTCACAACAGCGATGGTAGCGTCAGCAAGATTTACTGTAAGAAATAATAATCTTTTAGATATGAAATCAAGCATATTAATGATCACCACGGCTGCCTTCATGGCAGCCTGTGGCGTTAAAAACACTCAGCAAGTCGAAGCCCAAAAAGAGGAAGGTTTCGGTCAGGCGTACATTCAGATGACGGCCGATACAACTATTCATGTGGGACAGTCGAAACGTCCTGCTGTAGAAGACCGTCTGTTCCGTTCGCAGGTCATCGACCAGCAGATCGAGAAAGTGAAACAGACGCTCAGTGGAAATCCATATCTGGCATGGATGTTTGAGAACTGTTTCCCCAACACGCTTGAAACGACAGTTCACTACAGCGTGATTGATGGTGACGATGACACCTTCGTATATACCGGAGATATCGCTGCTATGTGGCTACGTGATTCAGGCGCACAGGTATGGCCTTATGTGCAATTTGCTAATGATGACCCTGAACTGGCTAAGGTTATCCGTGGCGTTATCTTGCGTCAGCTGAAGAGCATCAATCTCGATCCTTATGCAAATGCGTTCTATCAGGATCCTGAGAAAGTGGGAGAGTGGAAAAGCGATCAGACTGATATGAAGCCTGGTGTGCACGAGCGTAAATACGAGATTGACTCTGAGTGTTATCCTATTCGTTTGGCTTATGAATATTGGAAGGTAACCGGCGATGCTACAATCTTTGGTGAGCAGTGGCTGAAGGCTGTTGATAATATTCTTTCTGTGTTCCGTGAACAGCAGCATAAGGAAGGAACGGGCAGTTACCATTTCAAGCGTAATACCGACCGACAGTTTGATACTGTAGGATGGGACGGTAAGGGTCATCCTGTGAAGCCTGTCGGTTTGATTGCCTCTTTCTTCCGTCCCAGCGATGACGCTACGGTGTTCCCATTCCTGGTTCCTTCAAACTTCATGGCAGTGACAGCACTTCGCAAGGCTGCTGAGATTCTCACAACAGTCAATCACGATGCCAATCGTGCTAATCAGTGCTCTTCTTTGGCTGCCGAGGTGGAGCAGGCCTTAAAGCAATATGCTGTAGTGAACCATCCTAAGTATGGAAAAATCTATGCCTATGAGGTTGATGGATTCGGCAGTGCTCTATTGATGGATGATGCCAACGTGCCTTCATTGTTGGCTATGGGTTATCTGGGTGATGTTCCTATGAATGATCCTATCTATCAGAATACTCGTCGTTTCGTGTGGTCTGAAGATAATCCTGCTTTCTTCCGCGGTAAGGCCGGCGAGGGTATTGGCGGTCCTCATGTTGGTCAGGATATGCCTTGGCCTATGAGTATCATGATGCTCGCCTTCACCAGTCAGGATGATGCTGAGATTAAACACTGCATTGAAATGTTGATGAGTACTGATGCTGGTACTGGCTTTATTCATGAGTCGTTCCATAAGGACGACGCAAAGAACTATACACGTCCTTGGTTTGCTTGGCAGAACACACTCTTTGGCGAGCTGATCCTGAAGCTTATTGCTGACGGAAAGGCTGATTTGCTGAACAGCTGCCAGCGCAAGATTTAAGAATCAATAGTTTATTCATATACCGGCGCCGACTTACATTCCTATGTATGTCGGCGTTTTTTACGTCAAAAAGTGTTTTTTCCTTTGAGATACTCTCGATTTTTCGTACCTTTGCCAAACCTAAAATTAAACAATCATTGACACCTATTAAATAAGTAAGTAATATTAAGGAAAGTAATGAAAAAATTATTCTTAATGCTTTTGTCGGTTGTTGCCGTTTGGGATGGCTTTGCCAAAGTTGTACCTGGCAAGACCTATCGCATTGTGCCTGACACCAATCAGACAAAATCTCTCTTCGTAAAGGATGCTTCTTTCAAATTGAATGCTCCTGTTGTGTTGTGGACAGAAACATGTGTGCCTGCTCAGCAATGGGATGTCGTAGCTGGAACTAATGGAAGTGTTATATTGAGGAATGTTTATACTGGTGGCTGTTTGACAGCTTCTGATCATGGTGACCTCATTGTGACAGACCAGCAGGCACAATGGACGTTGGAAGCTATTGATGCGGCAGAAAACCTATATCGCATCAAACAGCAGAATGGTTATCTGCGTAGTGCTGATACTGCTGATGGAAGTCAGCCGGCTTTAGGAAGTGCTCAAGCATGGCATTTTATAGAGGTAACAGCTGAACGTGAGTTTACTGCGGTGTCGCGTCAGCGTATGATTGACGGTTTCCTTTCACACTTCTTGTTGAACCGAGGTTCGGGCCGCAGCACTTTCAATAATGGTGAATGGGGTGAAGCTGAAACGATGGAGACAATTCTCGATGCTTACGAGGGTACTGGCGAACGCCGACTGCTGGATGTGTTTGAGGATTGTTATGCTAATCTGAAATATAATGTAGGTGATGTTTGGACTGGTGGCGCCAAAACCGGCGACTATAAATGGTATGGCTATAATTACAATGACGATGTGATGTGGATGATTATAGCTGCCGTGAGAGGTTACCGCTTGACAGGAAAACAATTCTACCTGGACGATGCCAAAAGAAATTTCGACCTTATCTGGAAGCGTGCTTATCACGGATTTGTTGGAATGCTGCGTTGGGCTGAGCAGGAAGGCGATCATAATGGAACCAACTCGTGCATCAACGGTCCGGCTGAAGTGGCTGCCTGCTATATAGCCGAAGCAACTGGTGATGAAAGCTATTATGAGAGAGCCCGTGAATTGTATGAGAATCAGCGTAAGTATCTTTTTGTGCCAGAAACTGGTAAGGTGTTCGACTGTGTGGTATTTAATCCTGAAGACCTGACCATAAAATGGCGTAACGACTGGTCGTCAACTTATAATCAGGGAACAATGTTGGGCGCTGCTGTGCTGCTGTATAATCACTATAAAACGCCGCAGTATAAGACAGATGCCGATCGTATCGTTGATTTTGCACGACGTGAATTGTGCGATAGCCGTGGCGTAGTGAAAGTTTGTCAGAATGCCGATGGTGACTTCCAGGGATTCAAGGGAATCTTGATGCGTTATTTAGGCCTGTACGCGCGTGTATATAATAATAAGGTGTGTGAAGAACTGTTGAAAGCAAATGCTTTCCATGCCTATAATAACATGAATAGCCAGTCGTTCGGTCATTCAGCCTGGCAAACAAAAGCCGCTGAAGATATGCATTTCGGAAAAGTGGATTATTCTCGTCCTTCTTCAGCCTTTGGCGCTTCAACTGCTCTTTCAGCAGCATGTGCCGTAAAACTTGAGGCTAAGAAAAGTGGAAATCCTATTGCTGAAGGCTGGTATGCCGACCCAGAGGCTGCTGTCTTTGGAGATAAGTGTTGGGTGTTCCCTACGTATTCAGCGCCTTATGATGAACAATTACACTTCGATGCTTTTTCGTCATCTGATCTTGTAAACTGGCAGAAACATGAGAATATCCTTACCAATAAGGAAGTGAAATGGGCGCGTCGCGCTATGTGGGCACCTGCCATTATTGAAAAGGATGGCCGCTATTATTTCTTCTTCGCTGCCAATGATGTACATGAAGGAGAAGTTGGTGGTATTGGCGTAGCGGTGAGCGATCGTCCTGAAGGACCTTACAAGGATTTGCTGGGTAAACCCCTCATTCAGAAAATTGTGAATGGTGCCCAGCCTATTGACCAGTTTGTATTTCGTGACGATGATGGTCAATACTATATGTATTATGGCGGTTGGGGACACTGCAATATGGTAAAGTTAAATAATGATTTTACTGCTCTGGTTCCGTTTGAAGATGGTACCATCTATAAAGAGGTTACTCCTGAACGATATGTGGAAGGTCCTTTCATGCTGAAACGTCAGGGTAAGTACTACTTCATGTGGAGTGAAGGAGGGTGGGGCGGTCCTGACTATAGTGTCAGCTATGCCATCAGCGATTCTCCTTTCGGCCCATTCAAGCGCATTGGCAAAATTCTGCAGCAGGATGCTTCAGTTGCTACCGGAGCAGGACATCATTCAGTGATGTGTGCAGGCAATGACGAATGGTATATTGTATATCATCGCCGCCCGCTCACAGAGACAGATGCAAACCATCGGGTAACTTGTATCGACCGTTTGCAGTTTGACAAAAATGGTTTCATTCGCCCCGTGAGAATTACGAAGGAAGGCGTGCTGCCAACATCTTTTAAGTAAGTGAAAAAGTACTATAGATATCTTTTTTAACTCCAAATAATGCCTTTTTAGGTACTTTTTTTGATAAACGACCCCAATATTTTTGTTATACAACGATATTGGGGTTGATTTTGTAAATGCTTAATAATCAGTAGTCTAAGTTGTTGTATAAAATAATAGTTGTTATACAATCACGATTTAAATACCAAGTTGAAGATAAAAGCTATAATTTTGCATGCAGATAATATTCATAACTATTAGCTTAAAATCAACTTTAAAAAATGAAAAAACATTTATCAAAAATCTGCCATTGTTTGTTACCGGCAAGTGCTACACTTTTGATGTTAGCTGCTATGTTGGTCGCTTCACCGGCATTGCCCAGAGCAAGTGCTGCTGAGCAACAGTCTACAAAAGAAGCTCAGATTACGGGTATTGTTACAGACCAAGTGACTAAGGAACCGTTGATTGGTGCAACGGTAACTGTTGTTGGTACGAAGACAATGGCCGTAACCGATTTCGACGGAATGTTCCGTATCACCGTACCTAACCGTACATCTTCTGAATTGGAAGTTTCATACCTGTCATATAAGAAAAAGGTGGTGAAGGTGAATGGTGCTAAACTGTTGACCATTGAAATGGAAGAAGAAACCACAGAGTTCAGCGAAGTTGTGGTAACTGGTTATAGCAGCCAGAAGAAAGCATCTATTATTGGATCTATCGAGACCATTAAGCCTGCTGAACTGCAATTCGGTACTACACGTACATTATCTAATAACCTGGCTGGTAAGCTGAGCGGTGTGATTGGTATTCAGCGTTCAGGTGAGCCTGGTTATGATGATTCAAACTTCTGGATTCGTGGTATTTCTACCTTCTCAGGAAGCAACAACCCTCTGATTCTGATTGATGGTGTTGA
Source organism: Prevotella sp. E9-3 (assembly GCF_022024015.1). Classification (NCBI taxonomy): domain Bacteria; kingdom Pseudomonadati; phylum Bacteroidota; class Bacteroidia; order Bacteroidales; family Prevotellaceae; genus Prevotella; species Prevotella sp. E9-3. The sequence goes on from NZ_CP091786.1 coordinate 1,109,967, forward strand.
ACGTGACCTGAACAATGTTGATGTAGCTGAAATAGAGTCGTTCTCTGTGCTGAAAGATGCTTCTGCATCTGCCATGTATGGTGTTCGTGGTGCTAATGGTGTTATTGTTATTACCACCAAGCGTGGTAAGATTGGTGCTCCTCAGGTTCGTTTCCATGTAGAGCATTCTATCAATGAACCTACAAAATTGCCCGAATTCCTGAACGCTCCTGACTATATGACACTATTGAATGAGCTGGCTGCCCAGGACGGTATTGCACAGCCTTTCACTCAGCAGCAGATTGACCGCACTCGTTCGGGCTATGATCCTGATCTCTATCCAAATGTGAACTGGGTTGACGAAATCACCAAGGATTATGCTTATACAACCCGTGGCAATGTGGATATCAGTGGCGGTTCTGACTTCCTGCGATATTCAGTTGTGGCTTCATATTTCAATGAGACGGGTATCTTGGCTCAAGACAAGAACCTGATTTTTGATAACGCAACTGATAACCAGCAGTATAACTTGCGTACCAATATTGATATGGATGTAACAAAGACCACTCAGTTGCGTGTGAACATCGGTGGTTATCTGAACCGTTTCAAAAAGCAGCGTTGTAACACTGACGATGCATTCGGTGAAGCTTTCCGTACACTGCCTTTCGTTCATCCCGCTCGTTATAGCGATGGTTCTATTCCTAAGATTTCTAACCGTGCCAACCCTTGGGCTACCGTTACCCAGCAAGGTTATGATTTCATCACTTCTTCAAAACTGCAGACTCTGTTCAGTGTTGAGCAGGACCTGAAACAACTTGTTCCTGGTTTGAAAGTGAAAGGATTGTTCAGCTTTGACCGCTGGAACCGTAGCTCACGTGGCCGTACTGCTAATCCCGGTTCTGTATTCCCTGCTACGGGGCGTGATCCCGAAGGTAACCTGATTTATACTCAGTTTGAGACGGGTGACGAATCTCTGGGAAGCTATAACAATGGTGAATATGGTAACCCTAAGATTTCTAACCGTGCCAACCCTTGGGCTACCGTTACCCAGCAAGGTTATGATTTCATCACTTCTTCAAAACTGCAGACTCTGTTCAGTGTTGAGCAGGACCTGAAACAACTTGTTCCTGGTTTGAAAGTGAAAGGATTGTTCAGCTTTGACCGCTGGAACCGTAGCTCACGTGGCCGTACTGCTAATCCCGGTTCTGTATTCCCTGCTACGGGGCGTGATCCCGAAGGTAACCTGATTTATACTCAGTTTGAGACGGGTGACGAATCTCTGGGAAGCTATAACAATGGTGAATATGGTAACTCACGCGTTTATTTCGAGACCGACGTGATGTACAATCAGCGTTTCGGAAAGATGGATGTTGACGCTTTGTTCCTTTACAACCAGCAGGCTTACGACGATGGTAGTTATCAGGACTATCGTAAGCAAGGTATTGCCGGTCGTCTGTCTGGTACTTGGGACAACCGCTATGTGGCTGAGTTCAACTTCGGTTACAACGGTTCAGAAAACTTCGCTAAAGGCAAGCGCTTCGGTTTCTTCCCCTCGTTTGCCATCGGTTGGCTGCTGAGCGAGGAGCACTTCATGGAGCCTCTGAAGGACACCTTCAGCAAAATCAAGTTCCGTGCCAGCATCGGTCAGGCCGGTGACGACAATATCGGCGGCCGCCGCTTCGCCTACCTCGGCACCCTTCTGACCAAATATCCGGACGATGGTGTAGAAAACTATCGCTGGGGTACCACCGGGCAGCGCTACTATACCGGCATCACCGAGGGTGATATCGGCGTGGAGAATCTGACATGGGAGACCGTGACGAAGAAGAACTTCGGCGTGGAACTGGGCCTGTGGTCGATGCTCGACATCAACTTCGACCTGTTCCAGGAGAAACGTAAAGACATTTTCATGGAGCGTCGCATCATTCCTACTCAGAGCGGTTTCGTAAAGGCTCCTTGGGCTAACTTCGGTAAAGTAACCAATAAGGGTTTTGAGGTAACACTCAACTTCCACAAGCAGTGGAACAAGGACTGGTTCACTTCAGCTTACGGAAACTATACCTATGCTAAGAACCGTGTAGATGAGCGTGACGAGCCAGAAGCTCTGAAAGGCACACACCGTGCTATGACTGGCCGTTCTATGAACGAGCTTTGGGGTCTTACCGCTGAGCGTCTGTTCATGCCTTCTGATTTCAATGAAGACGGAACTTTAAAGGATGGTATTCCTTCTCAGGAAGGCGTTGGTGGTCTTACTCTCCATCCTGGTGATATTAAGTATGTTGACGTGAATGGTGACGGTGTTATCACTGAGGAAGACGAAGGCTATATCGGTGGCACTGAAGATCCTCGTATCGTATATGGTTTCGGTGGCGTAGTTAGCTATAAGAACATCGACGTGAACTTCTTCTTCCAGGGATCAGCTGATATGTATCGTATCATTGGTCAGCAGCCTTACTTCCTCCCTGGTGGCGGTACTACAACCGAAGGTAATGCTTACTCTTATAATATTGATGACCGCTGGACAGAGCAGAACCAGGATCCTTACGCTTTCTGGCCTCGTCTGAGCTATGGTCCTAATGTGAACAACTACCGTCGTTCTACTTGGTGGAAGAAGGATATGAGCTTCCTGCGTCTGAAGACTGTTGAAGTTGGCTACACCCTGCCAAAGGATTGGCTCTCATCTCTCTATGTGAAGAGCTGCCGTGTATTCGTGAGCGGAAACAACTTGGTTTGCTTCTCTAAGTTCAAACTGTGGGATCCTGAGCTTGGTACCAATGATGGTCTGAAGTACCCGATGAACCGTTCAGTAATGTTCGGCATTGATGTGAATTTCTAATATTGATAACTGAATATTATAAGCATTATGAAACATATTAAAATTTCAACATATATGGCGGCCGCTCTGATGAGCGTATCTGTTGCCACCACATCGTGCTCAGACTACCTTGACAAAGAGCCCGATACCGAGCTCACCACCGATATGGTGTTTGAGAACCGCGATAAGGTTTATTCATGGCTGAGCTATGTCTATAACATTATTCATAAGCCCGATAAGTGGTCGCTCACTGCCGATGGCTATGAAATCTTTGCCGACGATATCACTGCTTCTAAACGTTGGGAACAGTGGGACTGGAGTGGAGTGATTCCTAAGATTCACGGTCAGTGGACTATCAACTCTACATGGGGTGGTAATCTTTGGCACATGATGCCTCGTTATATCCGTCATGCCTATATCTTCCGTGATAAAGTCAAGGCTATGCCCGATCATGATCTTCCTCAGTCGGAAATCGACAATATGAAGAACGAAATCAAGTTCCTCTGTGCGTATGCCTGGTGGCAGATGGCCGAGAACTATGGCGGTATTCCCTTTACTCCCGACTATATTGCTCCTACTGATTTCGAAATCGACGATTTGATGGTAGGACAGGCAAAATTCGACGATGTGGTAAACTATTGTGATAAGGAGATGTACGATGCTGCCATGGCTCTTCCCGCAGTCTATGACGATCCTTCAAAGTATGGTCGTATTAACCGTATCATGGCTCTCACCGTTCGTGCTCGCATGTTGCTTTTTGCTGCCAGTCCGCTGGTGAATGGCAATACCATGTATGCTGATTATAAGAATAACAAGGGCGAGCAGATTTTCAATCAGGTCTATGATCACAATAAGTGGATTAAGGCTGCTGAAGCTTGCAAACTTTGTATTGATGAAGCAGAAAATGCTGGTTATGAGCTCTACGTTGAAAAGAATGCTGCCGGTGGCATCGATCCTTTCATGTCAACCTACAATGTTCACATCAAGCGTTGGAGCGAGGGCAACCGTGAGATTACCTTCCCTGTAACCAAAGATAACGACTACCGTGGCACTTTCCTGCGCACTACTTCCGTACGTGAATATGGTGGCGGTAATGGTTTGGGTGTTTATCAGGGATTGGTTGATGCTTTCTTCATGAGCAATGGTCTGCCTATCAGCGATCCGAACTCTGGATATCCTTCAAACCTGTTGAATAAAGCTGATAAGAATCCTGGTCTCCCGGCAACCTATACCTATTCTACATCCGATGCTTCCAACAACATTGATGATCGCTCTGCTATTACTTCTTGGGAATATGGAACTGGTAAACCCGGTGAGATTACTCCTAAGGGAACCTTCAAGATGTACTGCGACCGTGAGCCTCGTTTCTATAATGCTGTTTCTTTTCATGGCTCTTGGTTGGCTGTTGGCAAGCGTAAGTACAACTTCTTTAAGAACGGTCAAGATAATATCCAGACTTCATCACCCCACGATGCTCCTCAGAACGGCTATCTGGCACGTAAGAGTCTGAATGTACTTGACGACTACAAGACAGGTGCTGTTACCGAACGTCAGGGCTTTACCTATCGCCTTGCTTTTACCTATCTGGACTATGCTGAGGCTGTAAATAAGGCTTATGATGATGCTTCAAAGCGTCTCGATGCACTGAAATATCTGAATCGTATTCGTGAGCGTGCCGGTGTTCGTAAATATACTTTCGATGCAGTTCCTGTAAACGATCCTGACTATATTACAATTCCTAATACACAGGCTGATTTGCATAAATACATTATGATGGAGCGTCGTGTAGAGCTCTGCTGCGAGAACAACCGCTGGTATGATATCCGCCGTTATATGCTGGCTGAGAGTATTCCCGAAATGACAGGCGAGTGCTACAGTATGAACTTCCAGGGTGCCAATGCAGCCAATTTCTATAAGGCTACCGTTGCCGACACTCGTGTGTGGAGAAAGCAGTACTATTGGATGCCAATTTACATTGACGAGTACGAGAAGAATCCTAACCTGCGTGAGGCTCCTTTCTGGGTGCTTGAAACTGCTGAAGAAGAATCAGAAGGTGAAGAATAAATTAAAGTATAAGGTAAATAACTAAAGAGTATTATTGTTATGAAAGCAATACAATATATTTTGCGTGCCGGTGTAGCTTGCTTCTGTGCGGCTGTAGCACTCACTTCTTGCAACAAAGATCCAGAGTACTACGAACCAGTCAGCTATCCTGATGAGATGCATGTGGCTTGTTCTGTGACAGATATTACGCTTAACAAAGCTCAGGCTAAAGAAAATGCTATCACCTTGACATGGAGCAGTATCCATAGTCCACTTTCAGCTGATGATTCCATTTCTTATATGGTATGCTTCTATTCAGCTTCCGATAAAGAACAGAAGTCTGACTATATTGAGACAACTGAGACCACTCTCACCTTGACACATGATGAATTGAACTCTATTGTGGCTCGTTGGGTGTTGCCTGGAAATGAAATAAAGGTTACCGCTCAGGTTTTGGGCGTTGTGCACAACGAATACACTTATGTAAAACCCGAAATCTCAACAGTCGATTTCACTGTTGTTGGTTACGAGAAATATCCTCCTTACCTCTATCTTCACATTGTTGAGGATGGTACTGCTAAGCCTGAACTGAAGATGGAACAGCGTCAGCTGGGTACCGGTATCTACGAGGTAACAGTTCCTAACCTCACTATCTGTGACTATTACTTTACCACTGTTTCTCAGGCTGCTTATCCTTCTTATGAGAAGGCTGAGGACGGATCGCTGAAGTATGTTGAATCAGGTGATGCAACCAATCCTAACTATTCTATGTTCACAAATGAAGAGATTGGTAGCCGTACTTTCATTGTTGATGTGAATACTGAATACAATGACTGTCGCGTGCTCGATTTCATTCAATTGCCCACTCCCGGACAAATCTGGATTGTTGGCGATGGTACTTCTGTAGGCTGGAATCCCAACAATGCCAACGGTAAGATGGAAATGGTGGGCTCTGCCCGTGAGCCTTACATCTATGCATGGACAGGCGAATTCGTTGCTGGAAAGGAATTTAAGATTGGTTTGGGTACCGACTATAGTGGTTTGTTCTTCTTCGCTCCTGAGGCAAATCTCGATCCTCTTACTGATCACCGATTGGCTGAGCCACGTCTCCAAGATCAGGGAGGTGATATGAAGTGGGTTCCTTCTGTGTCGGGTAAATATACACTGAAGCTCTATCTGCTACGCAGCGATCTGCACACCTCATTTGAGCCTGCTGAATAAGTGAAACCAAAAAGTTATTTATGAATATTTTCAATAGAATTAGTTTGAGTATAGTCCTTGGCGTATGCACCCTTATGGGTGTGTACGCTCAAGGCGTTACTTATTCCAACCCTGTTATTAAGAAAAGCTTGCCCGATCCTTCTGTCGTTCAGGCTCCAGATGGTTATTTTTATCTGTATGCAACTGAGGATACCCATAATGTACCCATTTACAAGTCTAAAGATTTGGTAAAGTGGCGTTATGCCGGTACTGCATTTACAGATGCTACTCGTCCAATGGATTTTGTGCCAAATGGTGCAATTTGGGCTCCAGACATTAACTATGTAGATGGTAAATATATACTCTATTACTCTAAGTCAGAGTGGGGTAAGACATGGGAGTGCGGCATTGGTGTCGCAGTTTCTGATCGTCCCAATGGCGGCTTTCACGATGCAAAGAAACTGTTCATCTCTTCTGAGATGGATTTGGAAAACTGTATCGACCCCTTCTATATTGAAGATGGTGACAAGAAATATCTTTTCTTTGGTTCATTCCATGATATCTATGGTATTGAGCTTACAGAAGACGGATTGGGTATCAAAGAAGGTGCAACAAAGTTCAAGATTGCCGGAGGACTTATTGAGGCTACTATGATTGTAAAGCACGATAACTGGTTCTATCTCATCGGTTCTGCCGGTTCTTGTTGCGAAGGTGCAAATAGTACTTATCGTCTGGTAGTGGCCCGTTCACGTCGTGTTACAGGTCCTTATCTTGATCGTAATGGAAAAACAGCTATTGGTGATAATATGTCATTGATGCTTGATAAAAGCGATAAAGTATATGGTCCTGGTCACTGTTCTGAGTTTGTTACCGATGAGGCTGGACAGACCTGGGTTCTCTATCATGGCTTCCAAGCCGACAATGTTGATGCAGGTCGAGTAACTTATCTGGATCGTATTATCTGGGATGATAAAGGATGGCCTACTATTAAGAATGGCAAGCCCTCTGTATCTGCTGAGGCTCCTATCTTTGATGGCCGCTCAGGAATTAATGATCAGCGTCAGACAAAAGATAATAGCTATATGATTCTGCCTATTGATGGCAGTAACATGTATCGCATAGATAGTCCCGATGATTCACCTTTTTCATGGTCAGTTTATTCATTGAAAGGCGTGAAGCTGTCCAGCGGCCGATCTAAGGGAACTGCAATCGTTGATGCTTCATCACAAGGAAAAGGTATTTGCATAATAAAGGTAAACGGAGTTTCAGGTTCAATTAGCGAAAAGGTTGTCATGTAATAGATGGCAACCTTTTTACTATCTTTCTGTAAATGTTAAATTTGAATAATATAAAAGGTCTTTTTGTTTCAGAATCGTTTTTTCTTCGTAATTTTGGCCAACCGTAAAACAAAAAGAAACTACATGATACGGCCCTTTCGGGGCTTTTTTCTATTTAACGATATTGATATGAAAGACCTCATATATTTGTTTGTGATGTCTGTATTCTTGTTGCCAATGCAGGTACAGGCAGCTTCTTATGATGTATGGCTTGACAAATTGGATGCAAGTCTTGACAAACGAGATTATTACGATAAACAAAAACAAGAGCGTATTGCCCGTTTAAAAGATGAGATGGAACGGGCAAAAACGGAAGGGCGTCAGTTTGAACAGCTTTACCGGCTCTATGATGAATACAAAAGCTATTGTTTTGATTCAGCCAATCATTATGCCTATGAATGTCTGCATGTTGCCGAGCTTGGGCATAACGAAGAACATCTTTTGAAAGCAAAATTTGCCATTGCTTTCTCTCTTATTTCCGCAGGTATCTTTAATGCTGCTCAAGAAGTGTTAGGGTCTATAGACCGTTCTAAGTTACGTGGAGAGTTACTAACCGAGTATTATGAACGTTATGTATTACTATGGCGTTCCATGGCCGATTTTGTTGGTAGCGAGCCTTATTATACTACTTATATAACCCGTAGTAATGCCTATTTGGATTCACTCATCCATATTACGCCCGAACATACCATTCAGCTCTTGTCTTATAAAGAATCGCTCCTGATGCGTAAAAAAGAGTATCAGGATGTGATGGAGAACTACAATGAACTCCTTGAGATGTCTAGGGATTCAATGGATCTTCACCTTCGGGCAATGACAGCTGCCGAGATGGCCTGGGCAAACCTCTTCCTGGACAATGAAGACAAGGCAATAGAGTATTTCGCACAATCGGCTATTGCTGATAATGAATCGGCAACTCGTGAAATCACAGCCCTTTATCATTTGGCTCGTCTCATTTATAAACGAGGAGATTATGAACGTGCCAGTCGTTATGTGCATCAGGCTTTGGAGGATGTAAATTTCTATAATACTCGTTTGCGTAAGTTGGAAATTAATGGAATTTTGCCTATTATTGAGCAGGATCGATACGATATGATGCGTAGTCAGCGCAACTGGTTTATTGCTGCTTCTGCCTTGTTCGTCATTCTTGTTCTTGTTATCCTTAAAACATACCATTCTGTTCATAAGCGCAACTTAAAACTTACTGAAGCACGAAATACTATTGCAGGACAGTTGGAACAGTTGAAAAAAGCCAATGAACGTTTGGAGGAAGCAGATACAATTAAGAATGCATATATAGGTCGTTCGTTCTCTACGAATGCCGATTACATCGCAAAAGTCGAGAAGATACTGATTTCTATTGAGCGAAAAATAGCCACCCGTCAGTATGACGACTTGCGCAATATGATGCAACTGTCGAAAGTTAATGCTGAACGTGAGGATATGTATGCTTCTTTCGATATGACGTTCCTTAAACTGTTCCCAAATTTTGTTGACCGTTACAACGAACTGTTTGACGAGAAAGACCGCAAGACACCTCCTGAACATTCGCTCACTTCCGAGATGCGTATCTTTGCTTTGATTCGCTTGGGTGTTACTGACCCGGAGCGTATAGCCACTTTCTTAAACTACTCTGTTCATACAGTCAATACTTATAAGACAAGGATAAAAAATCGGTCAATTGTGGATAATGACCAGTTTGAACAGCTTATAATGGAGATTTAAATAGCTCACAGACGGAATATTTTCGTTATACATTGCTATATTTTTATTTAACGCAAACTCTTGATTAGTAAGAGTTTGCGTTTTGTATTATATAAATATTGCTTATACATTCACTTACTTTCTTTAATGTACGTGTAGAATGTGTTAATTTTGCAACAACTAAAAACTCAAAAGTAGTAATGATATGAAACAACTTAACGATATGAAACAACTATTCAAATTCATTTTTCTCTTTGTGGGATTGATGCCAGCTGTTGCTCAGGAATATAATCCAGTGGCAAATCCCCAGGCGATTGTTCAGGAGGGTAGGGCACGTTTTACAGTGCTGACTCCCGAAATGATTCGTATTCAGTATAGCGAAAAGCAAAAGTTTGAAGACCGTGCCACTTTTGCTGTTGTAAACCGCCGCTTGCCGGTTCCTCAGTTCACTACCGAGCGTGAGGACGGCTATCTGGTTTTAAAAACATCTGCTCTCACACTTAAATATAAATTAGGTAGTGAGATCAAAGCCGGTCGTCCAGATGATTCTGTTCTAACCATTTGTTTCAATCTGAATGGACGCAACGTGACGTGGTATCCCGGAAAGGATGATGCACTCAACCTGAAGGGTACTACGCGCACGCTGGATGGTCAGATTGGTGACAACAAACGCGCAGAATTAGAAAATGGTCTGTTGTCACGTGCTGGTTGGAGCATCATCGACGAGTCTCCTAAAACTCGTCGCGGTGATGGTTCAACAACTTTTGCTTTCGACAAGAGCGTTGATGGTATCGAGTGGGTGGCTCAGCCAGTTGACAAGAATGCTATCGACTGGTATTTCCTTGGTTATGGTCATCAGTACAAGAAAGCTCTTGGCGATTACATCAAGGTAGCTGGACGTCAGCCCATGCCTCCTCTCTATGTGCTCGGTTATTGGTATAGTAAGTATCAGCGCTATACCAGCGATGAGTTCATGGAGATTGTAAACGATGTGAAGCGCAACCAGATTCCTATGGATGTGATGATTTTTGATATGGACTGGCATACGCAAGGATGGACAGGTTGGACTTGGGATCGTACGGCTATTCCCGATCCAGAGGGTTTGATAGATTGGATGCATCAGAATGGATTAAAGGTTTCATTGAACCTGCATCCAGCCGATGGCGTTGACGAAGATGAAGACTTCTTTACTGACTTACGTGATGATATGGGTATGGCTGCCGATACAAAGGTTGTTCCTTGGAACCTCAGCGACGGTAAGTTCTATCACAATATGTTCAACCGTATCATCCGTGCCCGTGAAAAGCAGGGCGTTGATTTCTGGTGGCTCGACTGGCAGCAGAATCTTACCAGTAAGTATGTCGATGGTCTGAGTGAGACTTTCTGGTGCAATCATGTGTTCTATAACGATATGCGTTTGAATCGTCCCGATCATCGTCCTTTGATTTTCCATCGTTGGGGTGGACTTGGTAGTCATCGTTATCCTATTGGTTTCTCTGGCGACTCATTCACCACTTATGGAACCCTTGCATGGCAACCCTATTTCACTGCAACTGCTTCAAATGTATGCTTTGGTTATTGGGGACACGATTTGGGTGGACACCAACAGACTGGTCCTAACGATCCTGAAATCTACCTGCGTTGGATGCAGTATGGTGTGTTTACTCCCGTTTTCCGTACCCATGCTACCAACTGGGATGGAATTGAGCGTCGCATCTGGAAGTACGAAAACTTCCCCTTGCTTCTTGAAACCGTAAAACTGCGCTATGCCCTGATGCCATACATCTATACAGCAGCACGTCAGGCTTACGATACAGGCGTTTCGCTCTGTCGTCCTCTCTACTACGAGTGGCCTGAAGAAGGAAAAGCCTATCAGTTTGAAGATGAGTATATGTTCGGTGACGACATTCTTGTAGCTCCTGTCGTAACACCTTCTGGTGCTGATGGAAAAGCTTCACGTCTCACTTGGCTTCCCGAAGGCAAATGGTTCGATGTATGTCGCAATGCTGTAGTTGAAGGAAATCGTACTTTCACCGATAACTATACACAGGAAGAAATTCCTTACTTCTATCGTGCAGGATCTGTTATCGTAAACTATCCTCCTGTAATGAATCTTAACACCCGTCCCGACCGCCTTATCCTGAAGGTGGTGCCTGGTGCCGATGGAACCTCTTCTCTGTATGAGGATGAAGGCGATACTGAAGGTTATAAGAAAGGTGCTTATACCACAACACGTCTTCGTCATGAAGGAAATCAGCTCACCATTGAGCCACGTGTAGGTTCATTCCCTGGAATGCCTGCCACCCGTGCTTATACGGTTGAGTTCCTGGCCACTGAACGTCCTGCTTCTGTACTCGTTAATGGCAAGCAGCAAGCCAGTGGCGTATGGAACTATAATGAGCAGACTAAGGTGACCACAGTCTATGTGCCCATCACTTTATGCGATAAGAAAATTTCTGTCGAGATTCAATAATTATCATTCCCAGACACGCTAAAAAAGCAATTGATTATGAAGAGATTATTATTTCTTTCAATAGCCATTCTGGCCTGCATCGGCCTCTCAGCCCAGCAGTATAAAGAACTTTGGATTTCAGGTTCTGCCGTTCCTGGTGGTGTGCAGAAACTGGAGAAAGTCAGTGACACCGATTTTAAGTACGCTGGTGCCTTGAAGGCAGGCGAACTGTTTGTGACAACTACTAAGAAAGTTGGCAAGGCCACTCGCTTTCTGGCTGCTGGCGTTGCTGATGCCAATATCGTAAACCGTGGAATCGGTTATCGTGAAAAGACAGATAAAGATGGTGCAGCTTGGCAAGTTGTTGTTGCCGACGATCATTATCGCTTTCATGTCTTAGTCTATGAGAAGCGCCTTCAGGGCGAAATCTTCCAACCTTGGGGTGAGCTTTTTATCGCAGGTGGCGCAACTGGTACCAAGTGGCAGAAGGCCGAAGGCCATATGCTTTTGATGAAACAGAATGTTGAGAATCCTTATATTTGGTCATGGGAAGGCGTCCTCAGTCGTCACGATGATGTAGAGGAACCTGCCAGTTTTAAGTTTGAAGGACAGGACCGTTGGCGTCCGAAAGAACTGCATCCTTATGCTGCCGATACCGATATCTTAGTTGATCAGCGTCTGCGCACTTTCGGAAGCGACACCAAGTGGACCATTAGCAAGGAAGGTCGTTACCGTATCGTGGTCGATCTTTTCAAGGAAACGGTGAAGGCTGAACTTTTGAAATAATCATTATACAACCAATATTACTAATTAACTATAAGTATGAAAAAGAATTTACTCATTTCTATGCTGTTGTCCTTCATGGGATGTTGGACCGGCATGTCTGAGGCCAATGCCTTAGAGAAAGTTAATGATGTTTACCAGATCACAAACGGACAGGATTTGGCAGACTTCTCAAATGTGGTTGCCAGTGGCAATGGTAGTGCTAATGCCGTTCTGACTGCCGATATTGACATGACTGGTATTGATTTTGCTCCTATTGGTAGCTTGAGCAGCCCCTATAGTGGAACTTTTGATGGTCAGCAACACTATATCCAGAGTCTTACCTTGGAACTTCCCGAGCAGGAGTATGTTGGTTTGTTCGGTGTTTTGAGCAATGGCGCCTATATTAAGAATGTTATTGTCGATTGGTCTTGCGTAATTTCTGGCTCTGCTTTCGTTGGAGGTATTGCCGGTGGAACTTCAGGCCAGGGTACAGTTACTTTCGAAAATTGTGGTAACGAGGCTGCTGTAGGTGCTACGAATCAAAATGCAGCTGGTATTTGTGGCGTGAGCATGGGCAGTGGTTGCGGTATCGTTATGTTGAACTGTTTCAATACTGGTGGTATTGCCGGTGATCGTGAATGTGCTGCTCTTTGTGGTTGGGTTGGCGATAATGGTAGTTTGATACAGAACTGCTATAATGCTGGTTTTATTGTCGGTATGGATGGTTCCTTCTCTCTCTTTAGAAATCAGAGAGGTAAGGGTACAGGCAACTTCGACACTTATGGAAATCAGGGAACTCTGATCAGCAGTGATGAGTATGATCTTGGTTCTGGTTCTGTTTGCTATCAGATGAACGCTAACAAGACAGAGAATGTTACATGGTATCAGAAGATAGGTGAGGATGCTCATCCCGTACCTTTTGCTTCTCATGGCGTTGTATATGCTGTAGGTGAACTCAACTGTGACGGTACTTCTAAAGGCGGCGATTTGTCTTTCTCAAATACTGATGAGTCTATTCGTGATGCTCACACCTTCGAGAATGGTGTTTGTACCAAATGTGGTGATGTAGATCACAACTTTAAGCAGCCTGTTGATGGTTATTATGAACTGGCTAACGCTATCGACCTGAACTGGTTTGCTGGTATGGTGAATCATGGCGTTAAGAAAATCAATGCCCGCTTGACTGCCGATATCGATTTCACTGAATATACCAAGAAAGACATTATGATTGGCGGTTTCTCAGCAGATGGCAATAAAGAAGATGCTGAAGAGTCAGGATTTGTAGGCATTTTCGATGGTCAGAACCATAAGATCACTATCGACTACAAAGCAACTTATGATGCAGTGGCTCTGTTCAAGGTCGTTTCTGATGCTACTATCCGCAATCTTATTGTTGAAGGAACCATTGAGAGTGACATGCGTTTCATGGGTGGCTTGGGCTTCGTAAGCCGTGGTACCAGTCTCTTTGAAAATATCATCGTTAATGTAAATATTACCGGTAGCTACCCTGGTGATGCAACCGACGGTGGTATCTTTGCCGTATGTCATGAGTATCCTACTTTCCGTAACTGTGCTTTCGTTGGTTCGATGAATATTCCTTCAAGTGAGGGTAGTGCTGCCATTATCGGTTATGCACACGGTCAGGTTGAAACTATCATCGAGAACTGCTATGTTGCTCCTACTTTGCTCAGTTTCACTGGCAACTCAACCGTCATTGCCCGTCACGTAGGCAATATTGACAACTGCTATTATACTGAGAATATTGATATGATCATTGATGAGGCTACTTCTGTACCTGAAACAGCTCTCGCTACTGGCGAACTCTGCTATCTGTTGAACGAAGGTGGTGCCAAGGACGCTTGGCGTCAGAATCTGCCTGGTGATGCTTATCCTGTACCTTTCGCTGACCACAAAATGGTTTATGCTAATGGTTCTTTGAAGTGTGACGGTACCCTTACCGATGATATTCACTATTCTAATGAAGAGAGTGAGGCTCAGCGTCCCGACCATACCTATGTTAATGATATCTGCACTGTTTGTGGCGCCCGTATCATCCGCACTGTTGAGCAGCTGCAGCAGTTGGCTGCTGATGTAAACGACGGAACTATTGACAAGAGCATCATTGTTGACCTCGTAGAGGATTTGGATTTGACTGGTGTAGATTACGTTGCTATTGGTAGCCGCACTAAGAAAATGGTTGATACTGGCGAAGTAGATGATGACCAGCAGCCTATCATGCGTGAAGAAGACATTAAGTGTCCATTCAATGGTACTTTCGATGGCCATGGTCACCGTATCAGTAATATGGTGATTGAGGCTGAATCAAGCAATCAGGGTCTCTTCGGTCTGGTTCAGGCAGGTTCAACCATTAAGAATGTAGTTGTTTCTGGTGAAATTTATTCTATTGGCCATTCTGCCGGTATCGTTGGTACATCTGTTGGCAAGGGTGTTCTTACCATTGAAAACTGCGGTAGTGAAGTGTTGGTTAATGTAGGTGCTGACGGCCCTAATGGTGCAGGTATTCTCGGCGTAAACGATTTGAGTGCTGCTTATGTTCGCATCATTAACTGCTATAGCACTGGTGATATTGTTGGTTCTCGCGAGTGTGGTAATATCTCTGGTTGGCTTGGTGACCGTGCTGAGGTTATCAATACCTGGGCAAGTGGTATTGTAAGCGCCGAAGCTATTGACGGTACTAAATCATTTGCACGTTTCAATGCCAATGGTGCTACCTTCACTAACTGCTATGAGGTGTTGGGTACTCAGGATAACGTTGGTTTTATTGAGTATGATGATCTGGCCAGTGGTAAGCTCTGCTATCTGATTAATAAAGGTTCTGACGAGCCTGTGTTCTATCAGAAACTCGGTACCGATTTGTTCCCTGTATTCGATGCAAGCCATGGTCTTGTTTACTACGATGGCAAGGATACTTACTCAAACGATCCTTCAGTTGACGTGAAGTCTGTAGTTGCAACACAGTCTGGTACTCCTGCCGTTATCTATTCACTCTCTGGTGCTCGTCAGCAGCAGATGCAGCGTGGTATGAACATCGTTCGTATGACTAATGGAACAGTAAAGAAAGTGTTAGTAAAGTAATATTAATAGTAAAGTAGTAATTGTATGACTTTAAGAGTCAGTATGTTTCTTAGTAGTCTGGCCATCACCCAATGGGTGATGGCTCAGGCTTCTTTTGTTACCGACGATCGCGTCGCAGTTTTTTATCCGGCCCAGTATGATGCAAGCCTTCATCAACCTTCGCCCATTTTCGAGCGTGAGCCGGCAGCCATTAACCCTTTACCTTCTGATTGGCAAGTTCGGCCAAAGTTCAGTGAACATGACGGGAAGACTGTCGCAACGATTAATATTGAGGAAGGAACAGACTTGTATGGGACCGGTGAAGTCACGGGTCCCTTGCGTCGTAATGGACGTACCGTTGGCTTGTGGAATATCGATACTCCCGCCTATGGTGTTGATAATGGTACGCATTTGTATCAGAGCCATCCTTGGGTGATGGGTGTCCGTAAAGATGGTAGTGCCTTTGGTATCATTGCCGACAATACCTGGAAGCAGAGTATCAAGACTGCCGACCGTGAGGTAACTTTCGAGAGTGAAGGCCCTGCTTTCCGTGTTGTAGTCATTGAACGTAATGATCCCAAAGAGCTGATGCAGGCCCTTGTTGATCTTACCGGAACTATGGAACTTCCACCGTTGTGGTCACTTGGCTATCAGCAGTGCCGTTTCAGCTATCATCCTGACACCCGTGTTAAGGAGATTGCCGACACCCTTCGCTATCACAAGATTCCTACCGATGTAATCTGGATGGACATCCACTATATGGATAGCTATAAGATTTTTACTTTCCATCCACAGGAATTCCCCAATCCCAAAGAGCTCAACGATTATCTGCATCAGAAAAATCTGAAGGCTGTTTATATGATCGACCCCGGTGTAAAGGTTGAACCTGGCTATTTCGTTGACGATCAGGGTACAGCTGGTGATTTCTGGGTGAAAGATAAGGATGGAAAGCCCTTTGTAGGCAATGTTTGGCCTGGTCCTTGTCATTTCCCCGATTTCACTCGTCCTGAGGTACGCACCTGGTGGGCAACTCTTTACAAGGATTATATGGCCACAGGTATTGATGGCGTATGGAACGATATGAACGAGCCTTCAGTATTTGGTGGACCCGATGGAACTATGCCTGTTGACAACTGGCATAAGGGTGGTGATGGTGTTGCTGCCGGTCCTCACGCACGTTTCCACAATGTGTTTGGCCTGAATATGGTGCGCGCCAGTCGTCAGGGCCTTTTGCTGGCCAATCCACAGAAGCGTCCTTTCATTCTTTCGCGTTCAAACTTCCTGGGTGGTCATCGCTATGCAGCCACTTGGACAGGCGATAACCTGTCTTCTGTCGAGCAGATGAAGCTCAGTGTTCCCATGACGTTAACCCTCGGACTTTCTGGTCAGCCTTTCAACGGTCCTGATATCGGTGGTTTCTGTGAAAGCGCTACTGGCGACTTGGTGGCTCAGTGGACAGCTATGGGTGTATTTTTCCCCTTCGTACGCAACCACACCATTGATGGAAGTGTTAATCAGGAGCCTTGGGCTTTCACTCCCGAAGTGCTTAATGCTTGTCGCACGGCTATTGAGCGCCGCTATATCCTGATGCCCTATATCTATACAGCCTTCCGTGAGGCCAGTGTTGATGGTATGCCTGTGATGCGCCCCTTGTTTATGGCCGATGCCAAAGACCTCTCTCTTCGTGGTGAGGATCAGGCATTCCTGTTGGGTGGCGATCTGATGATTACTCCTCGTTGGGCCGAGAATGTTGCTCAGCCTAATGGCGGAACTTGGCAGATTGTTGATTTGTCCACTCTCAACTCTAAACTTTCAACTCCCAAGTCGGATAAGTATCAGGCAGAGCTCCGTCAGCGTCCCGGTTCAGTGATTCCTGTGGCCAACCTTGCTCAGAGCACCACAGAGATGACTACCGATTCACTCACACTCTTCGTTTGTCTTGATGCTGAGGCCAAAGCCCAAGGTCAGCTTTACGAAGATGAAGGCGATGGATTCTCATACAGAGAAGGCAACTATGCGCTCTCTACACTCAAAGCTTCACTTGATAAGAAGATACTCACCGTATCAGTTTGTCAGACTGAAGGAACGATGTCCAAGCCTGAACGCTCTCTGCGTATTGCCTATGTGAAGAACGGTAAAGTGCAGTACTCTGCATGGCAGAAAGGCAATCAGGCATCCATGAAAGTTAAGAAATAACTTAATAACTATTCATTAATTATTAACCTATAAGAATGTGATTATGAAAACAAACCTGAAACTAATGTTTGCCTTAGCTGCATGTTGGCTAACAGGCGCAAGTGCATGGGCCATTGAACCCGTAAATGGTGTTTATCAAATTGGTACCGCACAAGATTGGGCCGATTTCTGTACTTTGCACAATGAAGGAACAGACCAAAAGCTCAATGCTGAACTGACAGCCGATATTACGGTAGTAGGCAATACCATGATTGGTATCAACGGAAGTGGTAAGCCCTATCGTGGTGTGTTTGACGGTAAGGGACACAAACTGACTATCAGCTATAATCTGAACGAGGCACGAGTAGCACCTTTCCGTCGTATTAATGGCGCTACCATTAAGAACCTGATTGTAGAAGGTACTATCTCTACTACAGCGCAGCTTGCTGCTGGTCTGGTTGGTGGATTGTGGCAGAGCGGTTCTACGATTCAGAACTGTGTAAGCTATGTCGTTATCAACGACGACCAGGGTGGCGATGCTACTCATGGTGGTATCTGTGGTAGCTTTGAGGATGTGAATGGCGCAAATACTATTGAGAACTGTGCCTTCTTGGGTGAAATCAATGCCCCCAATCGCGAAGGATGTGGCGGTATTGTTGGTTGGACAAACAACAACAATAACAACAACATCATCCGTAATTGCCTAGTCAAGGCTGCTGGTTTCAAAGTTAAGACTGGTAGCAACAATGATATTATCTGCCGCAACAACGGTAATGTAGTGAACTGTTATTATATAGGTAGTATAACAGGTATGACAAATATCAAGAATGCTACTGCAGCTACAGATGCTCAGGCAGCGAGTGGTGAAATTTGCTTCTTGCTCAATGGCAGTCAGAGCGTTACGTCCGAATGGTTCCAGTCCATCGGCACCGATGCTGTTCCTTTGCCTCTTGGTACAGCAGTTGTCTATGCCAATGGTTCACTCAATTGCGATGGCACTCCTAAAGGTAATGTAACTTTCAGCAATACTGAGAGTCAGCCTCAACGCGACAACCACCAGTGGAATGAGTGGGGTTTCTGCTCAAATTGTGATGAAATTCAGCCCGACTTCCTGAAGGCTGACGAACAAGGTTTCTATCCTATTGCCGATAAGAAAGGCTACAACTGGTTCATGATGATGATCAATAAGTATGGTGAGCCCAATATGAATGCTAAACTGACACAGGATCTTGATCTGAGCGATTATACCTTCGTTCCCATTGGTGTTGACGGCCGTAACTTTGCCGGTATCTTTGATGGCCAGGGTCACCGTATCAAGAATATGACAATCGACGGCACCAAGAAAGAGCAGGGCTTCTTCAGCACTTGTCAGGGTGGTGCTGTTATCAAGAACCTCATCATCGACAGCAGCTGTAAGATAGTAGGAACTGGCGGTGCAAATGTGGCAGCCCTTATTGGTTGTGTCAACCACAACAATTTCAACAACGATGTGGTTCTTATCCAGAATGTCGGCAATGAGATGTCTTTTAATGTGACAACTACCAACAATGCCGGTTTCATCGCACGTGACTTCAGTAATTTCCTGAAGGTGCAAATAGAGAATTGCTACAACATCGGTAACATTATGGGTGGTATCGAGAACGGTGCTTTCACTGCTTGGACTCCAAATGTTACACTGACCAATTGCTGGAATACCGGTCGTATTGAGAAGACAGGTGGCTATAATGGAAGTAAGTCTCTGGCTCGTGGCAACCAGCCTAAATTCATTAACTCATACGATTTGAATAGTGAAAATACCGACAATGCCGGTGCTCCTGAAGGCTATGCTGCTGAATGGCTTACCAGTGGTAAGTTCGCTTATCTGCTCAATGGCAATCAGAGTGCTGATGTAAACTGGTATCAGGTACTTGGCGAAAACGCCGATGCCTATCCTTATCCTTTTGGTACAGCAGTTGTCTATGCCAATGGTTCATTGCATTGTGATGGCATCACTCCTAAAGAGGGAACTCAAGTGACCTTCTCTAACACTGAGGGCAGCAACATCGATCCTCATCAGTTTGTCAATGGGCTCTGCTCTGTTTGTAAGGGTGTTCAGCCCGATTATCTCACTCCTGTTGAAGGTATATTTGCTATTGCCGATGCCAATCAGCTGAACTGGTTCGCTCATTATACAGGTAAGGTCAATGCAGCCGTTGATGCTATGCTGACTGCCGATATTGATATGAAAGATATCAGTGACTATCCCGGAATAGGTAGCGAGTCAAAGCGTTTCACTGGTGTGTTCGATGGTCAGGGCCATCTGATTAAGAACCTCGTGGTTGATACTCCAAATGATCGTGCTGCTGGTCTTATCCGCTTTGCAAATGCTCCTCTTACTGTACAGAACCTGACAATGGACGCTTCTTGCAGCTTCAAAGCAAAGAACTATGCTGGTGGTATCATTGGCGATCTCAATGGTAGTGGAGCCGTAACCTTGAGCCAGTTAGGTAATGAAGCCACCGTAACTACTGTTGATCAGAATGCCGGTGCTATCGTGGCTTGTAACTTCAGTGGTGAAGCTAAGATTACCCTGACCAACAGCTACAATGCAGGTGCTATCTCTTCTGGATGGGAAGCTGGTGGCATGTCAGGTTGGTTTGGCAATGATGCCGTATTGACAAACTGCTACAACATGGGTACTGTCACCAATGGCGAGTCTTTCGCTCGTGGTAACAACATCCAGCTTACCAATTGCTTCGATTCTGTTTCAGATTGGCCTGCATTGAACAAGGTAGATTTTGCAGCTTTCACCGATGGTACCGTTTATGCTCTGTTGGCTGAAGCTGCAGGTGATGGCATCTGGTTCCTCAGTGCTGAAGAAAATGGTCACCCTGTAGTTTACAATACTGGTATCGTTACCGCTATCCGTGAACATGTTGAAGCCAAGAGCGCTGTTCCTTCAGCTGTTTACAACCTGAATGGTCAGCGTGTGAATGCTCAGCAGGCAAAGGGAATCTTCATCGTGAATGGCAAAAAAGTTGTTATGAAGTAACTCCATTTTGTGAATAAAAATTAAATTTTAAGGAATAGTCATTCTTGAATGGATGGCTATTCCTTTTTTTTGTCTTTTAAAGGTCGCTTATAATAAATAATTTGTACCTTTGTAGCTCCTAAACCTAATTATTCATTACTAATAAACAATTATGAAAACCAAATTTTTAATGGCTGCCTTAATGGCATGCTCATGTTGTGTGTCTAATGCTCAGAGTTTTAATCCGCCAACCATGGGCTGGAGTTCATGGAACACTTTTGCGTTGAACATTAGTGAAGACATCATCAAAAGTCAGGCCGATGCGATGGTAAACACAGGATTGGCCGACGCTGGCTACAAGTACATCAATATCGATGATGGTTTCTGGGATGGTCGTGGCCGTGACGGTAAACTGATTCTGAACACTAAATTGTTTCCCAATGGCATGCGTTTTCTAACCGACTACATTCATGGTAAGGGACTGATGGCTGGTATTTATTCGGATGCAGGCGATAACACCTGTGGCTCTGGAAATACTAAAGCTGATGGACTGAACGTGGGTTTTTACGATCATGAGGATGAAGACTGTCAGTTATATTTCGGTGATTGGAACTTTGATTTCATCAAGGTTGACTATTGTGGTGCTGCCCATTTGAACCTGAATGAGCAAATCCAGTACACCCGTATCAGCGATGCTATCAAGCGTCAGGAACAGGTACTTGGCAAAGATATTGTTTTCAATGTATGCCGTTGGGCTTATCCAGGAACTTGGATAAGTGACATTGCTGATTCATGGCGTACTACCGGCGACATCTGGTGCGACTGGTCGTCGGTTCGTGACCTTGTGAAACAGAATCTTTACATTCAGGCTTATACAGGTGGTGGTCACTATAATGATATTGATATGCTTGAGATCGGTCGTACACTGAGTCATGATGAGGAAGTTACCCATATGGCTTATTGGTGTATCACCAGCTCACCTCTGCTCATTGGTTGCGACATGACAAAGATTCCTGAAGCTTCGCTGAAATTGCTGAAGAACAAAGACCTCATTGCCATGAACCAGGACCATCTTGGTCTCGGCGCACCCGTTGTTCAGCGTCTGGCCGATGTATATGTAGTGGCAAAGGATATGGAGCAGCTTCATGGCAACAAGCGAGCTGTGGTAGTGATGAACTTGAGTGATACTCAGCGCGCAATTCAGTTGGATATCAATGCTCTTGAAATTGGGGGCAATTTCAGACTTCATGACTGTCTGACCGATACCGACACAGAATATGCCGAGGGTCAGAGAGTGACAGTCACCATACCTGCCCACGGCTCGCAGGCCTACTTCATCACAGGTACACGTTTGGATCGTACTCGCTATCAGGGTGAGGAAGCTTGGGCCAATAAGTATCAGGAAATAAATGGCTTCCCCAATGCCCGTCCTATGGAGTCGGCTTCTGCCAATCTTGGCGCTTATATGGGATGGTTGGGCAATCTTACTGGCAACTATATGGAATGGCGTAATGTCTATAGCACCACCGGTGGTCGCTACAAACTGTCTATCCGTTATGGTTCTGCCGAAGACCGTGCACTCCAGATTCATGTGAATGGTGAGGATAAAGGTTTCTACGACAAATTGAACACTGGCGGTTGGGACGATAAGTGGAAGACCCTCGATGTAGAGGTGACACTGAAGCCTGGTTTCAATACCATCCGTTTGGGCCATCCTGTAGTATTCTGTCCAAACATCGACTACATGGATGTTACCCTCATTGAACCTGATCAGTCTCAGGCTGTCAACGCACTAAACATTCAGCCTACTGATTCACGTGTCTATGATTTGAACGGTCGTCAGCGTACTGACAATTTCTCAGGCATCGCTATCGTTGATCACAAAAAGGTGGTGCGCAACTAACCCCTCGCACCTCCTGAGATAACATCACTTAAAACGCCCAAATCTGTTTCGGATTTGGGCGTTTTTCTGTTTTATAATTGTTATACAAAATTAATTGTTGATTTCTTCTAAATGTTTGTATATTAGTTGATTGTGATTGTTTTGTTTCAAAATGGTCTTATACATTTTATATGTATTGTACGCGTGTACGTGAAAAGCCTTAACTTTGTCCGAAGAAAACCTAAACAATTTTTTTTATTACTAATTTCAATCACATGAAAAATTTTACCTCATTACTCATGACGACTGCCCTGTTCTTTATGGGGACAGTATCGTCGCAGCAAGCTTTAGCCATTGAACCCGTTGATGGTGTTTATCAAATTGGTTCTAAGCAAGATTTCAAGGAGTTTGCAGAGATTGTAAACCATGACGGACGTGCCCACCAGTTTCATGCAGTGGTCACTGCAGATTTTACGGTCGATGAACTCGTGATGGTAGGAGCACCGAGCAATGCTTTTGCCGGTTCGTTCGATGGTCAGGGCCATACCATTACCGTTAACTACGACCAGCAGACCGGTGGCTATGATGGAGAGTGCGGACTGTTCCGTCGCATCAACGGCTGTACCATCAGAAATCTTCATGTTACAGGTCAGATTACTACCAAGGGTCTGTGTGCCGGTGGTATGGTTTCTGGCATCTGGCAGAAAGCCCTCATTGAAAACTGTGTTGTGTCAACCACGATTAACGATACCCAGAGTGGCGACGGTACCCATGGCGGTATAGTGGCACGTATCAGCGATAAGAGCGATATTGTGATTCGCAACTGTGTGTTCGATGGCTCAATCCAGGCCCCTCAGCGTGAAGGCAGTGGCGGTATTCTCGGATGGCCCGACAATGCCAGCACTCAGGTGAAGATTGAGAACTGTTTGATGATAGGCCAACTGAACCTCAAGAAGGGTAGTGACAACGACCTGATTGTCCGTAACTCAGCCACTGTCACCAACTGCTATTATGTGGATGCCCAAGGCCTGAACAATTCTAAGAATGCCAATAAAGTTCTTGATGGTCAAATGGCCAGCGGTGAGTTGTGCTTCCTGCTGAACGGTCGTCAGAGTGATACCCCCGCTTGGTTCCAGACCATTGGTACCGATGCTATGCCATCTCCTCTGGCAGAGGGTATTGTCTATGCCAACGGTCAGTTGAAGTGCGACGGTACGCCCAAGGAAGGCAGCACCGTCACCTATAGCAATACCGATGGTGCCGAGCGTGATGACCACAATTTTGAGCATGGTATTTGCACCGTATGCCAATTCGTTGACCGTACCTATCTTACTCCTGCTACAGACGGCTATTATGAGTTGGCTACTCCCACAGACCTGCGTTGGTTTGCCTGTTTTATCAACAGCAGCGACAATCGTGCCGTCAATGCCCGCCTTACTGCCGATATCGACTTCACCGACTATCAGCTAATGATTGGTGATGGCGATGAAGACTATAGTTATCAGGGTATCTTTGACGGTCAGGGACATCGTGTAAAAGTGGCCTATACAGTGAGTCAGAAGAATGTAGCCCTTTTCCGCTATCTGCGTGCAGCAACCATCAAGAATCTCATTACAGAGGGAACCATTCAGAACGAAAGCAACCCATGTTCTGGCGGTATTTTTGCAGGTTCTCGTTCAAATACTGTTGTAGAAAACTGTGTCAGCTACATCATTTTCAACCGCACCACTGACGGTGATGCTACCATCGGTGGTATCGGTGCCTATATGCACGACCACGGAATCATTCGCAACTGTGCTTTCCTTGGTGCCGTCAATGCTCCTTCAGCTACAGGCAATGGCGGTCTGCTCGGCTATGCCAATGGTGCTAATGATGTGCGTATAGAAAACTGTCTGGTCAATGCTTCTCAGTTCATGTTTAGTGGCAACTCCGTTTCTTTGGTACGCAACTGCAGCAATGTTGTCAACTGCTATGTTGCCAGCTGCGGTTCAGCCACTCAGGCTGAGGCCCTTCCTGTTACTGCTTCTCAGCTGGCTTCTGGCGAGCTCTGCTTCCTGCTCAATGGAAAGGTGAGCGGTGGTACTCCTTGGTATCAGCTCATTGGCACCGATGCTACTCCGTTGCCTATTGTGAAGGATGGTGCGTTGGTTTATGCTGTTGGTGATGCTAAGTGCGATGGTACTTTCAAAGGCGATGTGACTTTCTCAAATACTGAGGGTGCAGGATCAACAGATCCTCATACCTTCACCGATGGCATTTGCGAAGTATGCGGTGCTCCTGATACAGAGTATATTCAGGCTGATGGAGAAGGTTTCTATCCACTCGATGAAGCCAAGGACTTGGTATGGTTTGCTGCTATCGTAGGTCAGGTAGATGGTTCTGTGAAAGGCATGCTGACCGCCGATATCGATTTCAAGGACGTTGACTTCACTGGCATTGGTACTCCTGACTCTCCCTATACAGGCACTTTCGATGGTCAGAACCATGTGGTGAGCAACTTGATGCTCGACAATCAGGCAACCGAACAGCCTGCCGGTTTCTTTAATAATGCAAAGGCTGGTGCGGTGATAAAGGGCTTCACCATCGACAACACTTGCTATATCGTGGGTCATCACTATGTGGCAGCCTTTGTAGGTCAGATTTCCGGACCTGGCGAAATCACACTCGAGCGTCTGGGCAATGAGAGCGATGTAACCGCATGGAATCAGAATGCCGGTGGTATTCTGGGCTGCAACACCGATGGAAGTCTGAAAGTGCGGATGATCAACTGCTACAACACGGGTCTCATCAGTTCAAACAATGAGAGCGGCGGCGTCAGTGGCTGGCTGGGCGATAATGCTGTGCTGACCAACTGCTACAACATGGGTACAGTGATGGGTGAGAATAGCAAGTCGTTTGCCCGTGGCAACAATATCACTGTCAACAACTGCTTCGATCCTGTCTCCACTCTGACAGGCCAGTCTTTGCTTACACCTATCGAGGACTTTACCAATGGAAACGTCTATACCAAATTGGCTGAGGCCGCTCCTGGAGTATGGTTCCTCAGTGCCAAGGAAAATGGCTATCCTGTGCTGCGCAACACTGGTATCACCACTGGTATCGAGAGTGTTCAGTCGGCCCGTAATATGAAAAGCGAAGTCTTTGATTTGCAAGGACGCCGCATTGCACCTTCGCAAATGAAGAGCGGACTGTATATCATGAATGGTAAGAAGGTGGTGCTGAAATAGCATCACACCAGCATTGTTCACCTTCCTGTTTTGGAAGGTGAATAATGTTTTCTTATTTTTTTTGAGTGTTTTCTTACTTGATTATTGTTATACAATTGTGCAAACGAAATTTTTATAATTAGCTAAAAATCAATAGATTTGCATTCTGTTGCATTGATTTTTGATTATACAATCTATAATATCTGATTTCTCTATGCACAAAATGCACTATTTTTGTATCTCGAATAGCACTTAAAACTAAAACCTATAAATATAACTAATATGAAAAGACTAAAACAATTACTCATTTCATCCCTAATACTTGGGGGGGGGCATTTTTGGTAATCAGGCCTGGGCGTTGGAACAGGTAAATGGTGTCTATCAGATTGGAACGGCCGATGAACTCATCGAGTTTGCGGGTATTGTCAATGGTGGTGCAACTGGTGCCAATGCCGTACTTACGGTAGACATTGACATGACCGATAAGTCATGGACACCGATAGGTAGTATTTCAAAAGTCTATGAAGGAACTTTTGATGGTCAAGGCTATCGTATCAGTCATCTGACTATTAATACTAGTGATTCATATCAAGGACTTTTTGGCGTAGTTACTGACGGCGTCTATATCAAGAATGTTTTCATTGATAATACCTGTTCAATATCAGGTGGTGATTATACCGCCGGTATTGTTGGTGGCTCAAATGGTGGCAGTAGCAATACAAAGAAGTTAAGAATTGAAAATTGTGGAAATGAGGCTAATATAAACAGTAATGGTGCTAATGCTGCAGGTATTTTCGGATGTAACATAAACGGATCCTCATCTGTTAAAATAAAAAATTGCTACAATACAGGAAATATTTCTGGAGGTCGCGAATGTGGAGCCATTTCTGGCTGGCTTGGTGGTGGCTGGAGTGAAGTTTCTAACACATACAATACTGGAACTGTTAAAAATAATTCAGTAGAATCTAATGAATTTGGAAGGAATAATGGATGTAATTTCGTACGTTGTTATTCGACAGGAACCCCTAATCAAGGGACTTCCGTTACAAGCGATCAAATCGCCAATGGCACACTCTGTGGCAATCTGAATAGTGACCAACCCTATTTTTTTCAGAAAGACGGGAGACCCTTACCTTTGCTTTTTTGTAAGAAAAAGGCAGCTGATGGCTATTATGAGTTAGCGAATGCTGATGACGTGAAGTGGTTCTCTGAACGCGTATGGACTTATCGTTACAATGAACTGGGTGGTAGTGATGTTGGAAATGTTGACTGTAATGCGCCTCTGAATGCACGTCTTACTGCTGATATTGATTTCACCGATGTCAATGACTACCGTCCTATTGGCGGTTTATGGGGGAGTTCTGCAACTCGGTACACAGGCACCTTCGATGGTCAAGGACATAAAATCAGTAATCTTATTATCAACAATGGTTATGATAATCAAGGCTTCTTCGGCGTTATTTCAAACGGTGCCGTCATCAAAAACATGCTTTTAGACAATACGTGCAGTATCAGTGCGAAATCGGCTGTAGGATTTATTGGAAAGGTTTGGAGGTCAACAGGTGGAGATGTTTATATTCAAAACTGTGGCAATGAAGCTACCATTACCTCAAGTGGCAGTAATGCTGGTGGTATTCTTGGCGTCAATCAGAATAACGATGGCTACGTTGTTCTTCACATGGAAAACTGTTTCAATACAGGCAATGTGAGTGGAAATGAAAGTGGGGGCTTAACGGGATGGACAGGCGACAATGCTGTATTAACGAACTGCTACACTGCAGGAAGTTCGTCGGCTACTGATTTCTTTGCAAGGATTGGAAATGGCAGTACCTTGACTAATTGCTATACAACAGGTAGCAAGGATAATGTAACTACCATCACAAGTGAACAAGTGAGTAATGGCAATCTGGCTTATTTGCTAGGCAATACGGTCTGGCACCAGACTATTGGTACCGATAGGCACCCTTATCCGTTCAGCGGTGACCATATGGTGGTATCGAAAGACAACGATGATTACTATAATGGTAGTAACTTATTTTCCATAGCTTCTGGAAGTGAATTGAATACTTTCGCTACCAATTACAATAATGGTATGTATGCTGGAGCATGCAAGGTGAAGTTGACAAGTGATTTGGATATGTATGGTATCAGCTACCCTGGTATTGGTGTTGACAGCCATTATTTTGTGGGTGTCTTAGATGGTCAGGGGTACATCATTAGTAATCTTAGAATGATAGGCATCGATCACGACAATATAGGTTTTATCAATGCGGCTAATGCACCGTCAAGCATCAGAAACTTAACACTCGACAATTCTTGTAGTATCAATGTCTCAGGCATGAAATATGTGGGTGGCATAATGGGCGCTTGTTTTGGAGATGGCATCGTTTCTTTTTATAATTGTGGAAATGAGGCGGCTATAACAGCAAATAAGAATCCTGGCGGTATTTTGGGATGCAATCTTTCAGGTGGTGTTACCATACAGATGAAAAATTGTTACAATACTGGTGCAATCACGGGAGCAAACTTCAATGATAGTGAAGGTGGTGGCATTTCTGGCTGGTTGGGGAACAATTCCGTAATAACCAACTGCTATAGCACAGGTAGTGTAAGCTATGGCGAAGCTTTCGCACGAGGCAACAGTGCTACTGTCACCAATTGTTATGCTCTCGAAGCCAGTGGCGGCGGAAATTGTGTTAATGCAAATTATACCAAGACTGCCGATGAATTTGCAGACGGAACTGTGTTTGCGAAACTCTTTGACTACACCAACGATGATCTTGCTGTAAACGGTAACGTTTGGCGTATGGACTATGATGCTGCTACTCCTCACCCAGTGCTTTATGGTGATGCAATAGCTATGCGTGAGGACTGCACAAACAGAATGATTGAAGGAACATACGATTTGACTCTCTATCGCATCATCAAGCAAGGTGGCTGGAACACGTTCTGCGTGCCATTCGACATGACCAGTGCTCAGATTACCGCCTACTTCGGCGCAGGTACAGAAGTAGCAGTGCTGGATGAAAGCAAGAATGGTCTCAATGATGATGTACTCCACTTCAAGCAGGTTAACGAAATCGAGGCAGGACAGGCCTATCTGGTTTATCCTGGAGTCGCTGCAGACTTTAGCTCCAAGGCAATTGAAGGCGTGACAATCAGCGCAACTTCACCTCAAGATGGTATCACTCAGGCAGGCTTTACCTTCAAGGGCGTTTACGAGCCTACTGCATTGGATGCAGCTGTTGACCGTATTGTTGTTTCTGGCAACAAGATTGTGAAGACAACGGGTGGTAAATTGAATGGCTTCCGTGCTTACTTTAAGCCAACAGGTGCCAATGCTCGTGCTACTCGTTTTGTGATTGACGATGACGATGTGGTAACAGGCATCATCACTGCTGAGGGCGAGGTGATTATGGATCAGCCGGTCTATAACCTTCGCGGACAAAGAGTGCAGGAGGGTAACAGCTCTTCACGCGGACTGCTGATTAAGGGCGGAAAGAAATACGTGAAGATGTAAACCTCGTGTGCGCGTATATATTAATAAGGTATATGTAACAAAAAATGTACAATTATGAAAACAAAGAAACAATATATTTGTCCGGAGCTCCTCGTTGTGAATGTCAAAGCGCAGCTCCTAACCAATGTATCCATTCAGGATACTAAACAAAGACGAATTGATTGGGAAGAGAAATACGAAGAGCAAGAGGACTACGATGCTGGCAATGGCTGGTAGGTCAACATTTTAGAGTCTATAACTGCATTTCTTTAGATTCTATCTACATACTGTTATTTTGAATTTTGGCCATTATTTCTAAAATTTTGGCCAAAATTCTTTTAATAATGGCCAAAATTTATTTTAGTCTTTATTCTGTTGACTCTCGAAAGGCTATCAGTTACTGCGTAAAGTAATATACCTTTCACTTCAATAGAGCAACGGGTAAAATAAATTATAGCTATAATTTTCGGAATTATAGCCATAATCTTCAAAATTATAGCTATAATTTGTTTTAATGGTTTTGCGGAATGGATGAAACAGACGTACTATTAGCATGTAGTTTTTGTTCTTTTGCTTACCTATTCTATCGGTTTTTAAACCTATTTAGTTGTTTTATACTGCGTTTTTACTAATTTTTGAATAAATATTTGTGTTATACAACAAAGATTTTAGTAATATGTTAAGTATTTGATTTATAGATTATTATGTTTTGTATAATACTTTTTTTTATTATACAATTATTTATTTATGTGCGCGTATGAATAATACTCTTTAAATTTGCAGGAGAAAATAATATAACTAAGCTTAAACCAAAATTTATTACAACTATTAATTATGAAGCAGAATCTAAAAACTTTTTTTCTTACTGCCTTGCTAAGTCTAGCAGTAGGAAGTGCGTGGGCCATTGAACCCGTTGATGGTGTTTATAAGATTGGTTCGGCTCAAGATTGGTCTGAGTTCTGTACTTTGCACAATGAAGGTGCGAACCAAAATCTCAATGCTGAACTTACTGCCGATGTTACTGTTGAAGGCAATGCCATGGTTGGTATCAACGGAGGTGGTAAGCCCTATCGTGGCGTGTTTGACGGTAAGGGACACAAACTGACTATCAGCTACAATCTGAACGAAGAGCGTGTTGCACCTTTCCGTCGTATTAATGGCGCTACCATTAAGAACCTGATTGTAGAGGGAACCATCACCACTACTTCGAAACTTGCATCTGGATTGGTCGGTGGATTGTGGCAGAATGGTACCACAATTCAAAATTGTATAAGCTATGTTGTTATCACCGACGATCAGGGTGGTGATGCTACTCATGGTGGTATCTGCGGTAGCTTTGAGGATGTGAATGGCGCAAATACTATTGAGAACTGTGCCTTTTTAGGTGAAATCAATGCCCCCAATCGCGAAGGATGTGGCGGTATTGTTGGTTGGACAAACAACAACAATAGCAACAACATCATTCGTAATTGTCTTGTCAATGCTGCTGGCTTCAATGTGAAGACTGGTAGCAACAATGACATTATCTGCCGCAACAACGGTAATGTTGTAAACTGCTATTACATTGGCAGCATTGATGGGATGCGTAACGACAAAGGTGCTACGGCTGCTACAACCGAACAGGCAGAGAGCGGTGAGCTGTGCTATATTCTGAATGGCAAAACGAGTACTAATGTTGGATGGTTTCAGACAATAGGTGTCGATAATATTCCTTTGCCTATTGGAACAGCCGTTGTCTATGCTAATGGAGAACTAAGATGTGATGGCATAACACCAAAGCCAGGCTCTGAACTGACT
Organism: Prevotella sp. E9-3; assembly: GCF_022024015.1. Lineage (NCBI taxonomy): Bacteria > Pseudomonadati > Bacteroidota > Bacteroidia > Bacteroidales > Prevotellaceae > Prevotella > Prevotella sp. E9-3. The sequence continues at coordinate 1,140,906 of NZ_CP091786.1, forward strand.
TTCTCCAATGTAGATGGCAGTACAATAGATCCTCATGATTATGTTGATGGAATCTGTTCTTTTTGTCATGACTTACAATTAGTAGCAGGTGTATATCAGATTGGTTGCGCAGACGCGCTTATTCGCTTTGCTGAGATTGTTAACAGTGGTAATGGTACTGCCAATGCTGTTCTCACTAAGAATATAGATATGACTGATAAGTCGTGGACTCCTATTGGACAAGATGGTAAAGACTTCGCCGGACATTTTGATGGACAGAACTTCCGTATCCAAAATCTTGTTGTAAATAATCTTGGCGCCTATGATAACCAGGCTCTTTTCGGACAGGTTGTTGGAACAGCTGTGATTGAAAATGTGATAATGGATGCATCGTGCTCTATAAAAGGAAAGGAGCATGTCGCAGGCATTCTTGGACATGTCTGGGGACATGGTGCTATCATCAGAAATTGTGTGAATGAGGCATATGTGGAATCATCAGGTAGTCAAGCTGCAGGTATTGTGGCAACTGCTGAAAGAAAAGTGTTTATCCAGAATTGTGTAAATAAGGGTGCTGTTAAGAGCAACTCCAATTCTGCTGCGGGTATTTTGGCACGTGTCTGGGGCGATGGTACGGATACGGAAGTGACTAATTGTACTAATGAAGGAACTATCACTGGAACCGGTGGGGAAATAGGAGGAATTGTCGCTTCCCTCAATAAAGCTATAACAGTCAGCAATTGTCGTAATACAGGTTCTGTAAACGGAACTGGCAGTTTTACTGGAGGTGTTGTAGGTCGTATTTGGAGTGATAACGTGATTGTCCAAAACTGTGGCAATGAAGGTGCTGTAACAGGTGGTGGTGCCAATGCCGCAGGTATCGTTGGCTGTTCTGGTAATATTGTTAAGATTTTGAATTGTTATAATCTTGGAAATATTATCGGTGGAAATGAAAGTGCTGCCATTTGCGGATGGATGGGTGCAGGTTCGTCTGAGTTAAAAAACTGTTATAGTACTGGAACTGTTACAGGTATTGATGGTACAAACTACTTGATTCGCAAAACGGATATTATTAGAAACAACAACTATCAGCTTGCTGGAATGCCAGGTGATCAAGGAACATCTTTTGCAGCTGCAGACTTAGCAAGTGGCAAACTGGCATATCTGTTGAATGGTAGCAAGAGTACAGACGTGGCTTGGTATCAGAATCTTGGTGCTGAAGCCGATGATTATCCTCTGCCTTGGGGCACTGCTATAGTTTATAAGAATGGTGACCTCTATTGTGATGGAAGTTCAAAAGGTAGCGAATCTTATTCAAATATTGAAGGCTCAAATCGTGATGAGCACCATTTTGTTAATGGCTTCTGCGATAATGTGAATGGTAGTAGTGTTGTTTGCGACGAGTTAGATCTTTCTTTCATGACACCTTCTGAAGGCTATTATCAAGTTTCTACCGCCCGTCAACTTCGTTGGACTGCTGCTGTCTCTCAGGAGTCAGCAAATGCAGGTATCAAAGTTAAACTGTTGAATAATATTGATATGGCTGGTGAGAAGTTTGATGGCTTTGGTTCTAACGATTCAGAGGCAAATCGCTTTAAGGGTGAGATTGATGGCCAGCGTCATATTATTTCTAATCTGAAGATGGACTTTGATCGCAATGGCGTTGGACTCGTGAATACAGCTACAGTTGGTGCTATTATTTCTAATCTGACTATAGCAAGTTCTTGCGAGTTTAAGGGACAGAGTGCAGTTGCAGCCTTTATTGGAGCTGTACGTGGTACTAGTGGTGACCTGTATATTCGCAATTGTGGAAATGAAGGCTTGGTAACAGCGACAGGAGCTAATGGAGCAGGCTTCGTGGGTTGTAAATACGATGATGATGTAATTCCAAACCTCACAAATTGCTATAATGTTGGCGAAATTCATAGCTCAAATGATGGAGGTAGCTTCTCGGGATGGATGCCAAAGGCTGTGTTGACAAACTGCTATAGTATAGTATCACCCGATAATGGCTATGGTTTCCAAGAGGGAAATCAGTTCGGACGAGGATGGAGTCAAGCTATTAATCATTGCTACGATTACGGTACTGGTGATTGGGGACAAAATAATGGTACATGGGGCGCAGCCTTTATTGATGGACGTAAAATCACTGTGGTGGACGAGTCTTCTATGACTACAATGTTTGCTGGCTTGCTTGCTTACAACGAAGGCGGTGTTGATGGTAGCGTTTGGCGTATGGGTGATGATCATCCTGTACTCTATGGTAATCAGATTGCTATGCGTGAGGACTGCACCAATAGAATTGTGGAAGGTAACTTCGACGTGAAACTCTATCGCACACTGAAAGCTGATAAGTGGAACACCTTCGTGGTTCCCTTCGATTTGAGCACTGATGAGCTGAAGGCTGCCTTCGGTGATGGTGTAGAAGTGGCTGAATATAGTGAAACTGCTGATGCTCAGAATGCTGAGAACTCTATTGTGACCTTCAGTTCTATGGCTACTCCTGAAATCACAGCAAATGTGCCTGTAATGCTGAAGAGTGCCAATAGTGGCGTGTTCAGCTTCACTGGACGTACTGTTAAGGCTGGTGATGCTATCGTAGCTGGAAACGCAAACTTCGACTTCGTAGGTTCTTACAACAAGGAGACTGTGGTTGCTGAAAACGACTACTACCTGAGCGATAATAAGATCTTCAAGTCATTGGGTAATGGTTCTACCATTTCTGCTACCCGTGCTTATATCAAGACCAAGGATGGTTCAAATGCCCGTATCGCTTCGTTCTTTATCGATGGCGAAGGACAGACTACTGGTATTGTAAATGCTAAGAAGGTTGATACAAAAGACTATTACAACCTGAACGGTCAGCGTGTGGATAAAGCTCAGATGAGAAAGGGCCTCTACATTCGCGACGGTCGTAAAATGGTGGTGAAGTAAATAATGAATGTTTATCTTTAATAGTTTGAAGTTATGAAAAAGAAATATATTTCTCCAGCACTGTCTTTTGAAGATACCCTGGATTTAGCTGACATAATGACCGCCTCTATTGTTAGTGTAGGAGGTGAAACAGGCATCGAAAAAGGCGGCGATGAAGTTGAACCGAACCAAGGTGATGCTCGTCCCTTCGATGTATGGGATGACTGATATGACGATTAGTTAGTTGTAGTTTTTATATATAGTTTTGATAGATTTGTTAGTTATTTTGTAGTTGTTAGTAAGAATGTTTTACCATTCTGTAAAATGAAATACTGAAGGCTGCGTGATGCAGCTACCAGTCGGAACATATCTCTTTTTGTACAGTCAGGGCAGCACACGGATGCTGCCCTGATTGTATTTTTGATATACATACTTCTGTTATACAAACGGGTGATTGACGAGATGGCTAAGTGGTTGATAGTCAATAAGTATATTATTTTGATAGTATAAATATCGTAATACATTTATTATTATATAATAGGTATAGGAGAAAAATGAGTAATTTTGCAGCAGAATATCACTAACTTATAAACATGAAGAAAATTATTTCATTACTGATGGCTTGGCTGTCGTGCTGTTGTATGGAAACAGCACTTGCAGCTGACACCATGAATCCGCAGGCTGACCCTGCGGCTGTTATCGTTTCAGGAAAGGTCCGATTTACGGTACTCACCCCTGAAATGATTCGTATTCAGTACAGTTCAACCTCGAAGTTTGAGGATCGTGCAACCTTTGCAGTCGTTAACCGCCGACTTCCCGTTCCTGCTTTTACCACCAAAGAGGAAGGCGGCTATCTGTATATTGAGACTGCAGCCCTGAAACTGCGCTATAAGGTGGGAGCGTCTATCAATCCGCAGCTGAAAACACCCTCAGCGCTGAGCATCACTATGAAGGTGAACGATCATGAGGTGGTGTGGTATCCCGGAAAGGAAGATGCCATGAACCTGAAAGGCACTAAACGCACACTGGATACCGGAAGCGGTGACAACCAGCGCCCCGATTTGGAAAATGGCATTATATCACGTGGCGGATGGGCCATCATCGACGAGTCGCCAAAGACCAAACGTGGCGACGGCTCAACAACCTTTGCTTTCGACAAGGTGGTAGATGGTATCGACTGGGTGGCTCAGCCTGTAGATAAGAATGCCTACGACTGGTATTTCATGGGCTATGGCCATAACTACAAGAAGGCCATTGGCGATTATATCAAGATAGCAGGTCGCCAGCCCATGCCTCCACTCTATGTGCTGGGTTATTGGTACAGTAAGTATCAGCGTTACTCACAGCAGGACTTCCTGAACCTGGCTACCGAGATGAAGCGAAACAATATTCCGCTCGATGTGATGATCTTCGACATGGACTGGCATCTGGACGGATGGACGGGCTGGACATGGAACAAAGACCTGATTCCCAATCCTGAAGCATTGATTAAGTGGATGCACGGGCAGGGTATCAAAGTGAGTCTGAACCTGCATCCTGCCGATGGCGTGGCCAGTTATGAGGATCATTTCGCCGAGATAAAGGCCGATATGCATGCCACAGGCGACCGTGTGCCCTGGCAGTTGGAAGACTCTACTTTCTATCGCTCAATGTTCAAACACATTATCCGCGACCGTGAAAAACAGGGAGTCGATTTCTGGTGGCTGGACTGGCAGCAGAATCTGACAAGTGCCTATATCGAAGGACTGAGTGAGACATTCTGGTGCAACCACGTGTTCTTCAACGATATGAAGCAGAACCGTACCGACCGTCGTCCGTTTATCTTCCATCGCTGGGGCGGACTAGGTAGTCACCGCTATCCCATCGGTTTCTCTGGCGATACCTACGGTACTTACGGTTCATTGGCATTCCAGCCCTATTTCACAGCTACCGCTTCGAATGTGTGCTTCGGTTATTGGGGACACGATATTGGCGGACACCTGCAGATTGGTGATCCCAACCCGCAACTGATGTTGCGCTGGTTGCAGTTTGGCGTGTTCTCGCCCATCTTCCGTACTCACGGTGCCAGTCAATGGGGCAATGAGCGCCGCATCTGGAAATACGAGAACTTCCCCACCATGCTCGAGGCTGTTAACCTGCGCTATGAGCTGATGCCCTATATCTATACAGCGGTGCGTCAGGCCTACGACACAGGTATCAGCATCTGTCGCCCGCTCTACTATGAATGGCCCGAAGAGAATGAAGCCTATCGTCAGGAAGGAGAGTATATGTTTGGCGATGATATCCTGGTTTCGCCGGTGGTGACTGAGGCCGAGATGGACGATAAGGCTTTCCATAAGACCTGGTTGCCCAAAGGACAGTGGTATGACGTGTGCCGTAACCAATTGGTAGAGGGCGAACAGACACTGGCCGACTGGTACGGCCAGGAAGAGATACCTTATTTTATAAAGGCCGGAGCTGTCATTCCCTGCAATCCGCATCTGATGAACCTGAAAAAGCGTCCCGACCAGTTGGTACTGAAAGTGGTGCCCGGTGCAAGCGGAAGCACAAACCTCTATGAGGATGAAGGCGATACACAGGGCTATGAAGAGGGAGCCTATGCCACAACGACCATCAGTCAGGCACGCCGTTCGGCAACTGTTACCCTGAAAATAGGTGCCATCAAAGGACAGTTTGAGGGTATGCCCACCGAGCGTTCCTATGAGGTGCAGTTCTTAGGTGAGGACAAGCCACAGTCGGTATGTATCAACGGGCAGGTGGTGACTGACTGGAAATATGACGACATAAAGAAAATGGTCACTGTCAATGTGCCTAAGACTTCTTGTCAGCAGGTGATTGAAGTGCTGGTGAACCGTTCGGCCACGGCTGTTGAGCATGTTGAGGCCAACACACTGAAGCATGAAAGTCACTACGACCTGCAAGGCCGTACCGAAGAGAATGGTAAGCGCGGTGTTCACATCGTGCGCCGCACCTGGGCCGATGGTTCCGTAACAACTCATAAAATAATGAAGTAAAGTCATGAAAAAGATACTATTGATATATGTGACGGCCATTGCTTGGGCTGCACAGCCACTTATGGCACAAGATAATCTCTGGGCAACAGGTAGCGCTGTGCCAGGAGGAATACAACAGTTGGTGAAGCGTCCTGACGGACAGTTCCGCTTTTCAGGTCCGCTGAATGCCGGTGAAGTGAAAATTAGAACTACGGAAGAATACCAGCAAGGTACCACCCGTTATCTGATGCCTCAGCTCACAGACTCCTATCTCATCAACTACGGATTGAAGTATTCGCTGACCTCCGATTCTGCCAAGGCAGGATGGCAGGTGCTGTTTCAGGAAGATACCTACCGCTTCATAGTGAATACCAGCAGTCAGACCGTTACGGGCGAGGTGATGCTGCCCTGGAATGAGGTGCTCATTGCCGGCAGTGCCTTCATAGGCGGTTCGGATAATATCGAATGGAAACGCGACAATATGCTTCCCTTTGTCCGTGATCATGAGAATCCATACGTGTTCACATGGATAGGAGAATTAGGCATTTATGATAATGTGATAGAACCAGGTCACTTCAAGCTGGAAGGACAGATGACCTGGGGACCACGCGAACTGCATCCCTATACAGACGATGAAGACCCGCTGAACAGTACTCAGGTGTGTCTGGGAGGCCCCGACAGGAAGTGGTTCATTAGGACACCCGGAAAGTATAAGATTACGGTAGATCTGTTTGCTGAGACTTTCCATGCCGAATTGCTGAATGGGGTGAACCGTGAGGAAACTTCCGGTATAGAACAGGTAGAAAAATCGGCTGAGAAAGGAACCGAAGTGAAGGCGGTCTATGATTTGCAAGGCCGTAGCCAACAGAAACTGCAGCGCGGACTGAACATTGTGCGCAATGCCGATGGGACTGTAAAAAAAGTGCTGAAAGGATATTAAAATATAATTTCTGGTCAGATTATGACGATATATGAATAATATCGGTCATTTTCTGACCAGAAATTATCATTTTCTCCTATTATTATTTTCTAACTTTGCACAGAAATCAACTATAACTATAAATATGAAACATCTAATAGCTGCAGCTTTGCTGGCATTGTGTGTTGCTTCCGACCTGATGGCTCAGGCGGGAAGTGGTGTTTATGTGGGTGGACATATCCGTAGAGCGCGTCCAAACACAGTTACAAATCTGAAAAATTCCGGGTTTACTTATGTGATCCTGTTCAATGTGGATGTACAGGAAGACGGAACGCTGAAAACCGATGGAGAAACCATCTGTAAGGATGGCGAGTATGTGTTTGCCAACGAACAGCCCCACTATGTGGAGGATGTGAAGGCACTGAAAACATGGCCCACAGGTATTGAGCGTATTGAAATATGCATTGGCGGATGGGGCAACCAGTCGTATAGGCGCATCAAAGCCTTAATTGATGCACAGGGAACGGGCGAGAATTCTATTCTGTACCGTAATTTCAAGGCTTTGAAAGAGGCTATCCCGGAAATTGATGCCGTGAACAATGATGAGGAAGACCTCTATGACTATACATCGGCAGTGAAATTCCACACTATGATGTATGACCTGGGCTATAAGACGACTGTGGCACCATATACGTATAAGCAATATTGGCAGAATCTGGTGAACAATCTGAACAGAGCTCGTTCAGGAGCATGCGACCGCGTACTTATTCAGTGCTACGACGGTGGAGCAAACAATAATCCTAGTGACTGGAAACTGGGTAATTTGCCTGTTCATGCCGGTCGTACCAACTACCAGAGTACAATGGAGGAGTCGATCAACCAGATGGAGTCTTGGAGAGACCATAACGGTGTGGTTGGCGGTTTTGTTTGGGTATATAATGATGAGACCTGGAACCTGAATCAGTGGGCTTCGGCCATGAACCGGGTGTTCCCTTCGCATAAAGTGGAAAATCCTGTAGTAACGCTCTATAGCGAATCAAATTTTCAAGGCTATGCAGTACAACTGCCGGAGGGACGCTACAGCATGGGTGAACTGGCAAGCTATGGTATTACCGATAAGGACATTGCTTCATATAAAATGGAACCAGGCTATAAGCTGACGGCTTATGTCAATGCCGATCTTACAGGATTCCAAAAGGAATATACCGATGCCGAGATGGTACGTCTGGGTACGATGTCAAACCGTGCCTCTTCATTTCTGATTGAGAAAGTGGATGAAGAGGCGGGCATCAACGAACTTCAGAACACGACAAATAAAGCAACAGTCTGCTATGACCTTCAAGGCCGACTGTTGAATGGTCGTCCAGAGAAAGGACTCTATATTACAAGACAAGGAAAATACCTGATAAAATAACAAAAACCTAATATCAAATGACTAAAAAGACTATTCTTACATCATTGGCTTTGCTCTTCACAATGGGTGTGACGGCAAACCCGATTTCGCGTCAGCAGGCGCGTCAGCAGGCTGCTCAGTTCGTGACTGAACGTGGCAAGGTGCTGGCCGAACAGTCGTTCCACCGCGCAGCAAAAAGAGCGGCTGCCACGGAACAGGAGAATGACTACTATTATGTGTTTAATACAGAGAATAATCGCGGATATGTAATCGTTTCGGGCGATGACCGTACTGCCTCAGTTTTGGGATATGTGGACCAAGGCTCGTTCGACGAAAACACAATTCCCGACGGACTGCGCTGGATGCTGCAATGTTATCGTGAGCAGATGGATCAGTTGGATGGCGTTTTTTCTGCTCATGCAGCCAAAAGAGCCGCCGCCGCTAATGAGCAGAAACTGTACAGCCGTCCCACACGTCACAATATTGAACCACTGTTGCCCATGCTGTGGAATCAGGGCGATCCCTATAACTTGCTCTGCCCCCGTTATTACAATGAGGATGGTACCCTTGGCGGACTTAGTGCCACAGGCTGTGTGGCTACGGCATTGGCTCAGGTAGTTGGCTATTACCGCTGGCCTGAGAAACTGAAGCGCACTATTCCCGGATATGTTCAGAAATACAGCACCTCACAGGGTGAAAAGTCGGTACGTATCAATAGCATTCCTGCCGGTTCGGTGATTGACTGGGACAACATCCTGAATAACTATTACGGTTCAGAGACAGAGGCACAGAAAACGGCTATTGCCCAGCTGATGTACTGGGTGGGCGTTGACTGCAAGATGAGTTATGGCGCCTCTTCGGCATCTGGCTATTCAGAAGGCGTTGACGGACTGATTAACTATTTCGATTTCGATGACGGTACCCATGTGGAGAAACGTGGTAACTATACGCTGCAAGGTTGGACTGACCTCGTGTATAATGAGATAGCAACGGGACATCCTGTACCTTTTGGCGGTCAGAACTCTGGCGGCGGTCATGCTTTTGTACTTGACGGCTATGATGTGTCGGGATTGTACCATGTGAACTGGGGATGGGGAGGAATGGCCAATGGCTATTTCCGTATTGATATTCTCGATCCAGACAATACCAGTGGTATCGGTGCCAGTCAGACTCCTGGCGGATATAACATGGGACAGGACTGTATTATCGGTATGAAGCGCCCTGACGGAGTGAAAGATACGCCTCCTTCAAGATATAAACTGAGTGCTAACGACTGGCAGATACGTGGTACTGACAGATTCTTTGCCAACTACGTGAACTGGTCGGGTATATCGGCTTCCTGGAACTACGGTATCGGCTATAAAGATGAGAATGGCGAACTGAAAGTGGTGGGCAACTATAGCACATCGCAAATCAGTCCCAACTACTATGTGGGAATGGAGTTTGCCGTTCGCGGACTGTCAAAGGGTGTCTATAGGATTGTACCTATCAGCAAACGCTCGACTGACGCCAAATGGAATACTGACGTATGTCCTGATCTGAACTATATTTATACTGAAGTGAATGAAGCCGGACAGGTAGTGAAGATGGAAATCCGTCCCACAGATAATATAGAAATGACTACTATCAGCTTCCCCGGTAATCATAAGCGTGGAGACAACCAGACTGTTTCAGCCACCTTCCACAATAACGGTGAAGACGAATTTTTCAAGGAAATACATCTGTTTGCAAGTCAGACCAATGACAAAGGCTCGGCTATCTGCCGTACAGCTATTGCGGTGAGACCAGGGTCTGAGGAAACAATAGGACTGGTGTTCAAACCAGAACAGAATGGCACCTGGAATATATGGCTGGCTACTGATAACAGAGGTGATAATGTGGTAGGACAGGGAACCCTGGAGGTAACAGAGACAGGCGTGGCTCCGAACCAGAACCTGCGCTATCTGAGTCATACCGTGACTAACAAGTCAAACAATATGATCTATGGCAACCGTATGCAAGGTGTCGTAACTGTGCAGAACCAAGGCACTGAACCTTATAACGGAACATTGAAGCTGACTATCTGGAAACTGAATGGCGGCTACTATTGGAGCGATAAGAGCGCAACGGTTTCTATCAGCGTAGAGCCGAATAAAACAGGAAAGGCTACCTACAATTTCGAAAACCTTGAACTGAATGCTACATACGCAGTAAATTTCAGCTACGGACAAGGTGGAGAGATTAATAATGGCGGATTGAAAGATATGGGACGTACACAGGCCGGCATCGTTTACTGGCAGTCAAACCAAACCTTGATGGGGATGGGCGCATCGGCTACAGTAACTACTCCTTCTGGTGCTGTGGCTATCGATATGACGGGACTGACAAATACCATAAAGACGGTTCGTCCGAACTCAAACAAGAATACTCTCTATATCTTTGGCGTCAACGACCAGATTCCTGAAGGACTGGAAGAATGTAACGTGGTGAAAGGCAGCAAGGCTGAACATATCACCATGAAGGACTCGGCGAATTTCTTCTCACCAGTGGCATTTACTGCAGGTGAAGTGAACTATATCCGTACGTTTGCAAAGGACTCATGGGAGACGATAGCCTTGCCGTTTGCTCCACAGCAGTTGCCTGAGAATACTGTTGTGAAATCGTTCTCAGCACTGGAGAGTGACGATACCGCAGTGTTTACCGCTGTTGAGGAGATGGAACGTAACGTTCCTTATCTGATAAAGGTGAAAGACGGCGGACAGCAGCAACTCAAGGCATCGGATGTACTGATAGCATCAACCACGGCAGCTCCAATCAAGATTGGAGTTGATGACTTCTGGTTCTGTGGCAACACGTTGTTTACTTCTTTGACCAAGGTGCTGAAAATGAACGATGATGCTACGGCATTCGAACCTGTCAGCTCGTTGCGCCTGACTCCTTTCCGCGCTTATTTCCTCGCACCTGAGAATGTAGAGAAAATAGAAATTGGTGGCGGGGATATTGACGGTATCGAAATGGTGAAGCACAATCAGATGGAGAACGGTATCGTTTACGACCTGCAGGGCCATCAGGTGAAGAATCCGAAGAGAGGTCTTTATATTATGAATGGTAAGAAAATTGTTAAGTAATAATGAAGAAAATATATAGCATTCTATTTTTGTTCCTTTGTATGGGAACTCTGGTTCAGGCTGCATCAACCACCGAACGCATAACATCACCCAATGGTAAGGTGAGCGTAGAAATAACAATTGACAGCGATATCCGTTTCAATGTGCTGAAGGAAGATGAGTTGCTGTTGAAAGACTGTGCAATCAACGCCCAAGTAGGTAATCAGACATTGGGACAGAACCCGAAACTGCGCAGTAAGAAACGTTCGGTAATTGATGAGACTATTCAGAACGTTGTGCCTCTGAAACAGGCTGTGACCGTGAATAAGGCCAATGTGCTGACCTTGAAGTTTGCTGGCAAATACGGACTGGAATTCCGAGCCTATGACAATGGTTATGCCTATCGTTTCCTTTTGGAACAGAAAGGAAAGGTCGAAGTGATGAACGAGGAGATGACGCTGAATTTCCCAGAGTCGTTTACTGCTCATATTTCAAAGACACGCGACTTCTGGACTTCGTACGAGAATCCTTATACGCATGTGGCCACCACTCAGTATGGGGAAAACGACGAGATGAGTTATCTGCCTATCCTGCTGGAGTCGAAGAAAGGAACAAAGGTGCTGCTTTCCGAAAGCGATGTACGTGACTATCCTCACATGTTCGTAAAAGGAACAGGAAAGAATGGAATGACTTCCATTTTCCCCAAATCGCCATTAGACTGGAAAATGGTGGGTGACCGTGGCTTCGGTATTACAAAAGAGGCTCCCTATATAGCACGTACCGACGGCAGCCGTACTCTGCCTTGGCGTTTCGGCGTTATCGGCAATGACGCTGATATCGCATTGAATGAGATGGAACGTGTGTTGGGAGGAACCTGCGAACTGGACGATACCTCATGGATAAAGCCCGGTAAGGTGAGCTGGGACTGGTGGAACCACTGGACCATCTGGAATGTGGACTTTGAAACGGGTATCAACAATCGTACCTATAAGTATTTTATTGACTTCGCTGCACAATATGGTCTGGACTACATTCTTCTTGATGAGGGATGGAATAAGGATGTGAACCGTCCTTTCGAGATTATTGATGAGATTGACGTGAAGGAGCTGGTGGAGTATGGCAAAAAGAAGAACGTAGGTGTGATATTGTGGATGACCTGGTTGGCTGTTGAGAATAACTTCGATGTGATTAAGCACTATGCCGAAATGGGCGTGAAGGGCTTGAAGATAGACTTCATGGACCATAGCGATCAGTGGATGGTGAACTTCTATGAGCGTGTGGCTAAAGAATGTGCTAAGTACAAGCTGATGGTCGATTTTCACGGCTCGTTCAAACCGGCTGGATTGGAAATCCGATATCCGAACCTGATTACCTATGAAGGCGTACTGGGTATGGAACAGGGCGGAAACTGTACTCCTAAGAATTCTGTATATTATCCGTTCATGCGTAATGCCTTGGGTGGTATGGACTTTACCCCTGGCTCGATGGAATCAGCACAACCGGAAGATCTCCGTGGAACGAATTCATTGCCAATGGGCGAAGGAACACGTGCCTTCCAGATGGCACTCTATGTTTGTTTTGAGAGCGCTCTCCAGATGTTAGCCGACAGCCCCACTCGCTACATGCGTGAAGATGAGTGTACAAAGTTCATCGCATCGGTTCCTACTACCTGGGATGAGACACGGGTGCTCAGCGCTAAAGCCGGTGACCATTATGTGGTGGCTAAGAGAAAAGGTGATACATGGTTTATAGGTGCCATGACGGGAGATCATCCACAAGAGTTGACAGTATCGCTCGATTTCCTGAGCAAAGAAAGCGCATTGACTTATTATGAGGATGGAAAGAATGCACACCGTATTGCCGTTGATTATCGTCGCGGACAGAAGAAAGTGGTTCCGAACGAGAAGTTAACCCTTCGTCTGGCCCGTAACGGCGGTTGGTGTGGCGTGATTTTTCCGCGTCCATGATTCGGTATGAATTAACCCTAATAAATTAAATAGTAGTAATGATGACAAAAAAACTATCAGTAGTCGCAATGGCATGTATGCTGTCATTAGGAACCATGGCCCAGGAAAAGACCATGAAAGCCTATATGGTGGCTGATGCCCATTTGGACACACAATGGAACTGGGATGTACAGACCACCATTCGTGATCATGTGCGTAATACCCTGACGAAGAACCTCTCTTTATTCAAGAAGTATCCTCACTATATCTTCAATTTTGAAGGTGCAGTGAAATATGCTTGGATGAAAGAGTACTATCCGGAGATGTATGAAGAACTCAAGAAATACGTGGCTAACGGCCGTTGGCATATTGCTGGCAGTAGCTGGGATGCCAATGAGGTGATTATCGGGTCGCCCGAGTCTTGGATTCGCAATGTTACACTCGGACAGGTGTTTTATCGTCAAGAATTCCAGAAAGAGGGTACGGATATCTTCCTGCCAGACTGTTTCGGCTTTGGCTATACCTTGCCAACGCTGGCTGCCCATTGTGGACTGATAGGATTCTCGTCGCAGAAACTGGCTTGGAGAGTAAAGCCTTTCTATGAGGATAACAAGAAATATCCTTTCACTGTTGGACTGTGGCAGGGAATAGATGGCAGTAGGGTGATGATGACTCATGGCTTTGGCTATGGGGAACGTTGGCCGGATGCCGACCTGTCGAAGAATGAAAAACTGATTGGCGAGATAAAAGAGAGTCCGCTCAATATGGTCTATCGCTATTATGGCACTGGCGATATAGGCGGTTCGCCAAACCTGCCTTCAGTACGTGCCGTGGAAAAAGGTATCAAGGGAGATGGACCGGTACAGATTATCAGTGCCACGAGCGATCAAATGTATAAGGATTTCCTGCCTTTCGACAAGCATCCTGAATTGCCGGTGTTTGACGGCGAACTGACCATGGATCTGCATGGAAACGGATGTTATACTTCACAGGCCGCCATGAAACTGTATAACCGTCAGAATGAACATCTTGGTGATGCAGCAGAACGTTCGGCTGTTATTGCCGACTGGTTGGGACAGGCTAAATATCCACAGAGAATGATGACGGAAACATGGCAGCGTGTAATCTGGCATCAGTTCCATGACGACTTGACTGGTACGAGTATTCCACGTGCCTATGAGTTCTCATGGAATGACGAATTGCTCTCGTTGGAGAAATTCTCGGATATTCTTACCCATAGCGTGAGTGCCATTGCCAGTAAGATGAATACCAACGTGGGCGGAACTCCTGTAGTGGTATATAACAACGAGACTTTCCCCGTTGAGGCTGTTGCCGAGGTAGAACTTGCTACTAAGGGACAGAACTACCAGGTGAGTGGTCCTGACGGAAAGCGTGTTGCCTCGCAAGTGATAGAGCGTAACGGAAAGCAGGTGCTGCTGTTTGATGCAAAGGTGCCGGCAACTGGTCTTGCTGTCTATAGCATGAAAGCTGCTGGCAAGCTGAAAAACGTGAAGGCTGGTTCTCAAAAAGAGATTGAGAACAGTGCCTATAGAGTGCGTGTTGATCAATATGGTGACATCGTTTCACTCTTTGATAAGCGTGCGCAGAAAGAACTCGTGGCTCAAGGAAAGAGTATCCGTCTGGTGGTACTGGATCATTGTCCTTCTTTCCAGTGGCCTGCCTGGGAAATTGTGAAAGCTACGGTTGACAAGGAACCTGTTCCTGTACATGACGGCGCAGAGGTTACGGTAGAACGTGGCCCTCTCCGTCAGACTATTGTGGTGAAAAAACGCTATGGACAGTCGGACATCGTTCAGCGTATTCATCTCTATGAAGGTGGTCAGGCTGAACGTGTGGACTTCGAAAATGAGGTGGAGTGGCATTCCAGCAATGCACTACTGAAAGCTGAGTTCCCCCTGTCGGTGAGCAACGAAAAAGCTACCTATGACATCGGTCTGGGCAGCGTGAAGCGTGGTAATAACCAGGAGAATATGTTTGAGGTCTATTCACACCGTTGGACAGACCTGACTGACCGCTCCGGCGACTATGGCGTAACTGTGATGAATGACTCTCGCTATGGTTGGGATAAGCCTTCTGACAATACGATTCGCCTGTCGCTGCTATATACTCCGAATACCAACACAAATTATACATATCAATCTCAACAAGATCAGGGACATCATGTGTTTACCTATAGTCTTGTTGGCCATAAGGGACAGGTGAACGAGGTTAAGGCCAATCAGCAGTCAACGGTATTGAACAGTCAGCCGAAGACATTCTTTGCCACTAAGCATAGAGGTAATTTAGGACGTCAGTTCTCATTCCTGAGTTCAGACAATGAGAATGTGATGGTACGTGCATTGAAGAGTGCTGAGGTGGGTGATGAATATGTGGTTCGCGTCTATGAACTCAGTGGTAAGCAGGCTCAGAAAGCACACCTTACCTTTGCCGGTGAGATTGTTAAAGCTGCTGAGGCTGATGGAACAGAACAGACCATTGGCGCTGCTTCCTATGAAAAGAATACCCTTACTGTGGATATCAAACCTTACAGCGTGAAGACCTTTAAGGTGAAATTGCGTGGCGAACGGAAGACGGTAGTTGATGCACAGCCTGTACAATTGGCTTATGACCGCAATTGCTTTAGTTAC
Source organism: Prevotella sp. E9-3 (assembly GCF_022024015.1). Lineage (NCBI taxonomy): Bacteria > Pseudomonadati > Bacteroidota > Bacteroidia > Bacteroidales > Prevotellaceae > Prevotella > Prevotella sp. E9-3. The sequence goes on from NZ_CP091786.1 coordinate 1,156,780, forward strand.
AATGAATTCCGTCAGGCAGCCAACTTTGAAGGTGGCTTTAGCTATGCTGCCGAGCTGTTGCCCGATGAAGGCATTACTGCCGATGACATTCCTTTCCGCTTTGGTGAAAAGGATGCTGCCAGTGGTATGAGTTGTAAAGGACAGACCATAGCTATCCCTGCAGAAAAGACTTATCGTCACCTGTACCTACTGGTGGCCAGTGACAAGGATGACCGTCAGGCCACATTCCAGTTTGTGACAAAGAGCAAAGATGAAAAGGCTACAGCCAAGCAGACGGTAAATGTTCCTTTCTATACTGGCTTCATCGGACAGTGGGGACACGACGGTCATACGAAAGGCTTCTTAAAACAGGCTAATGTAGCATATGTGGGTACACACCGTCACTCATCAAACGGTGATGAGCCTTACGAATATACTTATATGTATAAGGTCCGTCTTGATATTCCAAAAGGCGTGAAAGAAGTGGTGATGCCTTATGATGAGCATGTTGTGGTCTTTGCAGCCACATTTGCTAATGATGAGGCCGATCTGGTTCCTGCTGCTCCATTGTTCAAGAGTTCTTTGAAAGAGGATCAACAGACAGGTGAAATCCTGCTGAAAGAAGAACTGCCTAACTTGCTGAAGAATGCTACTGTTCTTTCTGTTTCTGGCGAGTGCAATGCGGATGAGCGTGCTAAAAACCTGGTGGATGATAACGAGGAAACAAAATGGTGCGACGTGTCTGCTGCTCCTAACTATGTAGTATTTGATCTTGGCGAACCTACAAAGGTGAGTCGTTGGAATATGGTAAACGCTGCCTGCGAAGACCACAGTTACGTGACACGCACCTGTCTGCTGCAAGGACGAAATAGTGATTCAGAAGAGTGGAAGACTCTGGACTTGTTGGATGGCAATCGTGATAATGTGGTGAACCGTGGATTCGCTCCCGTAGAGGTTCGCTATATCCGACTGATGGTTATCAGTCCTTCACAGTCTGTAGGAGGCGTAACTCGAATCTATGAACTTGGCGTATATTAAAAATAGTTTTTAAGAAATGCGTAAATCTAATTACGATAAGTATCCATCAACGGCTGTCAGTGGGACAGCCGTTGTTGGGTGGAACAATATAGTTGACGCATTATCCTCTTCGTTCAGTTCAGAGCCTGTATGGGCGATTGACCTGTATGTGGGAAGTTATGAAACCGATTTCTTTGATGCTTTTCAGAAAACGGGCAGACAATTGGTGGACGTCCGTACGCTGATGCGTCCAGAGAATGAGATCGAAGAACTGACAAAACGGTTTCTGACTGACGATGTGCTGTTCGGCTATATCTCAAATATCCGACTTAGCGAGTATTTTGATAAAGAAAAAATCGAAAAGTTGCATCAACGTATCAGCGAGGGTGGCCAATATATAATAATAGGTACAGGCGCTGGTTATGTGACTTCAAGTGATGTGCCAGTAGTTTATGCCGACCTGGCCCGTTGGGAAATCCAACAACGTTTCCGTCGCCACGAGGTGAAAGCGCTGGGAATAGACCGGCATGAGGAAGCTCCATCGCTTCAATATAAACGTGGCTATTTCAACGATTGGAATATCTGTGATGCCCATAAGGATGAACTGTTTTATTCAGGACGTATCCGCTTTTGGCTGGACCACAACGACCGAAAACAACCGAAACTGATTACGCACAGTCAACTGACGGAAGGATTAAAGCAGACGGTGGCTCGTCCATTTCGTGTGGTTCCTTTCTTTGATCCGGCTCCTTGGGGCGGTCAGTGGATGAAAGAGGTGTGCGACTTGAACCGTGAGGAACAGAACTATGGATGGTGCTTTGACTGTGTGCCTGAAGAGAATAGCTTGTTGCTGCAGACGGAAAATGCAACTCTTGAGTTCCCGTCACAGGACCTCGTTTTATGGCAGTCAAAGTCTTTGTTGGGTGAACGAGTATGGTCGCGCTTTGGCCGAAGTTTCCCCATTCGTTTTGATTTCCTTGATACGATGGGAGGAGGTAACCTTAGTCTGCAGGTGCATCCCACGAATGAATTTGCTCATCGTGAATTCGGATTGGCTTATACACAGGATGAAAGCTATTATCTGCTGGATGCGGCTGATGATGCTGTGGTCTATTTAGGCCTGAAAGAAGGGATTGACTCCGTACAGATGATAGAGGATTTAAGGGCGGCTCAGCGAGGAGAAATATCTTTCCCCGCAGAAAAATATGTCAATAAGTTTCATGCTCGCAAGCATGATCACTATCTGATTCCCAATGGAACGATCCATTGTTCAGGACAAAACAGTATGGTACTGGAAATTAGTTCTACCCCCAATATCTTTACATTCAAGTTGTGGGACTGGAATCGCTTAGGCTTGGATGGAAAACCACGTCCGATCAATGTGGAGAGAGGTAAGGATGTTATTCAGTGGGAACGTACTACTCCTTTTGTGATGGAGCAACTGTATAACCATTTTGAAGTGTTGAGTCAAGAGGAGGGCATTCAGGAAGAACGTACCGGATTGCATGCCAATGAGTTTATAGAAACTCGTAGGCATACATTCTCTAAAACTGTTGAACACGACACCCAAGGTGGAGTGAATGTGTTGAACCTCTGTGAAGGTGAAGAGGTCTCGGTGGAAAGTCCTACTGGAGCCTTTGAACCTTTTATCGTGCACTATGCTGAAACATTCATCGTACCTGCCGCTGTTGGTGCATATACAATAACTCCGAGCGGGATTTCTGCAGGTAAGGCCTGCATGACCATCAAGGCAATTGTAAGATAGAAATAAGTACATAAAAATCAATATAAATATTCCTTAAACTCCTAAATCATGTACACGACTGATAATAGAATTGTGATGACCTTAGATGCCGGCGGCACAAACTTCGTTTTTTCTGCTATCAAAGGCTATAAGGAAATAGTTGAACCCGTCCGTCTGGATGCTGTTGTGGATAATATCGATGGCTGCCTTCAGACTATTGTGGAGGGATTCAAACTGGTAAAGAATCAACTGACTGAAACTCCTGTAGCCATTAGTTTTGCATTTCCCGGACCTGCAGACTATGAACGTGGCGTAATAGGCGATTTGGGTAATCTGCCTGCTTTCCGAGGTGGTATTGCCTTAGGCCCATATTTGAATCTTGTATTTGGCATTCCAGTATTCATCAATAACGATGGTAACTTGTTTGCCTATGGCGAAGCACTTGCCGGTTTCCTTCCTGAAGTAAATGACGAACTGCAGAAGGCCGGTCAATCACGTCAATATAGTAATCTGATAGGTATCACACTTGGAACAGGCTTTGGCTGTGGTGTGGTTATTGATGGCGTGTTGTTGCGTGGAGATAATGGTTGCGGAGGCGATTTGTGGTGCACTCGTAACGCAAAGTATCCAAAGATGATTGCTGAGGAGAGCGTGAGCATTCGTGCCGTACGTCGTGTCTATGCTGAAGAAAGCGGACAGTCTGCCGATGCATTAACTCCCTATGATATCTTCCTGATAGCTGAAGGACAGAAAGAGGGTAATGCTGATGCTGCAAAGGCTTCTTTCCGACAGTTAGGACAGGTGGCTGGTGAGGCAATTGCGAACGCACTGAACATTGTTGATGGACTGGTGGTGATTGGCGGCGGACTGGCCGGTGCAGGAAAATATATACTCCCAGGAGTGATGGACGCTCTACGTGGCGAGGCCGGAACCTTTGGCGGAAATAGTTTCCCTGTACTGCAGTCGAAAGTCTATAATTGGGAAGATGATGCTGAGCGTGAGTCATTCCTGAAAGTAGGACTTACCACAGTAAAAGTTCCCCAAAGTATGACCACTGTTCCTTATTTGAAAGAGCGTTCTGTGTGCGTAGGTCTATCGAAGAACAGTACCAGTAGCAGTATCATGTATGGTGCATATGCTTATGCACTCAGTCAATTATTATATTAATTCATTTTCTAACAATGAAAAAAACATTATCACTATTCTTACTCATTTCCATTTTATCGCTACCCACAGTGGTGGTTGGCGCAGAAAAAAGCAAGTCACTAACTAAGTATGTAGAGCCAAGAATCGGTACGGCTCATTGTCGCTATTTCCATTTTGCACCAGGGGCATTACCCTTTGGAATGGCAAAACCAGGCCCTTCAACCAATGGCCATTTAGGCAATAAAGATGGTTGGGAGGCTACAGGATATGATTATCGTGATACTTCCATTGAGGGATTTCCATGTGTGCATGAGTTTCAGGTTGGTGGTATCACACTGATGGCCACTCGTGGCGGTGAACAACCTGTTGTCGTACCGGGGCATCCTAACGATACTGAACGAAATGGTTATCGTTCAGCTTTCAGTCATGACGAAGAAATAGTTCGTCCTGGCTACTATTCAGTATTACTGAAAGACTATAATATTCGTGCAGAGGTTACCGCTACAGAGCGTGTCGCTTTCCAACGTTTCACCTTCCCAGCCGACTCACATAGCAGAATCTTGTTTAATATAGGTAGCCGCATGGGTGAGAGTGGCGCTGTAAAGGATGCAAGTGTTGAATTGTGTTCTGACGGTACTATCGAGGGATGGGTAATCACTTTGCCTGAATATGTGAAGAAATATCAGCCAGGTGCCGAGGTTCCTATCTATTTCTCGGCCACACTTGATAAGAAACCCGCAAAGGTGGGAACCTTTAACGGAGAAAGAATAAATGCAAGAGCAACTAAGACAACTGGCGTGGGAGCTGGTCTATATTTGGAATTTTCAACCACCGATGGTGAAGCGGTTACTGCAAAGGTAGGCGTTTCCTATACCTCTGTAGATAATGCCAGACAAAACCGTTTGGCAGAAGCCCGCACGCTATCGTTTGATAAAGCAAAGGTAAAGGCCTTGAAAACATGGGAAGACTATTTGGGGCGTATCTGTGTTGAGACTGATGTTGAGGCCGACAAAGTGAAATTCTATACGGGTTTGTATCATGCCTTGTTGGGAAGAGGCGTGTGCAGTGATGTGAATGGTGCATATCCTAAGCACGACGGAACGGTTGGACAGTTGCCTATGAAGAAGGGACGTCCAGCTTTTGATTTATACAATACTGATGCAATGTGGGGCGGACAATGGAATCTGACTCAATTGTGGGCATTGGCTTATCCTGAACATCTGTCACAGTTTATCAGTTCTCATCTGCAAGTATATAAAGACTGTGGATGGTTGGGGGATGGATTGGCCAACTCTCGCTTCGTTTCTGGTGTGGGTACAAACCAATTGTCGCTGATGATTGCTGCTGCCTATCAGTGCGGCATTCAGGATTTTGATGTTGATTTGGCTTATGAAGCCTGTAGAAAGAATGAACTGGAAGGACAGAACCGTCCGATGGGAGCAGGTAAGTCAGATACTGACCAGTTTGTAGAATATGGCTATGTGCCTCATGCTGAAGAGGGTAGTGGACCGCAAGAAGCATTTATGTTCTCGGCCTCTCACACTCTTGAGTATGCCTATCAGGCTTATGCAGTAGCTCAGTTTGCAAAGAAACTGGGAAAGGAAAAGGACTATCTGAAGCTCAGCAATCTGTCAAGAGGATGGGAGCGCCTTTATGATGATAGTCAGAATTTTGTGCGTCCGAAACTGAAGAATGGACAGTTCATCAATAATTTTGATCCCTTGCAGGTGTGGAGAGGTTTCCAAGAAGGTAATGCCTGGCAGTACACTTTTTATGTTCCTCACGATGCGCGCCGATTGGCAGAACGTGTAGGACTTGACCGCTTTAACGCCCGTTTAGACAGTATCTTCACTCTTTCTCAGCCAAAGATTTTCAGTGGCGGAACAGAAGTTGGCGCCTTTGCAGGGCTTCGTACTCTCTATAATCAGGGCAACCAGCCTTGTCTGCATATCTCTTGGCTGTTTAATGAAGCCAGTCGTCCTTCACTTACTCAGAAATGGGTGCGGGCTATACTTAATGAGTTCTATGGAACAGATGGCGTTCATGGCTATGGATATGGTCAAGATGAAGACCAAGGTCAATTGGGAGCTTGGTATGTCATTTCATCTATAGGCCTTTTCGATGTCAAAGGACTTACCGACAGTAATCCCTCGTTCTCTGTTGGTTCTCCTTTGTTCAGAAAAGTAACAGTCAAGTTGGATAGAAAATATTATAAAGGAAAGCAATTCGTGATTTCGACAAATGGTGCAGGTACTTATGTGAATAAACTCCTGTTGAATGGACAACGCATGTATGATACCCATATTCTGTTTCAGAATGTAGTTGACGGTGGACGTTTGGATCTTACTCTGTCGGCTATTCCTACAGATAACTATTAACAACTGTGCTTGGATTTTTTTTGATTCTTAAATAGTGGAAAACTAAATGTGAGTCGTTCTTAAAGAAACAATAGTAATGTTTCATGAGAAGAATTAGAATATATCAAGTCCTGCTGATGCTATCTGTTGCGATGGTTAGTTATGCTCGGGACCTAACAGAATTGGTTGATACCCGACAGGGTACGGACTCACATTTTGGATTCAGTAACGGAAATACGTTCCCGGCCACAGGCATGCCATTTGGCATGCATCTGTGGTCGCCACAGACAGGACGTAATGGTGATGGCTGGAAATATCAATGGGCTGCCGAAACAATGCGCGGCCTTTGTCAGTCGCATCAGTGTAGTCCGTGGGTAGGAGACTATGCTGTTTATGCGTTGATGCCTGTCAGTGGTACATTACGTACAGATGGAGATGAACGTGCAGTGGCATTTAGCCATAACGATGAAGTGGCACGCCCTCATTATTACAGTGTAAAACTGGAGAATGGTACTAAAGCGGAAGTTGCTCCTACAACCCGAGGGGCTCATTTCCGTTTTAGTTATCCGAAGGGAAAAGCATCATGGTTGGTGATTGACGGCTATACTGGAGAAAAGTCTTTCAAAGTAGATGCTGATAAAAAGCAGATCACAGGATGGGTGAATAATCAGCGTTTTGTGAACAAGGCTGAGACATTCCGTTGTTATATAGTGATGCAGTTTGATAGCCCAATTCTTGAAAGTGGTGAATGGGAAGATGGAGTGTATGTACGTTTTGCTTCAGGAAAGCATGTACAAGTGAAAGCTGCGTCCTCATACATTAGTGAAGAGCAGGCACTACAGACATTGAATACAGAATTAGGTAAAGACCGTACGATAGAGAAGACTGCTAAGCGTGGACAAGAAACTTGGAATAAGTTGTTGGGCCGTATGCTGGTTGAGGGTGGTACTTTGGAACAACAGTGTACTTTCTATAGTTGTCTGTTCCGTGCTAACCTGTTCTCTCGTAAGTTCTACGAACGCAAGGCTGATGGTACACCTTATTATTATAGCCCTTATGACGGAGCTGTTCACGATGGCTATATGTTTACCGACAATGGCTTTTGGGATACTTTCCGTTCACAATTCCCACTGACAAACCTGTTGCATCCAACCCAGCAGGGACGCTATCAGCAAGCATTACTGCAGGCATGGCATGAGTGCGGATGGTTGCCATCATGGTCGTTTCCGGGCGAGACTGGCGGAATGGTGGGAAATCATGCCATTTCACTTATAGCTGATATGTGGGCAAAAGGAATACGTACGGTTGAGGCTGATACAATTTTGAAAGCCTATGCTCACGAGGCAATGAACAAAGGACCATGGGGTGGGGCCAATGGACGTGCCGGTTGGAAAGAGTATTTTACATTGGGGTATGTTCCTTTCCCCGAATCGCATGGTTGTGTTACCCAAACTTTAGAATATGCCTACGATGATTTCTGTGCTTATCAGTTGGCACGAGAGAGTAATCAGGAACTTTACAAGCGCATATTCGGGACTACGATGTTTAATTACCGGAATCTTTGGGATAAAAAGACTGGTTTTATGCGTGCCCGTTCATCTGAAGGACGATGGTACGAACCGTTTGATCCGTTGGAGTGGGGTGGACCTTACACTGAAGGGAATGCATGGCATTACATCTGGTCAGTATTTCATGACGTACAGGGACTTATCAATTTGTTTGGAAGTGACGAAGCATTTGTTGAGAAAATTGACAGCGTATTCATGATGCCTAATACGGTAAAGCCTGGATGGTATGGCGGAATGATTCATGAAATGATTGAGATGCAGGCTGCCAATATGGGACAGTATGCGCATGGTAATCAGCCTATCCAACATCTTCCATATTTGTACAGTTATGCCGGACAACCCTGGAAAACACAATACTGGGTACGGCAGATTATGGATAGACTCTATAATAGTACTCCACAGGGATTTCCTGGAGATGAGGATCAAGGCGGTATGTCGGCTTGGTATGTGCTAAGTGCGCTTGGACTTTATGCCGTAACTCCCGGCACAGATCAATATGTAATAGGAAGTCCGCTGTTTTCACGTATTACTCTAACTACAGAAAGTGGTAAGAAATTTGTGATTGAAGCCCGTGACAATTCTTCTGAGAATGTGTACATTCAGCAAGGAACACTTAATGGAGTTCCTTTAGAACGTAACTATTTGACGTATGGTGAAATAGTTAATGGAGGATACTTGCAGTTTACAATGGGACCTCAGCCAAACAAGCAGAGGAATATCTCAAAATCAGCTTCACCATTCTCACAATCCAAACCAATAGTACATAATTAAAAGTAACAGATATGAGCAACCGTATATTCTCTTTCCTGCTGACAATAACAATCTTCTTTAGCGCACAGGCTTCCAATCGTTCATCTTTGGTGAACCCTTTTATCGGAACACAAGGCGTTGGATTAACTTCTGGCTATTTGTTTCCTGGTGCAACCTATCCACATGGTATGGTGCAATTTACTCCCACCTATTTTGCAAAGAATGCAGGATTCGTTGTCAATCAGAATAGTGGTGGCGGATGTGAACATATGGGAAACTTTCCGACTTTTCCAGTGAAAGGGGCATTAATTGTTTCGCCCGATCAAATTCGCAATGCGCGCTTTCAGGTGACTGACGAGCAGGGCCATGCCGGATATTATGAAGCAAAGGTGAATGAGGATGTGAAAGCATCGCTGACTGTAACCGAACATACGGGAATGGCCCGTTATGATTTCCCTGATACGTGTACTCGTGGTACTGTAATAATTGGTGCTGGCATCGCTGCTACACGTATTAGTGAGGCGGCACTTGTGATAACAACCCCTAACCGTGTGGAAGGTTATGCTGATGGTGGCTATTTCTGTGGCATTCGTACACCTTATAAAATATATATGGTGGCAGAATTTGATGTGCCTGCTGTGGCTACAGGCACATGGAAAGGTGAATCGCTTCATCCATCGGCAACCTTCGCTGAGGGTATGAGTTCAGGTGTTTTCTTCACTTTTGATGTGAGCAAACAGAAAACTGTTCATTACAAAGTGGGAATCAGTTATGTTTCAGTAGAGAATGCACGTCAGAATCTTCATACAGAAAATTCAGATTGGAATTTTGAGTTGGTTCGTAAGCAGGCTGAACAGGCATGGGATGAGAAATTGGGACTTATCGATGTGGAAGGCGGTACTCAGACTCGTACCATTCAGTTCTATACCCATCTGTACCGTTCGTTCATTCATCCCAGTGTGTCAAGTGACGTGAATGGTGAATACATGGGGGCTGATTATAAGGTGCATCGCACCAATTCTCGTCAGTATTCCCAATTTAGTAACTGGGACACCTATCGTACACAGATACAATTGCTTTCTATTTTGGAACCCGATGTGGCCAGTGATATTGTATTGTCTCATCAGGATTTTGCCCTGCAGTCGGGCGGCTCATTTCCCCGTTGGGTGCTTGCCAATATTGAGACGGGCATCATGCAGGGAGATCCCTCGGCTATTTTGGTAAGCAATGCTTGGGCTTTTGGTGCGCGTAACTATGACCCGAAACCACTGTTCGAAATCATGCGACGAGGAGCTGAGGTGCCTGGTGCAAAATCACAGCAGGAAGAAACAAGACCACACCTGAAACAGTATCTAGAGAAAGGTTATTGTCCGGCAAGTATTCAGCTGGAATACACTTCAGCCGATTTTGCTATTGGTCAATATGCACTCAGGGCTGTAGGCGATGAATTTGCCTCTTGGCGATATTTTGGTATGGCTCGTTCTTGGAAGAATCTTTATAATCCGGAAACTGGATGGTTGCAGTCGCGTAACGAAGATGGCTCATGGAAACCTCTTTCAGAAGATTTTCGTGAGGCTACCTATAAGGACTATTTTTGGATGGTGCCCTACAATCTGAAAGGACTCATTGAACTGATTGGTGGAAAAGAAAATGCTGAAAAACGTTTGGATGAGTATTTCACTCGTTTGGATGCTGGATACGGTGATCAGTGGTTCGCTTCGGGTAACGAACCCAGTTTTTGCGCTCCATGGATTTATAACTGGGTGGGCAGTCCTTGGAAAACATCAAAAGTGTTGAGGCGTACAATCAATGAACAGTATTCTGACCGTCCCAATGGATTGCCTGGCAATGACGACCTTGGGTCAATGGGAGCTTGGTATGTTTGGACCTGCTTAGGGCTCTATCCTGAGATTCCTGGCGTGGGGGGCTTTGCATTGAATACCCCAGTGTTTCCTAAAGCCATTATTCATTTACCCCGTCATGAAGTGTGTATCATAGGTGGTTCGGAGAAAGAGATATATACGCGCCGACTGTTGGTCAATGGAAAGGAGCATCTTTCAACATGGATTGACTGGCAAGTTCTGGCAGAAGGAGCAAAACTAGAGTATAAGACCTCTGCTCAGCCAGACAAGAAATGGGGTACGCAGGTTGCACCGCCTTCATTTGAGTAGAGATTTAGTATGTAAATAGAATAGTTCATTTATGAAAGGATATTGTTTGTTTTTTCTTTCTGTTTTCCTTACTGTAAGTAGTGCTGTAGCTCAGCAGAGTTGGGCTTGGGGACCATTTGTGCGCCCTGTAGGAGTAAACCCGATTGTGCGTCCCGATACGAACAGCGTGTTTTATTGTCCAATGCGTCAGCATTCTGTAGCATGGGAAGGTAGCGATACTTTCAATCCTGCAGCCACAGTGATGAACGAAAAAGTGGTTTTGTTGTATAGGGCAGAAGATAATTCTGCTGTAGGCATCGGTTCCAGAACATCACGAATCGGTTACGCTTCATCTGCTGATGGTCTTCACTTCGTTAGGCATGGAGCTCCAGTATTATTTCCTTCAAAGGAAGATAATCAGGCAGAGAATGAATGTCCTGGCGGTTGTGAAGACCCACGTGTGGTAATGACTGATGATGGACTCTACGTGATGATGTACACCCAATGGAATCGAAAACAGGCTCGTTTGGCTGTAGCCACTTCACGTGATTTGGTTACCTGGGAGAAGCATGGACCAGCATTTGCCAAAGCCTATGGAGGTCGTTTCAAGGATGACTTCTCGAAGTCTGCTTCTATTGTAACCGAGGTTAAGGATGGATGTCAGGTTGTGGCTCGTGTCAACGGAAAGTATTGGATGTACTGGGGGGAGAGCTTTGTTAATGTGGCAACTTCAGACAATCTTGTTGATTGGACTCCTTTGCTTGATGATCAGGGCGATTTACTTAAAGTAATGTTGCCAAGAAAAGGGCATTTTGATAGTCAGTTGACAGAATGTGGACCTCCTGCAATTCTTACTGATAAAGGCATATTACTCATTTATAATGGCAAGAATCTTGCTACTGAAGATGGAGATAAACGTTATACTCCCAATTCATACTGTGCAGGACAGGCATTGTTTAGTGCCAGTAATCCCACGCAACTTATTGACCGGTTGGATAAGCCGTTCTTCCTTCCTGAAGAAGATTTTGAACGTAGCGGACAGTATCCTGCAGGAACCGTTTTTGTTGAAGGAATGGCCTTCCATGGCGGGAAATGGCTGCTATATTATGGCTGTGCCGACTCACGTGTGAGTGTGGCTATTTATCAGCCCCAATAAAAGAAATACCAATTACTATGATAATTATCAACTAGAAAATGAAAAGAATTTATTTATTGTTTTTAACTTTGACTACCGCCGTGGTGGCGATAGCTCAACAGTCGTTTTTAATCGACAATCGTGTAGCTGTGTTCTATCCTGCTAATTATGATGCAGCCCAACATCAGCCTTCACCTATTTTTTTACGCGAGTTGGCTCCCATCAGTCAGAACCTTCCAGATGATTGGCAGTTACGTCCTCGATTTACAAAAGAGAACGGACATAGTGTAGCAACTTTTGAAGTAGGAGATGCTGACCTTTACGGTTGTGGTGAGGTATATGGTGACCTAAAACGCAATGGTGAGACGGTAGGTCTTTGGAACAAGGATAATGGCTTGTATATGACCGAAGGTGGAAAACGTTTGTACCAGAGTCACCCTTGGGTGCTGGGTGTTCGTAAGAATGGAACAGCTTTTGGCCTGATAGCTGACAATACATGGAAATCAAAACTTACTACTGACCATCAGGTGCGTTTTGATAGTGAAGGCCCCGCTTTCCGCGTTGTAGTGATAGAGCGTAACTCTCCTGTTGAGGTGCTACAGGAACTGGCCAAACTCAGTGGTACTATTGAAATGCCGCCCTTGTGGTCGTTGGGCTTCCACCAGTGTCGTCATAGTTATGTGCCCGATACGTGGGCAATGCAGATTGCCGACACGTTCCGTGATAAGCAGATTCCCTGTGATGTCATTTGGATGGATATTATCTATATGGATGGTTTCCGTATCTTCACTTTCTCACCGAAAGAGATGCCCAATCCGAAGGCGTTCAACGATTATCTGCACAGCAAAAAATTCAAGTCTGTGTTTATGATTGACCCAGGTGTGAAAGTTGACCCTAATTATTTTGTTGATCAGCAAGGAATGGCCAACGACTACTATGTAAAGACAAAAGACGGAAAACCGTTCGTTGGACAGGTTTGGCCAGGCGATACTCATTTCCCCGACTTTACACGTCCTGAAGTGCGTCGTTGGTGGAGTACACTTTATCCTGACTTTATGGCTACTGGCATTGACGGTATTTGGAATGATATGAACGAACCTGCTGTATTTGATGGCCCTGATAGTTCGATGCCTGAAGATAATGTCCACTTAGGTGGAGAGGGACTGGCTGAAGGACCTCATTTGCGTTATCATAATGTGTATGGATATAATATGGTAAAAGCGACTCGTGAAGGTATGCTTTTGGCCAATCCACAGAAACGTCCTTTCGTTCTTTCACGTTCAAATTTTCTTGGCGGTCAGCGCTATGCAGCAACATGGACGGGCGATAATGCTTCGACTTGGGAGCATATGAAAGCAAGTATTCCAATGACCTTGAACATGGGACTCACCGGACAACCTTTCAATGGTCCTGATATTGGTGGCTTTGCTCGTGATTGTAATGGGGAATTGCTGGCTCATTGGACTGCTATTGGCGTTTACTTCCCATTTGTCCGCAATCATTGTAGCTTGGAAGAAGTTCAACAAGAGCCATGGGCATTTGGGCAGCAAGTAGAGGACGTATGTCGTACAGCTATCAATCGTCGCTATCGTCTGCTGCCTTATGTATATACATTGTTCCGTGAAACCTCTCAAACAGGTATTCCTGTAATGCGTCCAGTATTCATGGCCGATGTGAATGATGAAACGCTCCGTTCAGAGCAACAGGCATTCCTTCTTGGTGGCGATTTGTTGATTGTACCTCGTTGGGCTGAGAAACCAGCGCTGCCGAAAGGAAACTGGGCAACCTTCAGTATGGAGAATGGAGATGACGGATATCAGGCTCGTTTGGCTCTTCGTCCCGGTTCTGTGCTTCCTTTGGCTAACCTGTATCAGAATACAGTTGATTATTGTACTGACTCATTGACATTGGTGGTAAATCTCGATGAGAAAGGCCTGGCACAAGGAAGACTTTATGAGGATGATGGTGATGGATTCAACTATCGCTCTGGCGATTATTCTGACTATCAGTTGAAGGCAAATACAGATGGCAAAACCCTGACAGTAAGTCTTCAGAAAATTGATGGAAAACGTAAAGCATCAAATAAGCGTTGGCTACGTATTGCTCAGATTGTTAAAGGTCGATTGGTGTATTCCAATTGGCAGGAAGGTAATCAAGCTGTTGTTAAGTTGCGAAAGAAATAAAATTGTCGCATAGCGTGAAAATTGAGCCAAACTACTCTAAAAAGGGCAGTTTGGTTCAATTTTTATTATAATTGGGTTCGATTTTTATGTAGTCTCTATAGGTTAATGGTTAATTTTGCCCACAGAAACAATCAGTACCTAAAACTATGATAATGGATTACTCCGAATTATACAAGACCTACTTTCCTCAACTTGTAATGGTGGCAAGTCGTTGGCTTTCGAAAGAAGATGCTGAAGACTTGGTACAGGATGTAATGGTACGTTTGTGGGTACGCCGCGATACTGTGAAATATCTAACCGATTTCTTTCCTTATGCGCTAACAGCTGTAAGAAATCGATGCCTTGATCATATAAAACATCTTACTTACGTTCGCGAATATGAGCATACTGCATCGGCAAATTTGCGAATGGCTATCGATATGGAGAATCCAATGACTCGTATGGAATACTGTGAATTTGAGAAAAAAGTAAATATGGCTGTTTCTTCGTTGCCTACACGTTGTAGAACGGTATTTATGATGAGTCGTTATGAAGATAAGAAATATGACGAGATTGCTACAGAACTTGGCATTTCTCTGAATACAGTCGAGAATCATATGACATCGGCTCTTTGTAAATTGCGTAACGTATTACTTGTTTCTTAAAATGAACAATAAATACATGAATTAATAGTTTGTAATTATATAGTTATAATATTAAGCAATAATGAATAAAAAAGCAATCTTTTCCCTGCTTCTCACTTTGTTTCTCTGTTTGGGAGTGCAGGCACAGCAGGTGGCTCCTTTTAAAAAAGGTGACCGGGTAACGTTCGTGGGTAATAGTATTACCGACGGAGGACATTATCATTCTTACATCTGGCTTTATTATATGACTCACTTCCCCTTCGATGAGATGTGGATGGCCAACTGTGGTGTTGGTGGTGATACCAGCTTGGAAATTCTCAACCGATTGGACGGAGATGTTTTTGCAAAGCGTCCAACAGTGCTGACGCTTACTTTCGGAATGAATGATAGTGGATATTTTGAGTATAATGGTGATGAGCCCGAGAAGTTCGCTGCCGAAAAGTTGGCTACTGCCAAGAAATACTATTATGAGATTGAGAAACGCCTGAAGGCCCGTCCTGAAACGCGTATGATCATGATTGGTACTTCACCCTATGATCAGACATCGACCTTTAATGATAATGTGTTTAAGAATAAGAACAATACTATCGGTAAGATTGTAGCTTTCCAAGATTCTGCAGCTAAGGCCAATAATTGGGAGTTTGTTGACTTCTGGGCTCCTATGAACAGAATCAATGAGGAACAGCAGAAAGTTGACCCAGCATTCACTATTTGTGGAAACGATCGCATTCATCCTGACAATGACGGTCATCTGGTGATGGCCTATCTCTTTTTGAAAGCACAGGGTATGGCTGGTAAAAAGATTGCCGATGTTCAGGTGAATGCCAAACAGAAAAAAGTTCTACGTAGTGAGAACTGTGAGATATCAAATGTTGAAAACCGTAGCGGTGTGGTGACTTTCGATTACTTGGCTCATTCACTACCTTTCCCGCTTGACACTATTCCACGTGGCTGGGAGTATCGCCGTCAGCAGGCTGCTGCTTTGAAAGTAATTCCTCAGTTTATGGAAGAAATGGACAACGAAGCCTTCAGCGTAACAGGTCTGAAAGGTAACTATCAGTTGTTGATTGACAATGAGCCTATTGATACTCTTACTGCCACTCAGCTGGCAAAAGGCATCAATCTGGCAAGTTATAGAAATACGCCTCAGTATCAGCAGGCAAAGGTAATTATGGAACTGAATGAAAACCGTTGGGAAATTGAGCGCCAGTTCCGCGACTATTCTTGGCTTCAGTATAACTTCTTCATGAAGAAAGGAATGCTTGAACAGAATGATGAACAGGCAGCACGTGTGTTCCGTGCCGGTCAGAACGATGGGTGGGTAGCTGCTAAACGCGGTCTTTACGATAAGATGATTCATAAGGAGGTTCGCGATATGTACATCAAGCAGATGGATATGATTGTAGAGCGTATTTACGAGATAAACAAACCGCAGACACGCAAGGTGAAGCTGCTTCCAGTAAAGTGATTTTATAGGTTATGACGAAAAAGCGTAAGATATTCTGTCTCCATCTATTAGGCTGTATGGCCTTCATGGCAGTCTTGATGGTATCTTGTTACAAGATAACACTTGTTCAGCAGGCTCATACTGTTGTAAAAGGAAATGTGTTCAATGGCAAATTGGTCGTAAAAAGTACCGATAATACTGCCGGTGGCGTTTATCATGTTTATGGCCTTTTCGGTATCCGAGTTCCTCAGGGGTGGGAGGTTGATGGTGATCTGGTGATGACACAGGTGGCCAAACCAACTACTGATGTCGGCGATCCTGATTATAATAAAACGATTACTCGTAAACTGGTAGTGAGTGAGCAATATACTAATATTCTCAATGAAAACTATCCTCGTAAAGGATATACCTGGTTGGGCTTTATAACAGATAAAGACTTTAAATCACTACTTAGCGGAGATGATCCCGACAAGCGTGTGGATAGTATCTATGTCACATTTACTATTGCTACTCCTTATGACCATACTGGTGTTTACTATCTGGATTATGTGGCTGGACATGTTGATAACGGAAAACGAAATGATCTTTCACAGGCCGACAAGGATTGGATGACACGTGTGGCAACTTTCTCTGGCGATCACATCAGTAGCGTGGTCTATACAAATACGAGTATTAAAGTAACCAATAGTGATGGTTCTGTTGACGAAGCGGGTGATGAAGAATGGGCAACTCCTGCCGAATGGAATCTGGAAGCTATGCCCAATGCAACACAGGCTGGAACTGCTCGCGCTTATAGAGATTTGAAATACAATAAACTGTTCACTCGTACCCGTGGATGGAATGGTGGCGACGGCGTTCTAACTGTTGGGTTGCCTAATGGCGATGTGTTTTGGACTTTCAACGATAGTTTCTATGGTCTTGTTGATGCCCGTACCCGTGCCCGTGGTAATTGTAATTTTCCACGTAATAGCGTGATGGTCCAGAAAGCACATGATGGTGTATTGGGCGAGACGGAAAGTGATTTTGTTTGGTTGGCCGATTATGTGAATTGGAACAACCGCAATGCTGGCCGTTATTTCCACTGCCGTACTCACTTGCGTCATCCACTTGGTGAGAAGACTGATGCCGAGATAGCTGCAGGTGATATTGACCAGGGAAAAGTTTATTGGTCAGGTGATGGTACTATCTATGATGGAAAACTTCAGATGATTTGGGTTGGAGTAGAGTCTGCTGAATTACTGAATCTTGATGCTGCAATTGCCACCTATAGTCTTGAGGGTAACGAGCCGCAGGGGTACTATCTAAATACAATCCCTGACTATCTGCCTCATGAGGGTGACTATCTGTATCGTGAGAGTGTGCAGACCGATAAACTTGTTGGACCATGTGCCTATGGCTCTACTCTTTGGGAAGATGAAGATGGTCATGTATATCTTTATGCTGTTGAAAATATGGGAACTGTTGTGGCCCGTTCTCAAACACGCGACCTTTACAGCCCATGGCAATATTACGTCAAAGATAGTAATGGTGATTGGAATTGGCAGGATGAATATCCCACTGAGGAAGAGCGTCGCCGTTCAAACATTATGACGGGCAATGCTTCCATTATGTTACCTTGGGTGTTCAAGGAGGGTGATTGGTATTTTATGACTTCACAGGCACCAATCTTTAGTCCAGATGTTTATATCTATCGTTCTAAGAGTCCTTATGGTCCTTTTGGCGAACGCAAATTGTTGTTCCGTTTGCCCGACCACTTGGATAAACAGGGGCCCCAGGCCTATCACTGGCTCTATATGGTCAATCTGCATCCTGCATTATCGCGTGAGGGTGAACTGGTTTTCTCTACCAATAGCGATCCAGATGATTTCTGGATGAACTTCAACGATACTGGTTCGGCCGACTATTATCGACCTTTCTTCTATCGTGTGTTTGATTGGAAGAATGTTTACGACGATCTTTATGAGAAACCTGAAAAGGATAAAATTGACAATCCTTCAGTGAATAAAATGCATAAAGAGAGTACCTATTATAACCTTCAAGGACAACGAGTAAAGAATCCGCAGCATGGCATATTTATCCGTGACGGACGCAAAGTTATGCTGAAGTAGTTATTTATTATAGTTGAGTTATGAATCTTTTCAGAGCCTGGACATCTTTGATGCCAGGCTCTATTTCAAATCTGGAGTTTAAGTCAATGCCGGCAAACATGGGGTGATGGAATGATTTTACCCTTTCATAATCATCGGGGCCGATGCCACCGCTTAATAGGAATGGTTTGGACCCGTCATAACTGTCCAAGACACTCCAATCAAACTGCTGACCACTTCCCCCTACAGTTTTGCAACGTGTGTCAAACAGAAAATAATCCACGCACGTTTCATATTGCTTATAAGATGCGATGTCCTCAACGGAACTCACGCTGATAGCTTTGATGAACTTGATACCAGGACGGAGATCGGGATCGAGCGTCGCCCTAAGATTGCGGATAAGGGTAGGGGTCTCGTTTCCGTGAAGCTGGATGAAGTCTAAGTTGAAGTTGACAGCACGTGTGATGATGTTCTGTGCCATCTCGTCAACGAATACACCTACACGTTTAGACTTCTTTTTTATCTCAGGTGCACGGTCGGGAATGATTCCTGCATGAGTGGGAATCATGGATACATAGCGAGGAGACTTTGGCCAGAAAATCAGACCAATCCAATCAACTCCAAGAGCCTCCACATCGTAGATGTTCTGACCATCACGCATACCGCAAACTTTTATAATCATTGCCTTCGTCTTTTTTTTGAATGCTGCAAATGTACAAAAAAAAGAGGGCATTTCAAAAGAATACCCTAAGTATTTCAATGAAATGCCCTAAGTGTTTCAAAGGAATACCTTATGTATTTCAATGAAATACCATTTCAGTGGCTTTGGTCTTATGCGTTGAGAGCTTCAAACAGACGGTCCAAAGCGCGGTCGGCGTCGCCTTCTTCATCAAGGAGAGTAACAAACTTTGAACCAATGATTGCACCGGCAGCATTTTGCTGGGCGGCCTGTAGCGTCTGTTTGTTACTGATACCAAAGCCTATCATTCGTGCATTACGTAAAGTCATGTCATTGATGCGGCGGAAGTATTCCTGTTTTTGTTCGTCAAATGATTTCTGTGCACCAGTAATTGCAGCACTTGAAACCATATAGATAAATCCGTCTGTGTTTTCATCGATGAACCGAATACGTTCTTCTGAAGTCTCAGGCGTGATGAGCATGATGACTCGTAGGTCGTAGCGATCGGCCACAGGCTTCACTTGTTCCATATAGTCTTTGAAGGGTAGGTCTGGAATAATCATTCCACTAACGCCAGACTCAACGCAACTTTTACAGAATTCTTCAATTCCGTAATGGAGTATTGGGTTTAGATAACCCATGAGGATAAGAGGAATCTCAACTTGGTCCTTAATACTGGTTAGCTGACTGAATAGCGTATGGAGGTTCATTCCGTTTTTTAGCGCTTTTGTGGCAGCACTTTGAATGACGGGACCATCTGCCAGGGGGTCGCTGAAGGGAATGCCCACTTCAATCATGTCAATGCCTCGGCGTTGCATGGCAAGAATTGTACTTGTCGTGCTATCGAGTGTTGGAGTACCAGCACAGAAATAGAGAGAGAGAAGTTTGCGATTGCCCCGTTGGGCAAAGAGGGTATTAATCTTGTTCATATTCCTTTCTTTTTTATTCAAGTCGTTTTTGTCCTAACTAATCAGGCATGAATCTGTTTCAGAAAATCTTTCAGTGCCATACCTGGATTATCTGCCTTCATGAAGGTCTCGCCAATCAAGAATCCGCGGAAGCCAACTTCACGCAATTGTCGTATCGTCTCCGGTTGTGAAATACCACTTTCGCTAACCTTTACAGCTGTCTTAGGCAATTTTTCAATCAGTCGGAAAGAATTGTCAACATCAGTAACGAACGATCCTAAATTGCGATTGTTTATACCGCAAAGGTCTGGTTCCAGTTCAGCATATTCCAGTTCACTTTCAGAATGCATTTCAAGTAGCACTTCCAATCCTAGCGAATGAGCCATATTTATCAGATGACTGCATTCCTTCTTGGTGAGACAGGCGGCAATCAGCAGAACGGTTGATGCCCCACAGAGCAATGCCTGGTATAATTGCAGTTCACTGACCACGAAATTTTTGTAGAGGATGGGGATAGTGACTCCCGATTGTCGAGCGGTTCGGATGAAATCATCGTGACCGCCAAAGTAATGTTCATCGGTGAGGATGGAGAGGGCTGCGGCACCATTCTGCTGATAGGAGAGAGGAATGATGTCGGCACGACCTTCTTCTTTAATCCAGCCTTTTGAGGGTGAGCGGCGTTTAAACTCAGCGATGATGCCCGTTTTGGAAGCAAGCAGAGCCTCGCGCATGGATGGCTTCTTGGCCTTGAGAAAAGTTAGTTCCTCATGCTTGTGGGCGATTATTTCTTGGAGAATATCTTTCATAAAGGAATGGATACAAATGATACTTATGAGTTGAGCTCGACGAACTTCTTAAAGGTGCGAAGAGCGTTTCCGCTGTCAATGCTCTCGCGGGCAATGGCGATGCACTCTTCAATACTCTTCTCACCCTTCTCGAGAACCTGGATGCCGAAGGCGGCGTTGGCCAGTACGATGTTTTTCTGGGCGGGCAGGGCACGGTTTTCAAGTACGGAGTCGAAGATCTTGGCGGCTTCTTCCTCAGTGGCACCACCAACGAGCTCTTCAGGCTTTGCTATGTCGAAACCGAGATCCTGAGGACTGAAGATGCGTTCGTACTGTTTAGTGGTCACTTTGAAGTCTCCGGTGAGCGAAATCTCGTCGTAGCCGTCGATGGAGTTAACGATTCCGTAGTCGATGCCGATCTTTTGGTACACCTGATTGTAGAGGCGCATCTGGTCAAGGTTGGCCACACCGAGCAGTTGACATTTGGGTTGTGAAGGATTGACAATAGGACCAAGAAGATTAAAGATGGTTGGGAACTGCAATGCCTTGCGGATTGGACCGACAAACTTCATAGCCTTGGCGAAGAGCTGGGCGTGTAGATAGACGATGCCAGCCTCGTTGAGCGAGCGGTTCAGACGGTCGATGTCGTCGGTAAACTTGATACCGTGGTGCTGAATGACGTTGGAGGCGCCGCTGACAGAGGTGGCGGCATAGTTGCCGTGCTTGGCCACTTTGTATCCTGCGCCGGCAATGACGAAGCAGGATGTAGTAGAGATGTTAAAAGTATTTTTGCGGTCACCGCCAGTGCCTACCACATCGATGTAGCGGTCGGCATCAAGAATGGCGGGTACACCGGTCTCTAATATCCCGTCGCGGAAGCCTAACAGTTCGTCAACGGTCACGCCTCGCATTTGCAGACAGGTCAGCAGGGCTGTAATCTGCTCGTTGGGGTATTCGCTTTGAGTGATACCTATCAGGATGGTCTTCATCTCCTCACGGGAGAGCTCTTCGTGATTCAGCAGGCGGAAGAGATAGCCTTTCATTGTCTGTTCCATAGTTTTTATGTATTATTTTATTATTATTTATCTGTTTGGTGGGGTATAGCGATTTATAAATACATCCAGTTCTGTAGCATTTTCTTTCCGTCTGGAGTAAGTACACTCTCGGGATGGAACTGAATGCCGCGTACGTTTAGCTTGCGATGGCGCATGGCCATGATCTGTCCCTCGTCTGAGACCGCTGTTACCTCGAGACAGTCTGGCAAACCCTCTCGTGATACTACCCATGAGTGGTAACGGCCGATGGTGATGTCGCGCTCGATACCAAAAAACAACGGGTCGTCAGCTACGATATGACAGGGGGTGGCGACACCGTGGAATACCTCTGAGAGGTTTTCCAGCTTTCCGCCGAATGCCTCACCGATGGCTTGATGACCGAGACAGACACCTAAGATTGGCTTCCGGTCGGCATAGGTGCGGATAACGTCGAGCAAAAGACCTGCCTCGCTGGGAATGCCAGGTCCTGGTGAGAGAATGATTTTACTGAACTGCTCCAACTGCGGGAGTTCGAACTGGTCGTTGCGTAATACGGTAACTTCGGCGCCCAGCTCCTTCACTAAATGACTCAAATTGTAGGTGAACGAGTCATAGTTGTCGATAATGACTATTTTCATAATTCGTAAATCCGTTTGATCTTTGAAATCCGTTTTTCAAATCTTCTCTGCAGTTTCAATCGCCCTGCGCAGCGCGCCCAGTTTGTTGTTCACTTCTTGCAGTTCATATTCCTCATCGCTCTTGGCCACAATGCCGCCGCCAGCCTGGAACCATAACTCGCCGTTGCGACTCACGAAGGTGCGAATGGTGATGGCTTGATTCAGCGAACCGTCCAACCCGATAAGTCCGATGCATCCACCATAGGCACCACGGTTGTGTGGCTCGTACTCAGAGATGAGTTGCATGGCGCGAACCTTTGGCGCACCCGACAAGGTGCCGGCAGGAAAAGTGTCGATGAAAGCCTTGATAGGATCTGCACCCTCATCGAGCTCGCCACTGACACGGCTTACGAGATGAATTACGTGAGAATAGTATTGAACGTCTTTATAGTAATCAACTTTTACATTGTGGCAGTTACGGCTCAAATCATTGCGAGCCAAATCGACAAGCATTACGTGCTCGGCATTCTCTTTCGGATCGTTACGTAGAAATTCTGCTCCCTTTCGGTCGGCCTCGGCATTGCCCGTTCGCTTTGTTGTTCCGGCAATAGGATCGATATAGGCACGTATTTTTTTTGTAGATGAGACAGTATCATCCACTGCTTCTATCCGGCAATGTGTTTCAGGTGAAGAACCAAAAATGCGGAAACCTCCGAAATCGAAATAGAACAAATATGGAGAGGGGTTGATACTACGCAAGGCACGGTAGAGCTTGAAGTCATCACCCTCATATTTCTGAACGAATCGGCGTGACAGCACAATCTGGAATACATCGCCACGCAGACAGTGCTGAATACCTTTTCGGATATTGGCCTTGTGCTCTTCATCAGTAAGAGGAGAAGTGAACGGTCCCACGGGGTGGAAGTCGTATGCCTTAACGTTGGCTTTGTTCATCGCCTTGAGGATATTGTCAATGTCTGCCGCATCGCCCAGCGTGATTACTTTCAGCATGTTGTTGTGATGGTCGAATACGATTACCACCTTATATAGTATATACAATACGTCGGGAGCATCATTCTTTGCCTGTGTCTCGTCTTTTACGTCAATATTCTCAAAATATCTGACCGCATTGAACGATGTGTAACCAAACAGTCCGATATTTGAGGCCTCTTCACCCTCCACATGAATATGGTCTATGAGTGCATGAATAGCATCGGCGGTTCCGAAACTTTTGTTAATCTCATGTTTTTGTGTAGTCCCGTCAGGGAAGGTAATAGAGGCCATGCCGTGACTAACGGCTATACTGGCTATGGGATTGATACCAATAAACGAGCGTGAGTTGCTCTGGTCGTGGTAGTCGGAACTCTCCATCAGCGCACTCTGTGCATAGAGATCTCTTAGTCTCATATATACACCCACAGGGGTATAGAAGTCGGCCAGTATGTTTTTGCTTGTAGTATGATAATTGTATGTTGTCATTATTTATGATTCTTGATTAAAAATTACCGTATTCTCCTGCCATTTCCTTGTTCTTGAGGTAGGTCTCTACATCCTTGTCTCCACGTCCGGAAACAGTCAGAACCACCACGTCGTCCTTCTTGAACTTCATTTTTTCAAGAGCAGCAATGGCGTGCGCACTCTCAATGGCGGGAATGATACCTTCCATACGAGTCAGTTCGTAACCTCCACGTATGGCCTCGTCATCGTTGATGGCAAGTATCTGGGTACGACCTTGTTTAGCCATATTGCAATGCATAGGACCAACACCTGGATAGTCGAGACCCGCAGAAATGGTAAAGGCCTCCTCAATCTGCCCGTCCTCGTTCTGCATCACCAGCATCTTTGCACCATGCAGAATACCCGTTGTACCCTTGTGAATTGTAGCTGCCGTGTGGTCGGTTTGCCATCCGTGGCCACCTGCCTCGGCGAGTACTATCTTCACCCGTTCATCATCCATATAGTGATAGATGGTTCCGGCTGCGTTCGAACCGCCACCTATGCAAGCTATCAAGTAGTCAGGATAGTCACGGCCAATTTTTTCTTCCAATTGCCATTTTATTTCTTCCGAGATAACGCTCTGCATGCGAGCTACCAGGTCGGGATAGGGATGTGGCCCCATCGTAGAACCTACAATATAGAATGTGTCTGAAGGATGACAGCACCAGTCGCGTATAGCCTCCGAGCAGGCATCGCTCAGCGTCATATTGCCCGTACGAACAGGGTGTACCTCTGCGCCCAGCATCTTCATGCGCTCTACATTCGTGTGCTGACGCTCTACATCAGTGGCGCCCATAAACACTTCACACTTCATGCCCATCAACGCGCATACTGTTGCCGTAGCCACACCATGTTGCCCAGCGCCCGTCTCGGCAATGATGCGTGTCTTGCCCATCTTTTTAGCCAATAGGATCTGTCCGATGGTGTTGTTGATTTTGTGAGCTCCCGTGTGGTTAAGATCCTCGCGCTTCAGATACAGCTGGCAGCCGTACTTCTCACTCATGCGGCTAGCAAAGTAAAGAGGAGATGGACGACCTACGTAGTCCTTGAGCAATTGGTGGTATTCCTGCTTGAATTCTTCTGTTTCAATGATACCCAAATACTGCTCTTGCAGGTTCTTCACTGTTGCATAGAGAATCTCGGGTACGTATGCACCGCCGAACTCTCCGTAAAAGCCATTCTTGTCAACTTGGTACTTCATTTCTATATAATTGTTTTTATGTTGTTATTCGTTTTTTTCCCCATTTAAGGGAAAAGGCCTGTCGCAAGAACGACAGGCCTTTTTCTTTGTATCTTATGCTCCACCTTTATGGGCAAACGGCTTGCTTCTCACGACTGTTTCAATCTTGAGCTGCGCCACCACCATAAATTTGCATAAATATTCATATATTGGCTTTGTTTTTATGTTTCGGTTGCAAAGATATGCATATTTCTTCTTTTCTCCAAATATTTTTCCACTTTTTTTAGTGCTGTATGAGTTTTTTTTGTATATTTGCAAACTGAATATCAAGACTATAATTAAGAATATACTAACTATACAAAAAACATGAATAGATTTTTCTATAACTTGCGAAAAGTGATAACTGTTGTTGTGTTGCTATCACTTACAACAATTTCTGTATGGGCTGCAAATTCAAAAACCACAGTCGATCAGGTGTCTTCAACTGTAACCCTTGCTGATGATGTTGACTATATTGTAAGCAGTAGTACGCCTTTTACGGATGCTGGCGTCGTAAACTTTACCAATACTGAGCATGCCGTACTCATTCTTGAGGGGGTACGTCCTTCTGTCGTTATCTCCAAATGGTTAGGCCATATTCAGATAAATGGTGAGAAAGCTGTTGAAAACTCCAACTGTATGGTGAGAATGTACAATTTGGGTGCTATCGTCTTTCCTTATAAGGGCGGCGACAAATTTAAAGCGCTGACGGTTTATTCCGAACCTAATTTTGAAGGCTCTTCAAGCAATGACTTCGGTTTGGAGCATTCTGGCGGTTATATGAATACCCTTACCACAAAGCAGTTGAACAACAAGATTCGTTCTTTCAAACTGAAACGCGGTTATATGGTTACTTTCTCGCTTCGTGCCGGTGGTCGTGGCTATAGCCGTTGTTTTATTGCGGCTGACAAGGATATTGAAATGGCTTCACTCCCGGCGCTGATGGATAATTCTATCTCATCTTATCGCGTATTCAAATGGTACGATGCTGGCAAACGCCAATTAGGTAATCAGGTGGATGCGACGGCCATGAAAGCCCTGAATGTACAGAGTAGTTATGATTGGGGAACTGGTAATGCTACGATGCTCCCTGATTTTGAGTGGGTTCCCAATCATATTTATGAAGACTATCCGTCTTCATCTTCTATTGGAAAATGTACTTGGTCTCCTCACACCAAGAATAATAATGAGCCACGAAACAATTCTGATGATCATCCTCAGGATTTGACCACTATTCTTAATAACTGGGAAAACATGATGCGTACGGGCCTTCGTCTTTGTTCGCCGGCCTCATGGGATGGTAGTGACTATTGGAATGCTACTGGCTTCTTGGCTGATTTCCTCGATTCTATTGATGCTCGCGGATGGCGTTGCGATATAATCGATTTGCATTGCTATTGGGCTGAAGGCAGTTTCGGCAATATGCATTATTGGAGTGATAAGTATAAACGTCCTATTTGGATTTCGGAATGGTGCTGGGGCGCTTCTTGGAACAATAATGGCGCCTTTGCCGATGGCGTTACTGAAAATCAGGTGCGTGACGCTTTGCAGCGTATCTGTACTAATCTGAATAATTGGGACTATGTGGAGCGTTACTATTATTGGAATGGTGAGCGCGATCCATCCCGCCTTTATAAGAATGGTTCTCTAACTCCTGCTGGTCAGATGTATTCTAAACTGAATTCGGGATTGGGCTATAATGGCAAGTACGACTTCGTTCCTACTACTCCTCGCCAGTATGCACCCACAAATCTGGATGTTACTTACGATAAAGCCACAAATACAGCTACGTTGAAATTCCATGAGTATAATGGTGAGATGAATAAAGCCATCTATCTGGAGCGCTCAGTACAAAGTAGCGGAAATACCAACTTCGAAGTTATTGATACACTTGATATTCAGGAGAACGAGGCCGACTATACCTGTCAGGATCCTAATGCTGCCAGTGGTTATCGTTATCGTATCCAGATTGTTGACGGTAAGGAGAAAAAGCAATATTCAAACATTGTGATGGCTGTGAGCGACAATATGGAGGCCGGCGATCCCTATACCGTAGGCGACGAGGTAATGTTTATGGGTGGTAATGTCTTTGCCAATGGCGATTTCGCTCTTGGTACCTATGGATGGGTTAGCGGTACTGGCGACCCCATTGATGCACCTTATTTCCAGGCTGTTCCTGTAGGTGGAAAAGATAATGATGCCTATTTGCAATGCTATGGGCATGGTGATCAGAATTCTGCAGCCTCTCTCATTACTGCTTTCAACGCTACTCCCAGTGTCTATTATTATTTCTCAGGCTCTTCAGCCAATACCAACCTCTATACCCGATTGGAACAAACCAATCCAGGTAAGAGCGGCTCTTATATCGTAGCTAGTATGAGGAACGAAACTGCTGCATGGAAGACTATTTTGAAAGTGTTTAATACCGGTAATAAATATGAACAACTGACAATGGTAGTTCGTAGTGCACAAGCGAAGGCCCAAGTTGGTCAGCTGATGTTAGCACGTCTTTTTGCCACTCAGGACTCAGCCTTTGCAGACGGTTTGGAGAAAATTCGTCTGCGTGCCGAGGCTTTCAAGAGTTATAATACCCAGTATCCTTTCCTCAATGAAGACCTTAGCGCTCAGCTTGCCCTCATTACCGAGGCCAATCGTGAGTCGTTGGCAGAAGCAAAGATAATGGTTGATAATGCTATCAAGGCTTACGATGTAATGAAGACTTCTGCTCCGTATGTTGCTTACGTTGAAAAGCTTGTTGCCCTGAATCTTCATGGTAAGGAGAAACTTTCAAAGCTTCTGACTGATTTCCAGAATGTCAAGACTGTTGATGCTGTGTTTGCCGTAGGTGCCGAACTGACTGAAACCGTTGATGAATATCTTCCCCTTACTACTCTTACCGGCAAGATAAAACAGCCAAAGTTTGCAACTGCTTCTGGGTGGACAACAAAGTGCGGAACCTTTACCGATGGTGACCAGACTACCAAGAAAGTGGACAATGTATCCTTCTGGAATGCATGGTGGTCAGGTATTCCCGCTACCGACCTCACCAAAACGATGGCGGTAAAACAGGACATCAGTGGATTAGACCATGGTCTCTACTCATTGGAGTGCAAGGCTTCTACCGAGCATTTCTGCCTGAGCGACCAGCACGGATTCATTGCTGCTGATGGCAATCAAGAGAACAGTCCTGTGCTGACTGCCGATTATATGGACCTGCCCACTGTAGCAAAGGCTGATCGTTGGCAAGTGTTGCTCACGGCTCCTGTCTATGTAGGCGACAATGGTAGTCTGACTGTCGGCTTTGAAAGTTCTAAGCAAGGTGCTCAGGATAATATGTGGCATGAATTGGGCAATACCAGTAGCCAGGGAGATTTGCGTGAAGGCTGGTGGGGTGCTACCGATTTCTCATTGAAGTTTACTCCGCTCTATAAGGCAACCGTTGAACCCAATCAGTGGGGCACTATCTGTCTTCCTTATGCAGTTCGTCCTTGTGAGGGTATGGAATTCTATAAGATTGTTGCTATCAACGATACTTATACCCAGTTGTGCCTTGAGAAAATTGATGAATCACAGGCAGGTGTTCCTTGTCTTTATCGTTCTGAAAAGGCTGATGCCATCTTCCTTGAATATGGAAAGGCAATGAGCTATACTATTGATGGAATGTGCAACCTTCGCGGTTTCCTGAAGGTCTCTAATGCCAAGGCTCCTTTGAATCATTATGTTCTGGTGAACGGTGCATGGGAAAAAGTTACCGATAATGAAAACCGTCCAGTACTTCAGGACTATTCAGCAGTTATCCGTCCTCTGAACGATGCAGCAAGTGTGCCCCTCCATGTTACCGATCATTGGACTGGTGTTACCATGCCTATTCATGGTATTACTGAAGCCGAGATTCAACATAATACACTTGGCATCAGTAATCCTACAGTTGCAACCGTAGCTCTGCCCGATGGCTTCTATACACTCGATGGCCGCATGACTATCGGTATGGACCAGCAGAACCTTCGTCCCGGCTTATATATTAAAGTGGTGGACGGACGTGCATTTAAAACAGTAGTTAAATAGTAAAACTATTTTTAATCATCTATAAAAGAAAGTCAATAGACTTATGAAACCAACACTTCGTATGACTCTTCTCGCAGTGACCGCCTTTAGTGCGGCCACTGCGTTCTCACAAGACCAGCCACGCTCGTCGTCCAGTATGAATCTGCCTCTCAACAGCATCTCTGATGTAACCGTGTCCTATGGCATCTCCGCTGAAGGCAAACGCTATTCTCCTACATGGGGCGTGGATTTGGCATGGATCAATGAGCAGAATATCATGAAGGGCGTAAACCATATGGGCAGTCAGAACGTAGGTATTGGCCGCACATCATTCCGTGTGCTCAATCCGCTAGTTAATGATGTGTCGCTCACAACCGACCAGATTGAAGGTCTTCGCACCCGTTCAAATCTGTTCAATAAGATTCGCCGAGACCTCCCTCTCATCATGAACTGCGACAATGGTTATCGTCCAGATGGACATACCGGTCCGAATATCAATGCCTATTATACGACCAATCACAATGCCAATGTTGACCGTTGGGCTGCAATGATTGATGCTCATGTGAACTGGATGAAGGCCAATACTCAACATCCCATTGTCGGCGTCTCACCATTCAACGAGCCCGACTATGATGCCGATAAGAATCTGGTGCAGGGCTATCCTAATGATGAGGCTTCTATCGCACGTAAACTGCGCAAAGATTATGCTTCTGATATGGAAGGAATTGTGATGGCAGGCGGTAATACCCTAAACGATGACAAGGCACTGGAATGGTATAATCCAGGCAAAGATGTCTATGATTGGGGAAATACTCACCAGTTGGCCGGTTCTATGGACAACTATATTGCCTTCTACGACCGTTTGCAGAGTGATGGCAAGGTAGGCTATAACGACGAGATGCACAATGTGGTTGAGGCCATGACTGGTCTTGAACATGGAATGAGCGTGGGCATTTGGTGGGGATTTGATAGTCGTGTGCGTGGAGAGTTCTGCGATATCAGCCGTAATGGTGTTCGCCTGGCCTATGGCGAGCATCGCAACAACTGGACTGCTGCATCTGTCTATCGTCACGATGATGGTCGCGTGAAGGCTTTCATCGGTTCCAGTGAGCGTCAGGCTTATACTACCAACTATCAGTTGGTTTCTACCGAGCGTGAGGTTTATTACGATGGTCATGGCCCATCCTATGAGTTCTTTATGCAGATTCCTGGTGGAACGGGCTATCAGAAAGGTCAGACCAATGCCGAACGAGTTATTGACGTCACATGGGGACCTGATGTGGCACCTAGCATCATCAATGGCAAATACAAGATCTACAATGCCATGACGGGAGGTGTTATCACATGTCCAAGCAATGGAACTGCTATTGCACAGGCTAGGTTTACTGGTGCCAATAATCAGTATTGGAATGTTGCTCCTTGTAAGCCTACCACTGGTGGCGATTATAGTTTCCTTGATATAGAGTCGGCAAATGCTACTAACGTGCGTATGAACGTGCGTAATTTCTCATTGAGCGGAGGAGCCGAAATCATAGCATGGACACAGTCTGCTCCTTCAAGCAATGAGCAGTGGTATGCCGAATATGCAGGTAATGGCTATTATTTTCTACGCAATCGTGAGAGTGCTCTTTATCTGACCTCCAATGGTACGGCTCTTACGGCCAAAGTGGTTCAAGATAAACTCAAGACCGGTAATAGTTTGAAACGTCAGATGTGGCGCTTTGTTCCTGTTGATGTGGAATATGAAACCACTGCACCGGCCCAGCCTCAGGGACTCACTGCCAAGGAGAACTCAGCCAGTGTGCTACTGGAGTGGACGCTTGGTGAAGAGGAAGACCTTGATGGCTATATGATTCTGCGTGCCGAAAAGGACACCTACGCATGGAATACCATTGCCCGTAAGGTGAAAACTCCATACTATGTAGATAATACATGTCAGCGGGGTAAGACCTATTTTTATAGTGTGCGTGCCATCGACCGTGCAGAGAATCTGTCTGTACTCTCCGATTCTGTACTTATTGGCCCGTCAGGTCGTAATGGTCTGGTGGCTCAGTGGCTCATGAATGGCAATACGAATGATGAGACTGCCAATATGATGGATGCTGTAACTCAGTCAACCAATTTTGTTAGCGGACATACTGAAGGAACTCAAGCTTTGAGTATTGTTGGCAAGAACAACCAGTATGTGCAGTTGCCTTACGAGGTGGCTAACAGTGAAGAACTGACAATTGCCCTGTGGGTGAACTGGCGTGGTACAACCAACTGGCAGCGTATCTTCGATTTCGGCTATGATACCAACCACTATATGTTCCTTTCCCCTGGCAATGGTTCAAACAACAAGATGCGTTTCGCTATTAAGAATGGTGGCGATGAACAGTCAATTGATTGTCCTGCCAGACTCGATGTGTTGAAATGGAAACACGTTGCAGTGGTTATCGGACGTGAGAAAACTTCTATCTATGTGGATGGTAGTGAGGTGGCCAGCAGCACAGGCATTACTATTCGTCCAAATGAGTTGCATCCGATACTCAACTATTTAGGACGCAGTCAGTTTGCTTCCGATCCACTCTTTACAGGCTATCTTCAGGATGTTCGTATCTATAGTCATGCGCTAACGGCTGATGAAGTAACAACGGTGATGAATGGTGGTGAGGTGTCGTCTGTTGATATGCCTGCTGCCGAACCGCAGCCCACGGTGATTCATGGTCTCGATGGAATTCGTCGTTCCTCACTTCGTCCGGGCCTGAACATTGTCAATGGAAAGAAAGTTCTGAAGTAGTGAGCAACTTGTGTATATACATGCGCTCTTCGGATGCATATTTATACCGTTAAAACGCGTGAGAATCGCACGAAATTCACCAACTCCTACTTTGGACTTCTATACGCAAATTATGAGCATGTTGTGAATTATTTGCAACATGCTCATAATGAATACTTTACGATATTGGTCCTTAAAAAAGAGCCATTTCGTCGATAATACCCCTTTACTTTAGGCTGCAATAGAACGGTAGTTATACCTCAACTGAATAAAAACTGTACTGCAGCTGCCATTCAGTTGTACTGCGATTACCATTCAGTTGAGGTATAAGAGTTAAAGAATTGCGGTATAGGATTCTTTCAGTTGCGGTATAACGAGCGTTTAAATTACAATTTAGGCGAATTTTCTTAGCTTCTCCGTTCTAGTTTGCAATTTTTGTTTGTCTTGATTTTCGAAAAAAGAACGGTATGAATATGCAATTTTTCGATGTAATAAGCGGAAACGTATTAGCGCTCCACCTTAATTCTGAAATCAGAGGGAGAAAAGGAAATTCCTTGGCGGTTGATAAAACTTGATAGGATTCCTTCATTGGCAAGTTCACGAGGCGAACCCACTTTGAGTGAGCAGTCCTCAGTCATCGAGCCAGTGCTGTTATCTGTTGTTTGCATCAGCCATAGCGTGTCGGCCATTTGTAGAGCCAGTTCTAAATCGTGGGTTGACATGAAGATTGTTTTCCCCAGCGTAGCAGCCAGTCGGCGCAGTAGTTGCATTACTTCAACTTTTGACGGGAAGTCTAAAAATGCTGTGGGTTCGTCCAAGAAGATGATATCTGTCTGTTGGGCAAGGGCCTTGGCTATCATTGCCTTTTGCCGTTCA
Organism: Prevotella sp. E9-3; assembly: GCF_022024015.1. Taxonomy (NCBI): domain Bacteria; kingdom Pseudomonadati; phylum Bacteroidota; class Bacteroidia; order Bacteroidales; family Prevotellaceae; genus Prevotella; species Prevotella sp. E9-3. The sequence continues at coordinate 1,189,383 of NZ_CP091786.1, forward strand.
CCATCGCTGAGGGTAGAGATGGTGCGCGAGCTGAGTGCTTCAATTCCCACCAGATGTATGCTTTCTTCCACAATCGAGTGGTCATCGGCATTCAGAGTACCCCAAAAACCTGTATATGGCGAACGGCCCAGGCTTACGAGTTCGCGAACGGTCATGTGGCGCGCATCTGGTTTCTCGGTAAGCACTACACCAATAAGCTGACTGAGTTGGCGTGGAGAATAATCGTTGATAGACTTTCCAAGTAGTAACACTTCGCCAGAAAGTGCCGGTTGAAAAGCCGAGAGCGTACGCAGCAGGGTTGACTTACCCACGCCATTGGAACCTAACAGACACGTGAGCTGACCGCTCTGTAAGGTGGCGTTAATACCACTGGCTACCACCTTAGAGCCATGTTTTAGCGGATAACCTATCTGTAGGTTCCGAAGAATGATTGTTTCGTCTTTCTCCATCGTGGTTCTTTACTCACCCTCTTCCATCGGGAACAGACCAAACAGTTTGGCGTCAATCATATCGGTAACTTGCTTGAAGTCTTCAGGACGATCGCCAAACTTGCAGTGGTCACCATCGATAATAATGAGCTGTCCTTTATAAGAGCCAATCCACTCTTCGTAACGTTGTTCAAGACCTTTCAGATAGTCGAGTCGCATGGTTTGCTCATACTCACGACCTCGTTTCTGAATCTGGGCTACAAGGGTAGGGATGCTGCTTCGGATATAAATCATGAGGTCGGGCAATTTCACAAGCGACATCATCAGGTCGAACAGGTCACAATAGTTCTGGAAATCGCGATCGCTCATCAGTCCCTGACTGTGCAGGTTGGGCGCAAAGATGCGGGCATCCTCAAAGATGGTTCGGTCCTGAATGATGGTTTCTTTGGAACGCGAAATCTCTACCACCTCCTTGAATCGTTTGTTAAGAAAATATATCTGTAGGTTGAACGACCATCGTTTCATGTCGGCATAGAAGTCGCTCAAATAGGGATTGTTGTCAACGGGTTCGAAACGTGGCGTCCATTCATATCGATGGGCCAGCATCTTGGTGAGGGTGGTCTTGCCACTTCCAATGTTTCCAGCTACTGCGATGTGCATATTATTATGGTTTTAGGGGGCTAAATAATCCGAAGAGAGTCTGGTCGATACGGTCAATGATCTGGGCGAAATCCTTTGGTTCGTGCTCAAAGTCAAGTTCGTCTTTGTCAATGATCATAACTGGTCCTTTATATTTATTGGTAATGAAGTCATCATACCTGCGGTTCAGATTTTCAATGTATTCCAACTGCATTTGCTGTTCATAGTCACGTCCACGCTTCTGGATATTGCCCACCAAATGGGGTACCGAACAGCGCAGGTAGATCATTAGGTCGGGAAATTTCACTACGTCCATTATCTGTTCGAACAGTTCCATGTAGGTCTCATAGTCGCGGTCGCTGAGATTGCCCATCGCCTTATTGTTCTCCATAAACACATAAACGCCCTCGTAAATAGAGCGATCCTGGATAATAGTGTTGGAGGATTGCTGTATTTCGATGACGTCGCGGAAGCGTTCTTTCAAGAAATAAACTTCCATGTTGAACGACCAGCGGTGAATATCTTTATAGTAGTCTTCCAGGTAGGGGTTATGTTCTACCGCCTCGAATCGTGGCTCCCATCCGTAATGGCGAGCCAGCATGCGGGTGAGGGTTGACTTTCCACTGCCTATATTACCAGCTATGGCTATATGCATCTTGTATGAATTGCGTTTTTTTGTTTTTGCAAAAGTACAGAATTAAGATGAATTTATGCATAAATTAGTCTGTTTTTTGCATAAATTTGTTCAAATTGCATATAAATTGTTCGAAGTATTACTAAGAATTGCCTACTGTCAATATTTTTCTTTATCTTTGCATGCGCTAAACTGTAAATAGAAATGGGAATGATTATTGGAATAGACGTGGGCATCTCGACCACAAAGATTGTCGGACTGCGTGAAGGCAAGCCCACAGCTCCTATACGCATTACTGCTGCCGATCCTATCACTTCGCTTTATGGAGCCTTCGGAAAGTACTTGCATGATAATAATATAGGACTTGAAGAGGTTGATCATGTGATGCTCACCGGTGTAGGTGCCGGTTATGTGAAGAGTGATGTATATGGCGTGAAGACCAGCCGTTGTGACGAGTTCATAGCCGATGCCTTGGGTGCTCGCTATGAGTCGAAGCTTGATCATGCCATCGTTGTGTCTATGGGCACGGGAACTTCATTCGTAATGTGTCGTGGCGAAGAGATGAGTCACATAGGCGGTATTGGTATTGGTGGAGGCACCTTGATGGGACTGTCACGCATTTGTCTGGGTACCAGCGATATCAAACAGGTTTCGGCTTTGGCCATGCAGGGCACACTCAGAAATGTAAACTTGCTCATAGGCGATATCTCTACCAATCCGTTGCCAGGACTTCCTATGGATGCTACGGCCAGTATTTTTGCTAAAGCCAAGAGCGATGCTCCGAAAGAAGATATCGCAGCCGGCATTATCGGAATGGTGTTGCAGACCATCGGCTCGGCATCGGTACTGGCAGCGCAAGGTACGGGATGCCGTGATATGGTGCTCATAGGCAATCTGACCTTGTTGCCCCAGTGTAAGGAGATATTCCCCTCACTGGAGAAACTCTACAAGGTACGCTTCCATATTCCAAAATATTCTGAGTTCTGTACGGCTATTGGTGCTGCTTTGGCTTTTGGAAAGAAAATAGATAAATAATCAGTAATATCAACCACTAACAAAAATCTTAAACAATGATGAAATCTAAACTGCTTCTTTTGTTGGCCTGCATGACAATGAGTCTTGGCGTACAGGCCGGGCGTCTGCATCTTGTACTTGCCGCCGATACCTTGAAAACGGATTCTGTGAAAACAGATACTTTGGCTGCCGATACAGTAAAAACTGAAAAAGAAAAAAAGAAAAAAGAAGAGTCAGAATACGAGAAACTGCTGAAAAAAGGCGGTTCAACCCGTACGGGCATGTTTACCGTAAGGAAGATTGAGGGCAAGCACTATTTTGAGGTCCCCGATTCAATGCTGGGGCGCCTGTTCCTCTGCGTCACCCGTTTCAATGCTGTGCCACAAGGTTTCGGACAGTTTGCCGGTGAAGAAATCAATCATTGCACGGTGTACATGGAGAAACGCGACAGTGCCACCATGCTGATGCGTCAATATGTGCTGAGTTATCTGGCCGACGAGAAAGATAATATAGCCCGCACACTGGAAAAATCGACGGTTGACCCTATTGTGATGGCCTTTAAGATTATTGGTCAGAACAAGGAAAAGGATGCAAGTCTTGTGGAAGTCACAAATCTGTTCAAGACCGATAATAACTTGTTCAGCTTCTCATCAAATGCAAAGACAAACCTGAAAGTAGGTGGTTTGCAGGCTGACCGTACTTTTATTGACACCATGAAGGTGTTCCCGACAAATATAGAAATTCTCTCTACCCGTACCTATGGCAGTCAGCCAGCTGCTTCGGCTGCCTCACATACAGGCAGTGTGACGATGGGCTTCAACACCTCAATGGTGCTGCTTCCCAAGACACCGATGCGTAAACGTATCTGGGATAGTCGTGTGGGATATTTCGTAAACACTTTCCGTCAGTTCAGTGACAATCAGACAAAGGCACAGCATGAGGCTTTCATCTCACGCTATCGTCTGGTGCCTAAGAATAAGCAGGCCTATCTGGCCGGAAAACTCTCTGAACCTGAAAAACAGATTGTTTACTATATTGATCCCGCTACACCAAAGAAGTGGATACCATACCTGATGAAGGGTATCAACGACTGGAACGTGGCTTTCGAGGCTGCCGGCTTCAAGAATGCAATCGTGGCTAAGGAATGGCCCGAGAATGATTCAACCATGAGTCTTGACGATGCACGTTTCTCGGTGTTGCGCTATCTGCCTTCTGAAACTGAGAACGCCTATGGCCCTCGCATCGTTGACCCTCGCTCGGGCGAAATTATCGAAGCCCATATCTGCTGGTTTCATAATGTAATGAACCTGCTCACAAAATGGTATATGGTTCAGTGTGGACCGTTGGATAAGCGCGCACAGAAGATGAAGTTTGATGATAAACTGATGGGCGAACTGATTCGTTTTGTTTCTTCTCATGAAGTGGGCCATACCCTTGGCCTGCGCCATAATATGTGTGCTTCGAATGCTACGCCTGTAGAGCTTTTGCGTGACAAGGCTTGGGTGGAGAAACATGGTCATACCGCCAGTATTATGGACTATGCCCGCTTTAATTATGTGGCACAGCCAGAGGATGGCATTTCGGAAAAAGGTCTCTTCCCTCGTGTCAACGACTATGATAAATGGGCCATTAAGTGGGGCTATCAGTGGCGTCCAGAGTTCAAAGATGAGTTCGTTGAAAAAGAGAAGCTGATGAAAGAAACCAGTAAGGTGCTGAATGGCAACCGCCGACTGTGGTGGTTGGGCGGAGAAGGTGGCGGTGACGATCCGCGCTCACAGACCGAGGACCTTGGCGATAACAGCATGAAGGCATCAGAATATGGCATAAAGAACCTGAAGCGTATCATGGAGAATCTGGAGAAGTGGACCCAGCAGGACAATGATCAATATGATGACTTGAGTGAAATGTGGAATGAAGTGAGAGGGCAGTTCTGGCGCTATACTAACCATGTGTTGCGTAACATCGGCGGCGCCTATCTCAATACTCCTGGTAAAGAACCACGTTCTTTTGTGCCTAAAGAAATACAGAGGGAGGCTGTTCAATATCTGGGACGTAATATCTTTGATGCACCCGAGTGGTTGGTTTCAAAGAATATCAGCAACAAGGTAAGATTCAATCCTACCTATGCACAGGATAACATGCAGGAAAGGGTGATTGGTAGAATGCTGGACGGATACACGCTCATTACGCTCAACACCAATGCTGTTGCTTGTGAAGATGGCTATACAGTGCCGGAGTATCTTGACGACCTGTTCGTTGAAGTATGGAAACCGCTCAACAATAGTAACGAATGGAAAAATGAGATGCGTCGAAACTTGGAACGTATATATATCAGCCAGATTAATGCACTCATTAATCCTGACGACAAGGTTAAAAGTTCCTCGCGCATCAGCAACTACGATGTGACACTTTATGTGATGCAACATTTGGACAAAATAGAGCAGTATCTGAAACAACAGCAGGCCGAAGGCATTAATGCACTGCACTATCAGGACTTGCTGGAACGTATTACTCAAATTAGAGAGCGCAGGAATTCACCCCTGCGCTAATTCTCTTTTCCGTTCAACTGAATAAAACTATTACTACTACATTATGAAATTAAGACATTCAATGATTGGCCTGCTGACGATAATGGTGGCTACTACTGCGCAGGCACAGAGCGAACTTTACCCGAAACATTTTGACCTGGAGCAGGTGACACTGACCGATGGACCAATGAAAACGGCAATGGAGTTGAACTTCAAGGTGCTGTTGGCTTATGATGTGGACAGGTTGTTGACACCCTATGTCCGACAGGCCGGTCTTGCCTCTACTACCGATAGCAGTAGCAAATACTATCAGTGGCTGACCAAACATCCGAATTTTAAAAACTGGGGCGACTCTTCTTTCGACCTCAGCGGACATGTCGGGGGACACTATCTTACGGCTCTTGCCCTGGCTTATGCTGCTTGTCATGATGAGGCTGTGAAGGCGCAGTTGAAAGAACGCATGGACTATATGCTCAGCGTGATGAAAGACTGTCAGGACAAGTTCGATAATAATACACAGGGGCTCTACGGTTTTATTGGAGGTCAGCCTATCAATAGCGATTGGACTTCCCTCTATCAGGGAAATATACAGCCCTATAAGAGTCATGGCGGATGGGTACCATTCTACTGTCAGCATAAGATACTTGCCGGTTTGCGCGATGCTTATCTTTATGGAAACAGTGAAGTTGCCAAAGAACTGTTTCGAAAACTGGCAGACTGGAGTGTGAATGTTGTTGCAAAAGTTTCCGATAGTGATATGGAAAATCTTCTCAATACCGAACATGGAGGTATGAACGAATCGATGCTCGATGCCTATCAGTTGTTTGGTGATGAGAAATACTTGACTGCTGCTAAGAAGTACACGCATAAAACGATGCTCAACGGCATGCAGACAATGAATAAGACGTTCCTTGATGGAAAGCACGCCAATACACAGGTGCCAAAGTACATCGGTATGGAACGAATCGGAGAGACAGAGCTGGAAAAATCTTCTGCTTCTCAGTATATTAAAGCGGCTGAAAACTTCTGGACCGATGTGGCAGAAAACCGAACCGTATGTATTGGCGGTAATTCGGTGAACGAGCATTTCCTGGCAGCAGGCAATTCTAATCGCTATATCGACCAGTTAGACGGACCCGAGTCGTGCAATACAAACAACATGCTGAAAATGTCGGAAATGATGGCCGACCGTACCAATGATGCGAAATATGCCGACTTCTATGAGTATGCCATGTGGAACCATATTCTCTCTACTCAAGACCCGACAACAGGTGGATACGTCTATTTCACCACCTTGCGTCCACAGGGCTATCGTATCTATTCACAAGTGAACCAAGGCATGTGGTGTTGTGTGGGAACAGGTATGGAGAACCATTCAAAATATGGTCATTTTATCTATACCCACGATGGGACGAATACGCTGTACGTAAACCTTTTTACTGCTTCCAGTCTTGTGAGCGATGATTTCTCAGTTACTCAAGAAACAGCATTCCCCTTTGAACCAAAGACTAAGATTACTGTAGGTAAAGCCGGCAGTTATACGATTGCTGTTCGTCATCCAGCATGGGTAGGCAAGGATTTCGAAGTGTCTGTCAATGCAGAGAAGATACAAGCTGTGACAACGGTAGGTGTAGCCAGCTATGTTGAACTGAACCGCAACTGGCAGGCAGGTGATGTGATTACTGTAGAACTGCCTATGTTGCTCAGTTATGTGGAATGTCCTAACTATACTGACTATGTGGCTTTCAGATATGGACCGATTCTCTTAGGTGCTAATACTACCAATGGTAGCGAACAACTGCAGAATGAATATGGTGGCGAAGGTAGAATGGACCATGCGCCCGGTTCGATGGCTGCGTCGAAAAACTTACTTTCTGCTCCGTTGTTGATAGGTGAACGCGCAGAGGTGTTGAAACGTATTGAAGCACAAGACTTGTCGAAACTCACTTTCACTATTGATGCCAGCAGACCGGAAGTGCAGTCATATACTTGGCAGAAGTTGAACCTTCAGCCTTTCTACCAGATTCATCACGACCGTTATATGTGCTACTGGTATCAGCAAACTGCAGAGAACTTTGCTAACAGTTCGATGGCTCAGACAGAAGCAGCCAACGAAGCATTACTGGCACGTACGCTCGACTTTGTGGCTCCTGGTGAGCAGCAGAGTGAAGCAGGACATGAGTATAACTATTCATCAGACTCAAATATCGGCAGTTACAATGGTGAAAGCTATCGTGATGCTAAGAGTGGCGGATATGTGCAGTACACCTTATTTAATAATGAAGGAGTAGGCGAGCGTCTTTCCATTATGTGCAGATTCACTACGGCTGATAACGGACGTAAGGCTGAACTGCTGGTGGATGGCGTGAAGATTGCTGATGTGTCAGTAACCTCAACAGCTAAATGGGTTGAGGCGAATGGATTCTATAATATCGAATATCCTATTCCTGACGAATTGATAAAAGATGCTGAAGGAAAAGTGAAGACAAAGTTCGTGGTGAGACTTGCTGCAACAAAGGGAACGCTCAATCCTGGATTGTACTATCTTCGACTAATGAAAGATTTCAGTGTTGAGGCACATGCCTACCAGTTTCGTGCTGCTGACTGGACAACGGGTGATCCGGGACGTATTCCTGCTGGCAATATCACCTATGATACCGAACATAATGTTCTGAAGGCAAAGGCCACTGGCAATAACAACATAGCATTGTTGCTGAAGTATCAAGATTGTGACTATGATATTGATGCAGCTCAGAAATATCTTGTGGTTCGCGGGAAAGGTCTGAAAACGACGAGCACCGCTTCCTATCTGTGGTGGCTCAATGGCGCTAACAAGGGGAGTCAGGTGGTTCCAGTAACTAAGAAAAATATTACCGTAGGCAATGAAGAGCAGCAGCTGATTGCTTGGAATATGTCAACAAGTGGTCTTTATGAGAACTTCTATGGGGAGCGTCCATGTGTCACATTGGGACAGACAATTTTCGGACTAACCTCGTCAAATGACGATGGTACTTGTGAAATATACGATATCAACTTTGCTAAAAGTGTTGATGACTATTTGGTGACTACTCAGGTGGAACCTCTGCGCCTCTCGTCAATAAAGGAAATGGAAAAAGCCTATACCTTAAAGGGAATGGAACCTTCCGCTAATACAGCCAAGCATGAAGTGGTAGTTAGGAACGGAAAGAAATTTATTAAATAGTTTAAGTAGTATGTTAAGAAGAGGATGTGCTTTATTGATTGTATTGTTCGTCGCGCTATTGATGGCGATGGTAGTAACCTGTCCGAAGGCTTCTGATCATAAGGAAGTTCTGAAAACAGTGCTGAAAGATGCTACCGATGAGAAAATTGGAAAAGCGTTGGGCGAAGACCTTTTCAGTTCGGTGATGAAGGTGGCTGGACAGATGACAGTTGGCACTACTACTGATATGGTAGTGGATCGTTTATTAAGAGTGGATGACTACTATCTGTTTTCTGTGGGCCGAGTGTTTATAGCTGGGAGGGAGTACACTGTATCGGTGGGCGTACTGAACCATGTGTTCGCTCCCGACAAGGAAGATGTACTTAAACTTGTAGAAAGATACGGTATTTAGGAAATACCCATATAGATATAAAACAACGGAATCAAGTTGAATGAACTTGATTCCGTTGTTTTTATACGAGTTTGATTCCTTCGTCTGAAATAGTGATGAGTCTTCGACGGTACAAATCGCCAATGGCTTTTTTATAGGCCTTTTTCGATACTTTAAAACGATCGGCAATCAGTTCAGCCGGACTCTTGTCGCCCAAATCGCAGTGACCATCATTCTCGTAAAGGTAGCGAAGAAGCACCTCGGCAAAGTCGAGCGTATGCTGATGTCCTGTAGGTTGTAGGGTGAGGTCAACCTTACCGTCTTGGCGAACATGATCTACATAGGCGGTAAGCCGGTTGCCTGTGAATAGTGGCTGGAATATCTGGTTGTCATAAAGCTGACCCTGGAACTTGTTGTTGATAATGACTTTAAAGCCCAAATCAGTTTTCTGCCATACAAGACAATCAACGCTGTCGCCATGCTTCAGTGTATGAACTTCTGATTCGTTCTGTTCTCCTTCTGTTGACTCTGAAGTAAAAAGATACTTCTCGACCTTGGCGGTTGCCATCAAACGATGAGTCTCTTCGTCTTCTTTTACATAGACAATGTAGTGTTTGCCTGTCTGCATTCGTTGCTTCTGTTCGCGGAACGGGCAGAAAAGGTCTTTCATGGGGCCCCATTTCAGAAAAGCACCATACTGGTTGGTCCATGCTACTTCCAAATAGGCAAAGTCGCCTACTTTGGCTAACGGTGCTTCTGTGGTTGCTACGATGCGCTCGTCCTGATCCAGATAGATGAATACGGTCAGTTCATCACCGATGTGCATCTGTGGGGTAGTGTAACGCTTCGGCAGTAGTACTTCGCCTTCATCGCCGCCGTCAAGATAGAGTCCGAAGTCAACGCGCTTAACAATTTTCAGTGTATTATAATCTCCTAATTTTAACATGTCTTCCTCCCTTCTTCTTCTGAAACTACATTTGCTACGTCTTCTATAGAAGTCCCATCAAGGACCGTATGAGGGGGCACTTGCAGTAGTCCGTCTTTCATGTGGATAGTGCGGTCGGTTAGTGTAGCAAGTTCTTCATCATGGGTCACAATAATGAACGTCTGTCCAAACTTGTCTCTAAGGTCAAAAAACAACTGGTGCAGTTCCTGCTTGTTTTTTGTGTCAAGAGAGCCACTGGGTTCATCGGCAAGAATTACGGCAGGATTGTTAACTAATGCACGAGCAACTGCTACACGCTGTTTCTCACCGCCTGAAAGTTCAGCAGGTTTGTGGTGGGCGCGGTCAGATAGTCCCATGAACTGCAACAACTCCTCGGCCCGTTCTTTTGCTTCCTTTTTGGAACGACCAGCTATATAAGCAGGAATCATAATATTCTCAAGAGCTGTAAACTCAGGTAACAACTGATGAAACTGGAACACAAAGCCCAAATGACGGTTGCGGAAATCGCTGAGCTGTTTTTGTGAAAGGGTCGTTACATCAATGGAGTCAATATATACTGAGCCGCTGTCAGGTCGGTCAAGGGTACCAATGATTTGTAAAAGTGTTGTCTTACCAGCACCACTGGGGCCAACGATGCTCACCACTTCTCCTTTTTGGATAGTGAGATCGATGCCTTTCAATACCTGCAGTGAACCAAAGCTTTTGGTGATATTTTTTATTTCTATCATGATGACTTCTCAAAAAATATAGGTCTATTTTACATTGCTTTTTTGTGAATCCAATGAGAAATAGTATCGTAGATACTGTTTTCTTCATGGTGTTGAGCCTCAGTGAAACTCATCCTGTCTTCCTTCTGATCGCCATATTGGTCAGGGAACACTATCATGAGGTTTGTACCAGAGAAATATTCTGTCAGCTCGTCAGGAAGACGATCAATAGCATTCTTGTAACTGATTGTGCCTTTACGGGCTGTCACCACTACAAACAGATGGTCCTTTTCTATTCCAGCAGCCAATTTAGGCAGCTCGTTCCAATGTCCCATCAATTTGTATTCGCCTCTAACACTTGGATGTCCGTTGTTGATAAATTGTCTGATGGGGTCGAGTGATTCTTGTCTGCCATGGAAAAGAATGCGGCAATCCAGTTGCTCGGCAAAACGGCAGAGGCGCTCTAGCCAGCGATGGAAGCCAGGCTCAAACTCTGCCCTCGATGGTACTGCAACTTGAATGAGCCGTAGCGTAGAAAGGGGCTGCTCAAAACGAACTAAGAATATCTGTCGGTTTAAACCATTGTACAAACTTTGGATGAACTCACCCCAGAATTTCTGTGACACATCCTTATGTACGTGCATACCCATTACAACTTCTGAACATCCGTATTCACGGAAAGCGTGCTTGATGCCGTTGGCAATGTTGGATGCCAAACGCACCTGAGTCTGCATTTGTATTTCAGAAGCACTGGCCTGTTGCTGAAGACTCTCCAAAAGTCGGAGACCTTCTTCGCGTGCCTTCAGACTGTCTTGGTCGTCATATACAACATTGAGCGCCACTAACTCGCGGTTCAACTTCTGGTTGCGAATTAGTGTGGCCAAATAGACCAACTGAGGAGCAATCTCAGGGTATTTTACACAGAGAAGTATTTTCTCGTCGTCTTTCTCCTGAGTGTGGTTTGACTGCAAATTAACCCGTTCACGGAACACAATTTGAAGAGCTGCTTTCTGTGTCATCATTGTTGATATCAGGCATGTCACTAATATCATAATGATAACGCCGTTCAACATCTGATTATCGACCAACATTAATCCAGGTTCTACTTCCAGACGCATACCTACCATTACCATTGCAATGGCACCGGCAGCATGGGCCGAAGTAAGTCCGAACATCATGTGGCCTTCAGCTTTAGGTAAACGAAACAATAGGCTCGACAGATAGGCTGCTACAGCTTTTCCAAATGTTCCGAAAAAAACAATGAGTAAAACAATCCACCACATCTCTGGACCGTCCATCAGCGTTTTGAGGTTGATGAGCATTCCTACACCAATCAGAAAATAAGGAATAAAGATTGCGTTGCCAATGAACTCGATGCGGTTCATAAGCGGAGAAACATGGGGGATGTATCTGTTCAAAATCAATCCGGAGAAGAAAGCACCGAAAATGCCTTCCAAACCGATGGCTGCTGAAAGGGCTGCGCTAAGGAACATGACCGACATGACAAAGATATACTGCATGACAGCATCACTGTATCGGCGCAGGAAATAGCGTGCCAATCGTGGTATTATTAATAGACTTCCAACTATGAAAATAGCCAGTTTCGTTGCAAAAAATACCCAAAATAGAATACCGCTGTTCTCACTGAACGTTGCCGCCAGCCCCGCCAGCATCACCAACGACATGAATAGTGAGATCATGGATGACCCTACACTTAGCATTACACTTGAATTGCGATGCAAACCGTAACGACCCACCAATGGATAGGCTATCAGTGTATTTGAGGCCATGATGCAACCTAAGAGAAATGAAGCCTTACTACTATACCCCAATAAGGTGATAGACATGATATAAGTGAGGGTAAGAGGTACCAAGCAAGTGAGCAGACCGAAAATGATAAACTGTCGGGAATTTTTCTTTACACTCTCCATATCCATCTCCAGTCCGGCCAAGAACATAATGTAATATAGACCTACGCGACCGAATAGCTCGAAAGATTCGTCACGATCCAAAATGTTTAGGCCGTGCTGACCCACCAACACGCCTGCCAATACCATACCGATGATGTGAGGAATACGCAGCTTGCTCATGATGATAGGAGCAAACAGGATAATCAAAAGCACCACGAAAAAGATAAGCGTGGGGTCGCTAATATGAAGATATGAGGATAAATCGGTCATTTCAGGTGCAAAGTTATTAAAAAGTTCATAAATATTGGCTTGTTTTGTTAGTAATTTTTGTTTTTCCTTATGTTATGTCATTTTTTCTTTGTAATTTTGCACCCTAAAGTTAGTAAAACCCCTAAAAAAGTAACAAAATGAAAGTAGCAATCGTAGGTGCGAGCGGAGCCGTAGGACAAGAATTCCTGCGCATTCTCGCTGAGAGAAATTTCCCCATGGATGAACTTCTGTTGTTTGGATCAGAGCGTAGTGCTGGTCGAAAATACAACTTCAAGGGTAAGGACATCGAGGTGAAACTGCTGAAGCATGGCGATGATTTCAAGGATGTCGATATAGTGTTCACAAGTGCTGGAGCAGGAACTTCAAAAGAGTTCGCTGAGGATATCACAAAATTCGGCGCTGTGATGATTGACAACTCGAGTGCTTTCCGTATGGACGATGATGTGCCCTTGGTGGTGCCTGAATGCAATGCTGAGGATGCTTTGAAACGTCCCCGTGGCATTATTGCCAACCCTAACTGTACCACCATTATGATGGTAGTCGTACTGCAGCCTTTGGAGAATATTTCACATATCAAGCGTATCCATGTTTCAAGCTATCAAAGTGCCAGCGGAGCTGGTGCTGCTGCTATGGCTGAACTGGAGCAGCAGTATAAGGAAATTGTTGAGACTGGCGAGGTGAAGACTGTAAAGAAGTTCCCCCACCAGCTGGCTTATAACGTGATTCCTCAAATCGATGTGTTCCAGCCTAATGGCTATACAAAGGAAGAAATGAAGATGTACAATGAAACGCGTAAGATTATGCATACCGATGCACGCTGTTCGGCAATGTGTGTACGTGTAAGTTCATTGCGCAGCCATTCAGAGAGTGTATGGATTGAAACTGAAAAGCCGATCTCTGTTGAGGAGGCTCAGAAGGCCATAGCAGCTGCACCTGGCTGTACGCTCGTGGATGACCCTGCCACTCTTACATATCCTATGCCAAAGGACACAGCGGGTAAGGATGATGTGTTCGTTGGTCGTGTACGTAAGGATTTGGCCGATGATAACGGACTGACTTTCTGGCTTTCGGGTGATCAGATTCGTAAGGGCGCTGCCTTGAATGCTGTTCAGATTGCAGAATATCTGATTAAGGTCGGAAATGTAGGATAAAGCAACAAGGAAAGAAAAATATTTTTAAAAAGGCTGACTAGTTCAGCCTTTTTTTGTATCTTTGCACCACTTATCTATTTTATTACTACAAAATGACAAAAAAACTGTTTTTAATGGCCGTGCTGTTTTCGCTTCTTGGCCCCTTAGCCACTTATGCGCAGAACTATACAAAGTATCTGTTCGTGTATTTTCCGTCTAACGACAATGAGAATATCTACTACGCCTTGAGTGATATTAGTGATCCTTTCAAGTTTGTTCCCATGAACAATGGAAAAATGGTTGTTAGTGCCGATACCATTGCTCTGAAGAAAGGTGTTCGCGATCCTCATGTGCTTCGTGGCAAGGATGGGTGGTTCTATATGGTAAACACCGATATGCGTTGCGCTGAAGGATGGGCTAGTAATCGTGGTATGGTGCTAATGCGCTCGAAAGACTTGGTGAACTGGCAGCATTCAACTGTTCATTTCCCTGAGAAGTATAAAGGAACAAATTTTGCTAATGTAACCCGTGTGTGGGCTCCGGAAACGATCTGGGATCCAAAAGCAAAGAAATATCTTGTGTATTTCTCTCTGCTGACCAATGATGGTACAATTCCTTATGATAAAGTGTACTATTGCTATGCCAATAAGGACTTTACTGATTTGGAAGGTGAACCTACTTATTTTTATGATCGCGGTTCGGCTACCATCGATATGGACATCGTGTTCAATGAGAAAGATAAGTTGTACCATGCTTTCTATAAGAACGAAGGCGAAGGTGGAATCTGTAAGGTTACTGCAAAATCGCTGACCCCAAAGAAGAATGCTGCTCCAGGTTCGCAGTGGAGTGCTCCTAGCGGTAAGTTGCAGCAGACACGTGTAGCCGTTGAAGGTGCTGGCGTTTGGCCGCTGATTAACGCTGACGGATCCTGCAAGAATCCTGAAAAATGGATTTTGATGTACGATTGCTACGGTTCTGGTTACTATCAGTTCTGTGAGACTACTGATTTGACTAGCTTTACACTTCGAGCACAGACCAATACCAGTGGTATGTTTACTCCTCGTCACGGTACGGTATTGCCTGTTACCGATGAAGAAGTGGCTACCATTGAGAAACTGTTGAAAGAACGTAATTGCTGTGGACAATATTGCGGCGGTAAATGTTGCAGTGACAAATAAATTACTCGAGATATACTTAGACTAAGTGTAACTTTCATTAAATGGTCTTCTTCCCATATGGATGAAGGCCATTTTTTGTTGTAGAAAATTTATTCTGTTTTGTGACAAAAAAGGAAATAAAACTTTCGTTTTTGAGCGCGACTTTTCGTACCTTTGTGCCATAAAACTAAAAACAAGAAAATGGAATATATTGTATCGGCACGTAAATACCGTCCAATGTCTTTCGATACAGTAGTGGGACAACAGGCACTTACCACCACACTGAAGAATGCTGTGAAGAGTGGAAAACTGGCTCATGCCTATCTGTTCTGCGGACCAAGGGGAGTTGGTAAAACAACTTGTGCTCGTATCTTTGCTAAGGCTATTAACTGTCAGAATCCAACTGCTGATGGTGAGGCTTGCAACGAGTGTGAAAGTTGTCAGTCTTTCAACGAGCAGCGTTCGCTGAATATTTTTGAGCTTGACGCCGCATCAAACAATTCGGTTGAGCACATAAAGACACTGATGGAGCAAACACGTATTCCACCTCAGTTGGGAAAATATAAAGTCTTCATCATTGACGAGGTTCATATGTTGTCAACAGCAGCCTTTAATGCTTTTCTTAAAACATTGGAGGAACCGCCTGCACATGTTATCTTTATTCTGGCTACTACAGAGAAGCATAAGATTCTTCCTACTATTTTAAGTCGTTGTCAGATTTATGACTTCGAACGCATGACTGTCCAGAATACGATTGCTCACTTGAAAGGCGTAGCTGAGAAAGAGGGCATAAAATACGAAGAAGAAGCATTGGCGGTGATTGCTGAAAAAGCAGATGGCGGTATGCGCGATGCTCTTTCCATTTTCGATCAGGCTGCATCGTTCTGTCAGGGAAATATCACCTATCAGAAAGTAATTGAAGACCTGAATGTACTTGATTCTGAATATTATTTCCGCTTGGTTGACCTGTCGCTTGCCAATAAAGTGAGCGACGTGATGGTGCTTCTGAACGATGTTATTAATAAAGGCTTCGATGGCGGTCTGCTTGTACAGGGACTCGCCAAACATGTGCGTAACGTGATGATGGCCAAAGATCCACAAACTTTGTCATTGTTGGAAGTTAGTGAACAGGCTCGTGAACGCTATCAGCAACAGGCACAAAAGGCTCCGCTTAGTTTCCTGTATGATGCCTTGAAAGTGATGAACCAATGTGATATTAATTACAGACAATCCTCAAACAAGCGATTGCTCGTTGAACTCACATTGATTGAGCTGGCCCAACTGACGCAGCCAGCAGAAGGGGAGGGTAGTGGGCGTAAGCCCAGAAGACTGAAATCCCTGTTTAAAAATTTGATCCAGCAATCTCAGTCCACAATGAAGTCGGCTCCGCAGGTAGCCGCGGCTGAGAAGACGGATAATGTTACTAAGAATTATCAGAATACCCATAGTTCTCAGAATACTCAGATTTCCTCTGATGGTCAGAACTCTCAAACATCTTCTCCATCCCGACCTGCCCTTAAGGCAACAGCGTTAGGAATGACCTTTGGTCGGATGCGCCAGCAGCAAAACTCGAAGATGAATGTTCTGCTTGGTACACAAGGTACGGAAGATAATAATAGTCGCGAGACTTCTTCCTTTTCGCAAGAAGAACTGGAATTGCAGTGGATGTCTATGTGTAACCGAATGCCTCTCCGACTTAGTGGAATTGCTGCCCGTATGAAGAATATGAATCCACAGATTCTGGAATTTCCAGGCGTTGAATTGGTGGTACCAAACGAAATTATTAAGACTGAGGTTGAAACTATTCGAGGGAGCATTCTTTCTACCCTGAAAATGTATCTGCACAATTCGGATATCACATTGACGATTAGGGTTGCTGAGCAACTAGAGCAGACTAAGGTGTTGACACGTCGCGAACAGTTTGAAGAGATGGTGCAGAAGAATCCTTCTGTTGAGAAACTGCGATTGTTGTTTGAGTTGGAATTGGCTTAGCTGTTCCTCATTTTATGAAAAAGCCTAATTATATATAATAAGGTATGAAAAAGATCATCGCAAAAGTGAAGCAAGTGCTTCTTGATGTTTGGCATACATGGTATGTGAAGTATGTTATTGTTTGTGTCGTTGGTGTCTTAATCGTTGTTTTCTTTGACGAGAATAGTGTGTTGGCCCATATAAGCAATAAACAGCGTATCAGCGAACTGAAAAGTGAAATAGAATATTACGAAGGAATCCATCAGGCCAACAAAGATAGAATCCGTGAATTGGAGAAAAATCCGAAAGCAATAGAGAAAATAGCTCGTGAGCGTTATTTTATGAAAACAGATGATGAAGATATCTTTGTACTGAGTGATGATGAACAGAATGTAAACCCGAATCCGACTATCAATGAAACAGCTCAATAAAGTTCAAGCCATGATTTATATGATTGGCGGACTCCTAATGGTTGCCGGTGCAGGCATCAGTCTTATGGGATGGACAGGTGCTCCTTATCTGTATGCTATTGGCGTGTTGGGATTTGCTCCTATGCAGATGCTTCAGCGCTATGAAGGTCAGAATGTAACGATACGTCGTCTACGCAGAATACTTGTTACGAGCGATGTACTTTTTCTGTTGACTGCTGTTCTGATGTTTGCTTCACAAAGTAATGCATTTGGAATACCACAGGTGGAATATGTATTATATGTGCATAATAAATGGATTGGAACCTTACTTCTAGCTGCTATTATTCAATTGTATGCCATAAATCGCTTGGATAGTGAGGTCGAAAAAGAGGCAAAAAAACGCTAAAAGTATGTGCATTCTTTTAAAATGCGCAAATTTATTTTCATACTTCAATATATCGTCGTACTTTTGCAAAAGATCAGAAGAATATGTTGAAGTTTTTTATGAGAAAACTATTATATCTTTTTGTTGTCTTGACAGGATTTTCATCGTGTTGCTCCGAATGCTATTCCATTCAGGGAACTTCGTCGGTATCATCACTTGATGGAAGCAAATTGTATTTAAAAGCTGTACAAGACAAGGAAGTTAAGAATATAGATTCCTGTGAAGTTGTTCATGGAAAATTTGAGTTCAGTGGCGCATTGGACACTACGATGATGGTCAATCTCTTTATGGACGACCGTCCGTTGATGATGCCTTTGGTCTTGGAAAAAGGTGAAATTATAGTGAGAATAGATGATACTTCTCGTAAGGTGAGTGGTACTCCATTGAACGAAATTCTTTATGAGTTTATAGATCAGCATACTCAACTGAGCAACCGTATGAACGAACTGAGCCATCGTGAGAGTCAGATGTTGCTTGATGGTATTGATGAGCATGATATATCCAATGTGTTGTCGGTTGAAGCAGATCGAATTGCAGAGGAAGAAGACAGTCTCGTAACGAACTTCATTGTAGACAACTTCGATAATGTTCTTGGCCCTGGTGTGTTTATGATGCTTACTGCTGGATATCAGTATCCAATTCTAACTCCACAGATAGAGCATTTAATGAGTATCGCTACTGAAAAGTTCAAAAATGATTCATATGTAAAAGAATACTATAAGGTAGCCAATGAGATACAGGCAAAGTTGCAAGGAATTGAACAGCCGGCTGCTCCATCGGGTGAACCCTCTGATTCGTTGATACAAAGCATTCTGAACGGACAGTAAATGAAAACAATCATCAAAGGTGGTACAATCGTCAACGAGGGTAAACAGTTCGTAGGCGATATTGTCATTGAGAATGAGATAATTGAAAGTATTGGCAGCCTCACCTCTGGATTTACTGGAGATGAGGCTGTTGTTGATGCTACAGGCTGTTATATATTGCCCGGAGTTATTGACGACCATGTACACTTCCGTGAGCCCGGACTAACAGAAAAGGCGGATATGGAAAGTGAGAGTAGGGCAGCGGCAGCTGGAGGAGTTACTTGTTTCTTTGACATGCCCAACACAGTGCCGCAGACAACCAATGTTGAGGCCTTAGAGGAAAAATTCCGCTTGGCTGCTACCAAAAGTCACGTGAACTATTCTTTCTTTTTTGGAGCCACAAACTCTAACACAGATCTTTTTACTCAGCTTGATGAGCATTCCATACCTGGTATTAAACTCTTTATGGGCTCTAGTACAGGAAATATGCTGGTAGATCGTGATGAAACTCTCGATAGAATCTTCAGTGAGGCCCGCTTGCCCATTATGGCTCATTGTGAGGATACTGGCATTATCAATCGAAATATGGCGGAGTTTAAGGAACGTTATGGTGATGATCCTCCAGTTTCAGCACATCCTCTAATTCGAAGTTTGGAAGCATGCTTGGCATCTACAACGAAGGCCATTGAATTGGCTGTTCGTCATCAGGCCCGTTTACATATTGCGCATATTACTACGGCTGAAGAACTGAAACTGATAACAGCCTCCAATTTTGTAAGGGATGGAAAGTTTCCATTAGTGACAGCTGAAGCTACAGTAGGTCATCTGTTCTTTTCGATGACAGACTATGAGAAGCTTGGAGCTAAGATAAAAGTGAATCCTGCTATCAAGGATATTCTTGACCGTGAGGCCCTTCGAAGTGGACTTATGGATGGGCGTATTAGTGTAATTGGTACCGATCATGCTCCCCATTTACTCTCTCAGAAAGAAGGTGGGGCTTCACGTGCCACCAGTGGTATGCCCATGATACAATTCTCGTTGGTCACCATGTTGGAACTTGTAGATGAAGGAGTGCTCACCCTCGAGCAATTGGTAGAATTGATGGCCCACAACCCAGCACGGCTCTTTGAGGTCCGCCAGCGTGGATTTATACGTCCGGGTTATCAGGCAGATCTGGTGATTGTTCGTCCAGACAGTCCATGGACAGTCACTCCTCAGTATATAGAAAGTAAGTGTGGTTGGAGTCCGATGGAAGGTCATACCTATCAGTGGAAAGTCCAACACACCTTCTGTAACGGACACCATATATATAATGATGGAGTAGTTGATACTGACTATATCGGTCAGCCCATACAATTCCGATGATTATACATTACGACATACCAGAACTGGAACCATATATTAATTGGGTTTACTTCTTTTTTGCCTGGCAGCTGAAGGGAGAAGAAGAACAGAAACGTATGCGTGCCGAAGCTGAGGATTTTCTACATCAGCATGTGGGGCATTATCGTGCGCATGCTTTATTTCTCATTGAAGATACACATTCAATTGGCGATAATATTGTTCTTGAACGTACAGGGACATTGATACCTCTCTTGCGTCAACAACAAGGAACCCCCTGTTTGTGTCTCTCTGACTTTCTGAATCCTGAACATGACAAATTGGGCCTTTTTGCTACGAGTGTTGATGCCGGACTGGAGACAGACTTTAATCATGATCCATATTCTAAGATGTTGGCTCAGTTATTGGCTGATCGCTTGGCTGAAGCTGCTGCCGAACGAATGCATGAGGAAGTTCGGAAAAACTACTGGGGGTATGCTCATGACGAACACTTGTCAATCAGCGACTTGCATGTTGAAAAATTTCAAGGCATACGTCCAGCTGTAGGCTATCCATCGTTACCAGACGGAAGCGTGAATTTCCTGTTGGATGAAGTGTTAGATATGAAACAGATTGGAATCCGCCTAACCGAAAATGGCGCCATGCGTCCTCATGCAAGTGTATCAGGATTAATGATATCCCATCCGCAGGCACGGTATTTCAGCGTGGGAAAGATTGGAGACGACCAGTTGGCCGACTATGCACGACGGCGTAGTATTCCTTTAGAGTTAGCCCGAAAATTTCTGGCTTCAAATTTATCTTCTTAAAAACTGATTCTAAAAATGGTACTGAAATCACTTATCTTCCATTTACTCCTTATCATAGTGCCTGACTTCTATCTGTACTGGCGTTATTTCAGAGCCCGTGCTTGGTGGCAGCAATTGCTTTGGTTCTTTCCAAGTTTTTGTTTGGCAGTGGCAGCCATTTGGTTGACCTCTCTTGGTGACTTTGTGCCCGACAACATGATCTGGCTTAACCTGTACTTACTTTTCTTCGCACTTGTTGCTGGAGGGAAATTATCATTCTCTCTGGGAACATTCTGTGGAAAGCGAGGAAAACAAATAGGTTTTTTCTTAGTACTGTTAGAATGGGCTTTAGTGTTTTGGGGCGCTTTTGTTGGCGTTCGTCAATTGGAGGTTAGACATTTGGATATAGCGTTTAACGACCTTCCTGCAGCGTTCGATGGCTATCGGATAGTGCACTTTACTGACTTGCATTTAGGTAGTAGTGACAAAGATTATGTATGTGAAATTGTTGATAGTATCAATGCTCAGCATCCTGATGTGGTAGTTTTTACGGGTGATATACAGAATAAACAACCTTCTGAGATTCAACCTTATCGAGGGATACTCTCTGGTATTAAGGCTCTCGATGGCGTTTTTTCTGTTCAGGGCAATCATGATTATGCTATGTATATTGATGCCCCTTATTATCAGAAAGCTATGAACGAGGAGTTGACCGTTGGCGCCCAACAGGATATGGGATGGACAGTTTTGGCCAACTATCATCAGTTTGTTTATCGTGGTGGCGACTCAATTGTTATAGCCGGAATGGAGAACGATGGTAACGGCCGTTTCCCTCACAGAGGCAATATCAATAATGCATTGTGGGGCGTTTCGCGCAGTCAGTTTGTCGTGATGCTTGAGCACGATCCTGTGTCATGGCGAAATAAGATACTAACCCATAGTCATTGCCAGCTAACTTTGAGTGGTCATACACATGGTATGCAGTTCTCACTCTTCGGTTGGTGTCCGCTTAGTCTTTTAAAGACAGAGTGCAATGGCCTTTATCATATGGGGGAGCGAATGCTTTTTGTTTCAAAAGGTGCTGGCGCTTTGGTTCCTTTCCGCTTCGGTTGCAATCCAGAGGTCGTGGTTATTACACTTCGGAAGAAACAGAGTTCAGCAGTCAAATAAACTAAAATTTAATATAAATAACAGGCAAAACAATAAAAATACAAATATTTCCATGAAATACCTTTATCGAATCTACCAACTGTTTATAGCCCTTCCATTAGGGCTTCTGGCTACGTTGCTCACAGTTATTTCTGTTTCTATTGGCTGCACCCTTGGCAATGGTCATTACTGGGGCTACATGCCCGGCCATTTGTGGGGGCGCGCTTTATTGAAAATCCTTCTTCTTCCTGTCAAGGTCGAAGGACGTGAGAATTTGGAGACAGGTCAGTCATATGTTTTTGTGGCTAATCATCAGGGAGCTTTTGATATATTCCTTATATATGGCTATCTAAATCGAAATTTTAAATGGATGATGAAGCATCAGTTACGAAAGATGCCATTCATCGGTTTCGCCTGTGAGAAGTCGCACCAGATATTTGTTGACAAGCGTGGCCCCAAAGCGATAAAGGCTACCTATGATAAAGCACGTGAAACACTTCAGAATGGTACTAGTCTTACAGTGTTCCCTGAAGGTGCACGTTCGTTTACTGGTCATATGGGACAGTTCCGTCGGGGTGCCTTCGCATTGGCAGATGAGTTGCAGTTGCCTGTAGTCCCCCTGACTATCAATGGTTCTTTTGATGTGATGCCTCGTATGCGTGATGGACATTTTGTAAACTGGCATCCACTCTCGCTTACCATTCATCAGGCTATTTATCCTATAGGTAAAGGTGATGAGAATATTGCAGCCACCATGAATCAGGCTTATGATTCAGTGATGTCATCGCTCGTTCCAGAGTATCAGGGATATGTAGAGAACCCCGATCAGTAGTTTTTTACCAAATCAGTCAATGTCTATGCATTGTAATGTGTCTATTAGATATCATTTCTTTGTAAGTATTATGTCTTGAGGTAGCCATACCCGCATCTTTCCTGATCCACGTTGACACCAAGCGTAATATGGAATGAGTGTGATTCGCTGATCCTTTGTGGTGAGTTTCCCTTGCTCATCGTAGTTCAGTGATTGTGCATCAGTAGTTAGTGCTATTATGGAGGCTCCGGCAATTACTTTCTTGTTAAGGTTGAACTTTGGTTTCTGATTCATCAAAACCTCCGTGATATCAAAACTGTTGTCTGGGTGCTCGGCGCAATAGACCAATGGGCCACGTTCAATGGCAATCATACCACGATCAGCCTCTACCTTTTTATTTGCACGGATGGTACGGGGGTCCATGTCAAAATGAATCTGCACTTTATCCCCTTTCTTCCATTTTCGGCTGATGGTGAAATAGCCATCCTCTTCTAATGGCTTATTTACTGCCTGTCCATTGACACTTATTGTGTAGTTGGGTTGCTTTCCATCGGAATACTGATACAAATCTGAGGGAACAACCTGATTCTTTACCCATCCAGGAATTCGGATCTTCATGGAAAACTGTCCTGCTGCATTCTGATCAATATTAATTGTGATGTCGCCATCCCAGGGATAATTCGTTTGCTGACTTAAACAGACTTTCTTTCCATCCACCTTCAATTGGCTCTTGTTAGACAAGAAAAGGTTTACATACAGATTCTTATCCTTTACTGCGTAGATATAGCCGGGTAGTGATGGAATGAATCTGCAAATATTGCTTGGGCAGCAGGCACAACCGAACCAAGGCTGACGCTGATGCTGGCCATTAGATTCCAATGGGTTGGGGTAGAAGAAACCGTTTCCTTCCAGAGATACACCACTGATTAAACCATTGTAGAGTGTCCGTTCCAGCACATCGTAATATTTCGACTCGCCATGAAGAAGAAACAATCGATAGTTCACATATACATTTCCGATAGCGGCACATGTCTCGCAATATGCACTCATATTTGGTAATTCGTAGTTCTTTCCGAAAGCCTCACCGTTGGAAGTTGCCCCAATGCCGCCAGTAATATATAGTTTCTTGCCAACGATGTTTTCCCAGATTGCATCTATTGCTTTGATATAGTCTTTATCACCGGTAAGTGCTGCCACATCAGCCATACCTGCATACATATAGGCTGCACGAACAGCGTGGCCTACTGCTTCGTCTTGCTCAATAACCGGTTTGTGCGCCTGAGAATAATCGTGAACGATAGTCGTTTTTCCACGGTAGTCAAGGAAAAACTTTGCTTCGTCAAGATATTTCTTGTTTCCTGTGACAAGATATAGTTTGGCCAATGCCATCTCAGCTATCTGATGGCCAGGAACCACACAGACTTGTCCAGGATTTGGTCCAACTTCTTTGCATACTACATCAGCATAGCGAATCGCAATGTCAAGAAACTTTCTGCTTCCAGTCGCTTGAAAATGAGCGATAGCACCTTCCACCATGTGACCAAGGTTGTAAAGTTCATGACTCAAATCTTCTTCCTTAATCCAGCGTTGTTCACCTGACCATTCATGAGGCGTTTTAGGATTCTGCGTGCGAGCTGTATAAAGATAACCGTCAGGCTCTTGTGCTGAAGCAATCACATCAAGTACTGAATCAATGTAAGCAACCATCTTTTTGTCGTGATAGGTTTGCAGCATATAGCTGGCACCTTCGATGGTTTTATAGGGGTCTGTATCGTCGAAAGAATATCCACTAACTTTGAACACCTTTGTCGAATCTTTTAGATGTTGGGCAGCATTCGAGAAGTTTGTATATCGTCCAGATTCCTCACATTTCGAAAAGGCGAGGGGAATCGTCACCTTCCTACTTGTTTCAAGTCGCTGTCCCCAGAACGATTCAGACGTTACTTTAACGCTGGTAAATGGTACAGGGCTAATAGGGTAGCCATTGGGCTGATGTTCGCTGTTCACTGATTTCTTTGCAACTACGGGCTGCGCCATCATGGCAGCGAGTAACAAAATACTGATTTTCATGTAATGATGTCTTGATTTAGTAATGCAAAGGTAATAATAATCTTTTTAGTTTCATATTTAATTTGTATTTTTGCATTCGAAAAACTAAAAAGTATATGTTCAGAAGGTCTTTATTCACAATATTACTTGTTGGAGTGGAATTCATTAGCATTGATGCCCAGCAAACAATGACTCCGATTCAGGAAGTGAGTTTCACTCAAGTTCACCTTGAGGATGATTTTTGGTTGCCACGTATTGAAGTCAATCGGAAAGTTAGTATTCCCTCCGCTTTCCGAGAGTGTGAAAAGAATGGACGTTTCGATAATTTTGCTCTGGCAGCTCAGTACAACGGACGTTTAACTACTACGGTCAAAGAGCATCAAGGTGATTTCTCATTCGATGATACTGACCCATACAAAATAATTGAAGGTGCCAGTTATTCATTGGCAGTCCATTATGACCCACAGCTTGATCATTATCTCGATTCAGTAATCAGTCTTATAGCATTGGCTCAGGAAGACGATGGCTATCTTACTACTTGTGTTACTAATAAATGCTATCGCCTTTCAGGTTGGTGGGGACATTCTAAATGGGAAAAAATCAATTCGCATGAACTCTATAACAGCGGTCATCTTATTGAGAGTGCAGTGGCTCATTATCGTGTTACCGGCAAAAAGAACTTCCTGAATGTAGCTATCAAAAATGCCGATTTAGTATGCAAAACCTTTGGTCCTGGCGATGGTCAGATTCATCGCCCTGGTGGTCATCCGATTATTGAAATGGCTCTGTGCAAACTTTATAAAGTTACTGGTAATAAGAAATATCTGGAAGGAGCCAAGTATTTTGTTGAAGAGACAGGACGTTGTACAGATGGTCACAAGCCCAGCATGTACTCGCAGGATCATATGCCGATTCTTCAGCAACAGGAAATTGTGGGGCATGCTGTACGTGCCGGTTATCTGTATAGTGGCGTAGCCGATGTGGCAGCTCTAACTGGCGATAAGGCTTATTTTAATGCCTTGGAACGTATTTGGGAGAATATGTCTGTCAAAAAACTCTTTATCACGGGGGGAATTGGTAGTAGGGCTCAGGGGGAAGGTTTTGGGCCCAACTATGAATTGAACAATCATACCGCTTACTGTGAAACCTGTGCTGCTATAGCCAATGTATATTGGAATTATCGTATGTTCCTAGCTACAGGCCAATCAAAATATATAGATGTATGTGAGCGCGCATTATATAATAATGTATTGAGTGGCGTTTCATTGAGTGGAGATAAGTTCTTCTATGATAATCCGTTGGAGAGTGATGGTGAGCATGAGCGTCAGAAATGGTTCGGTTGTGCCTGTTGTCCAGGCAATATTACACGTTTTGTTGCTTCTATACCTGGCTATATTTATGCTCAACAGGGGAAAGATATTTATGTCAATCTCTATGTTCAGGGGAAAACGAAGATAGGTAATGTTGAATTGGAGCAAATCACCAATTATCCATGGGATGGTAAGATTATACTGAAGGTAAACAAGGGGAGTGGCAAGTTTGCCATCAAACTTCGTTTGCTGTCATGGCTCAAGTCGTCGCCAACCAGCAACAGTCTTTATACTTATAAAGACAAAGCGAAGGCATATAGCGTGAGTGTGAACGGTCAGGCACTTTATCCTGAAAATCATGACTATGTTACAATTAATCGCCGTTGGAAAAAAGGTGATGTGATTGAACTGAATCTTCCTATGGAGGTGCGCCGTATTATGGCTAATGACAACGTAGAGGATGATAGAGAAAGAATGGCTTTGGAACGTGGTCCTATTGTGTATTGTCTTGAAGGCAACGACCAGGCAGATGGAAAGGTGTTCAATAAGTATATCCTTGATTCTGCTGCCATCACTTCTCGTTTTGAGAATAATTTGCTGAATGGTGTAGTGGTACTTGAAGGTACTGCCAAAGAATTGCAACAGGATGGAGAAATAAAAGATGTAATGTTCCGTGCCATTCCTTATAGTACCTGGAACAATCGTGGACCACAACAGATGGAGGTGTGGATTGCCAATACTCCTATATCGGCTGTCGCAACACCACTTCCCAGTATCGCATCAATAGCCCAGACTTTTGCCAATCGTGGCCCGATTCAGAATGATGCTCCTGAATCGGCACCTGTTGATTCTTGGGCTGGTGGTACCAACAACCAATGGGAACCCAAACGTTCCAGCGATATCTCAAAGCCTTATCATTACTGGTGGTTGAAATATGGTACTCAGGAAGCCATTAGTTATTGTTGGAAACAGCCTCAAATGGTGAGCAACGTACAGGTTTATTGGCTTGATCTTGACCATTATGATGGTAGTTTCCGTGTTCCTGAGTCATGGACGCTCTATTATGAGACAGCCGATGGAAACTGGATGGAAGTAGAAGACCATGAACCATATACGGTAAGGAAAGATTGTTATAATAGCATATCTTTCCGACCTGTTAAGACGAAAGCATTAAAAATAGTTGTCAAACTGCAGAAAGGACAGTCTGGCGGGATTTTGGAATGGAAAGTGAACTAACCTTGAATCTTTGGATATTTTCGGGTCCACCCATCCCAGCGGAGGCGCATGACACCGAAGAATGCTTCTGAGAAAATGCCACCAGACATTTTGCTGGTTCCTTCACGACGGTTCACAAAGATGACGGGGACTTCCTTGATCTTAAAACCAATCTTATAGGCTGTAAACTTCATTTCTATCTGGAATGCATAGCCCTTGAAACGAATCTTGTCTAGTTCGATGGTCTCCAATACTTGGCGACGATAGCATTTGAATCCAGCTGTGGTGTCATGTACTTGGAAACCGGTTACGATACGTACATATTTCGATGCGAAATAAGACATGAGCACACGACCAATAGGCCAGTTGACAACATTGACACCACTGATGTAACGCGAACCAATGGCCACATCATACCCTTCGTCGGCACAGGCAGCATAAAGACGTGGTAAATCATTTGGATCATGACTGAAGTCAGCGTCCATTTCAAAGATGTATTCATAGTCACGTTCCAAAGCCCACTTGAATCCTGTGATATAGGCGGTTCCAAGTCCAAGTTTGCCGCTGCGTTCAACAAGGAACAGACAGTCGGCAAACTCCTTGTTCATGAGCTCCTTCACAATGGCGGCTGTACCATCGGGGGATCCGTCATCAATAATAAGAATGTGAAAACTCTTCTCCAAGCCGAATACAGCACGGATTATTTTCTCTATATTTTCTTTTTCGTTATAAGTGGGAATGATAACGATGCTGTCGCTCATGATTCTATTTCTTTGTGATGATTCTTTACGATCTTATCTTGTTAAAAATGCAAGCGTTATGGCTATTTTGTTATTTCAGTAATGGCTTCACCTACACAGGCATTTGGCTGTTGGATGTGTAGTAGTTGGCAGATGGTGGGGGCAATGTCGGTGATATGAACCTCGCGCGAAGTAGCTCCGTGAGGAATCTTCCATCCCATGAACAGTAAAGGTATGTGTGCATCGTAGGGATTCCATTCACCATGAGTGGTACCAACAGGCGATGATAATTTACTGAACTCGTAGTAACCAGGCTCAGGTATGAAAATAATGTCGCCAGAACGACGGGGATGATAGCCCATGAGGATGCGGTCGCGCAGGATTGGTGGGATGCTGGCATTCATCACATTCTGAAAGTCAATGGCAAAATTGACATTGGGCGATGAAATCAAGTAGTCGATAATAACTTGTTTCACCTCCTGAAGATTCAGACCCTGTTCCTTGATGGTGTTGTGATTCAGAAATAAACGGTAGTCATAGATAGCAGCAATAACTGGCTTCAGTTCTTTTCCGAAGTGTTTGCTGATGGCCTTCTCTATATTTTCTCGTCCTTCTTCATATAACCAAGGACCACCATGCAACTTGTTTTCTTGCATGAACTTCCAGTTGTGAGCGGCCCCATGGTCGGCTGTGAGGAAAGCAACATAGTTGCCTTTTCCCACCTGTTTGTCAAGAGCAGCAAACAGACGGGCCAAATCCTTGTCCAATTGAATGTAGGCATCGTCAGTATGCTGACCGCGTGTGCTCCACTCATGGCCAATAATGTCGGTTTGTGAATAGCTCACACATAGCATATCTGTTGTTTCTCCTTTACCTAACTGCTCGCCTTCCAATGCGGCAATAGCCATGTCGGTGATGATTGTACCGCATATTGGAGTTTTGCTAATGCGGTCGCCCAATTCTTTTATTTCCTTGTTCTTGCCAAATATAGCATTCTGATTTTTTGCCCATTTAGGTAGCTCTTTCATGTAGTAGGTACTGCTAACGAAACATGCATTCTTGTCGTCAAACCAATAGGCGGCATTCGCAGAGTGACCGGCCGGTAGAATGGCAGCACGGTCTTTATAGCTCACCCCGATTACCTTTGAACGGAAATCTGTGTGCAGTCGCAATTGATCGCCAATAGTTGTAGCCAGCAGATTTTTAGGCGATGCCTTACCTTTTGAACTTGAACTGCCAACTGTTTCCATGGACTTGTCTGTCACACAATACACCTTCTCTCCATCAATCATGAAATTGTTTCCACAGATGCCGTGAAGGGCTGGAGTAGAACCGGTGTATGCTGAGGTGTGACCAATAGATGTAATGGTGGGAAGGTAGTTTATTAGGCAGTTGTTGCAAGAGTAACCCTCGCTAATCATTCGACGGAAACCATCTTCAGTAAATCGGTTATAGTAGCGGTCGAGATAGTCCCAACGCATTTGGTCAACAACTATACCTACAACTATTTTTGGCTTTTCGTCAAAAAAAGCCTGCGCATAAGTGTTCATTGCACAGGCTAATATAAATAAGTGGATAAGAATGTTTTTTCTCATGAAAATAACTGTTTTAGCGAATTATTAATAGTCATTTTTGATGAAATGATACATTATTCAGCAGCCTCCATGTCGCCCTCAATATAGAGACGAGTCATTTCAATCTCTCCATTCGTGCGAACGGTGATGCTCTTCTTGAAATGGCCAGGAAATTTACCTGTTCCGTTGTAAGTAACTTTTATCTCACCTTTTTCACCTGGTTGGATAGGAGTTTTGGTATATTCAGGAACAGTACATCCGCATGAAGCTACAGCCTGATTGACGATGAGAGGCTGTTCGCCTACATTCATAAAAGAGAATGTGCAGGTTACAACGGGGTTCTTCTCTGAGAACTTACCGAAATTGTGAGTCACCTTGTCAAACTTAATCTCGGCAGCTTTCTGTGCCATCGCCATAGTCATGCAGCCAATCAGCATGACGGTAAGCAGTATAATCTTCTTCATAAATATAGTAATTGTGTATTGATTTGCTGACAAAAGTAATAAATAAACCTCATATACAACTTATAATAGGATTTATTTTAATATTTTTTCAATTTATAGTATTCGGCAGCTCCCAAAAGAAAGCAACCAGTGCCATAGTCTTCGAAATCCGGGATTTTTGTATAGGATAGTGGCTGTCCGGCTGAGGGATCCTTTCCTGTACCTTGCATCCATCCCAAAAAACCATCGTGGTGAACTGCGTCTTTCACCATCGCCTCCCATGCACGATCGCACACTGGACCATATACTTTCTCTTTCAGATAACCTTGTTGGATGCCCCATGCCATACCATAAAGGAAAAGGGCTGTACCTGAGGTTTCTTTCATCTCATAGTTGGTGGATACAAGGCTTGGGTTCCAAAAACCGTCTTCGCGCTGACATTTGCGTAAGGCTTCACTCATCATCAGGAAGTCTTTCTTCAGTTCTTTGTATTCTTTCGACTTCTTGGGCAGGAGATTCATGCAACGCACCAGTGCTGCATATACCCATCCGTTGCCTCTGCTCCAATAGCATTGCTTTCCGTCTGGTTCTTTGTAGGGAGGCACATAGTCGGCGTCACGCCACCAAAGTCCTTCGTCAGTATTGAAAAGTCCTTTCTTTGGATTGCCCTCCGTACGTCCGCATTCATTGCGGCTCCAACGGTACATCTGCATGCCATGCTCCAGATAGCGCTTGTCGCCTGTCAATTTGTAAACCTGTACATAGAGTGGCATGGCCATCTGAATAGCGTCTATCCATGTCCACCAACCATATAAAGAGTTCACGCTCGTTTTTGCTTTTGGGGTTGTTGTCTGCGCTTTTGTATTGGGCGTTACTATCTGATGTTCCAAATTTACTATGACATTCTTGAGCTGTTCCTTGTAGTCCTTGTTAATGTATGGCAACAGTTCAACGTAAGTCTGTGCGCAGCATTGGTCATCAGCATCACAGGTGGTAACCCCATTACGTGGAGTCCACTGATGGAAATTAGCCCATGTCAGTGCATAGTCCAAGTATCGTTGTTGCGGATCTATCTCTTGAAGGGCCATCAATCCTTCGTAATAAACGGCACGAGTCCACAGACTTGACGGACGAATTTTATTTACATTAGTGGGAATGGTAGGATCGGCATATTTTTCCATGAAATAGTTGTTCACTATTCTTGCGGTGCTGAGTACCTCATCGGCAGTGGCCTGTGCATAGATTTGAATCGAGAAAAAGGCCACAGAACAAAGGGTGATTAGTTTTTTCATTATTGGAAGGTTCATTTTAATTTGGCCGCAAAAATAATAATAAAAGGTGAAATAGGCAAGAAAAATAAATATTTTTGCTACCTTTGCGCCAATTATGACGAACGAATATCAGATTAGAGTATTACCTGAAGTGGCTGCTCAGCAAGAACGACTGAAACATTTTCTCGCTGATGAATATGGTTTACGCTTTCAGAATATTACGAGCTTACGGATTCTTAAAAGGAGTATTGATGCCCGTCAGCGTACAATCTTCGTGAATCTGAAGGTACGTGTCTATGTAAATGAGTTACCTACAGATGATGAATACCAGCATGTTGACTATCCCGATGTGAGTGATCGTCCTCAAGTGATAGTGGTCGGAGCCGGTCCTGGCGGATTGTTTGCTGCCTTGCGACTTATAGAATTGGGTGTACGTCCTGTTGTGTTGGAGCGCGGAAAAGATGTGCATGAACGTAAAAAAGATCTTGCTGCTATTGGTCGTACCCAGCAGGTTGATGGTGAAAGCAACTATTGCTTTGGTGAGGGCGGGGCAGGCGCCTACAGTGATGGTAAACTTTATACCCGTTCTAAGAAACGCGGTAATATCGAGAAAATCCTGAATGTATTTTGTCAGCATGGTGCTTCTACTGCAATTCTGGCCGATGCTCATCCCCATATTGGTACCGACAGATTGCCTAAAGTTATCGAAGCTATGCGCAATACCATCATTCGTTGTGGTGGTGAGGTCCATTTTCAAACAAAGATGACAAGGCTCATTCTCGAGGGCAATAAGGTGGTCGGTGTTGAAGCCGAGTCGAAGAACACTCAACTCTCATCTCCTGTTGCTCATGAGTTCAAAGGACCGGTTATCCTCGCCACAGGTCATAGTGCCCGTGATGTCTATAGATACCTTGCCGAATCTAATATTGAGATTGAAGCTAAGGGTATTGCAGTGGGTGTACGTTTGGAACATCCCTCTCACTTGATTGATCAAATTCAGTATCACCGACGCGAGGGTAGGGGACGGTGGCTGCCTGCAGCCGAATATTCTTTCGTGACTCAGGTTAATGGCCGTGGTGTGTATTCCTTCTGTATGTGTCCGGGTGGATTCGTTATTCCTGCTGCAACAGGTCCTGAACAGATTGTTGTTAACGGTATGAGTCCCGCCAATCGCGGTACCCAGTGGTCTAATTCAGGTATGGTAGTTGAGGTAAGACCAGAAGACGTTCTCACTTCTGAGTTGAGAACTGAGAATTCAGAGCTGAGAGGTATGATTAGCTCTGTTAATGATAAACTTCTTAGCGAGGCGTCTAATCATACCTCTCAATTCTCAAATCTCAAATCTCAATTAAAAGTTCTTGCTTTTCAGGAACAATTGGAACGTGACTGCTGGTTACAGGGCAATCGCCAGCAGACGGCTCCGTCTCAGCGTATGGCCGACTTTGTCAATGGCCGACTGAGTTCTGACTTACCTAAAAGTAGTTATGCTCCCGGCCTGATAGCTTCACCGTTGCATTTTTGGATGCCAAAGTTTATTTCTTCTCGTTTAAAGGACGGCTTCCTGGCTTTTGGCCGTCAGGCACATGGCTTCTTGACCAACGAAGCGGTGATGATTGGCGTAGAAACCCGTACTTCATCGCCTGTTCGCATTGTGCGTCAAAATGAGACTCTTCAACATGTACGACTGCAAGGGCTTTTTCCATGTGGCGAAGGGGCTGGTTATGCCGGAGGAATCGTTTCGGCAGGTGTCGATGGCGAGCGTTGTGCAGAAATGTGTGCTGCCTATTTGAATGGGATTTAAATGCGTTAATGTTCTAAAAAATAGTTCCATTGTCAACATTTTTGTTTACTTTTGCACACGTTATGCCGTTTCACATGCCAATTAACATATTGGATTTTATCTTCAAAGGTATTCTCATTGGAATGATAGCCTCAGCACCAATGGGTCCTGTGGGAGTTTTGTGCGTTCAACGAACGTTGAAGAAAGGACGTGGTTTTGGATTAGCTACAGGTATAGGCGCTGCTGTCAGCGATATTATTTATGCTGCCATCACAGGTTACGGTATGGCTTTTGTAATGGATTTTGTTGAGGATCCCCAGAATAAATTTTATTTGCAGATTATCGGTTCATTGATGCTGATGGGCTTTGGTTGGTACACTTATCGTACCGACCCAACGCGAAATATGCATCAATCGAGTACAGAACGGGGAACCTTGTGGTATAACACATGGACAGCCTTTCTGGTTACCCTGAGCAATCCTCTCATTGTTTTTCTGTTTATGGCCCTTTATGCCCAGTTTGCTTTCGTGTTGCCAAATCATCCGTTTGAGATGGTGGTGGGCTTCCTCAGCATTGTAGGAGGAGCTTTGCTGTGGTGGTGGGGCTTGACTTGGCTCATTGACAAAATACGTATGAAGTTTGATGACTTTGGCATCAAACTCATTAATCAGATTATTGGTGTGGCAGTGATTATTGGTAGTATCATCATGTTGCTGGGTACAACTACTAATCTGGTGCGTTTTTTCTAATTTTTGGAATCCCTAAAGATGTTTATAGCACAAGAATTACGCAAAAAGAATATTGCTGAATACCTGTTGTATATGTGGCAGGTGGAGGATACCATTCGTGCTTTCGACTGTTCCCTTCCTCGCATCAAGCGTGAGTATGTTGACCGTTTTGATTATACAGACGAGCAGAAGGAAGACGAAATTGACTGGTTTGGCAATCTGATTAGAATGATGAATGAAGAAGGGTGTCGCGAACAAGGTCATCTTCAAATTAATAAGGTGACCATGCAGACGCTTATTGAACTGCACGAACAGCTCCTTTCTTCTCCCAAATATCCTTTCTACAATACAGCCTACTATAAGGTGTTGCCGTTTATTGTTGAATTACGCAATAGGGGCGTGAACAAAGAGGAAAACGAAATTGAAACCTGCTTTAACTCTCTCTATGGCGTGATGATGCTACGCTTGCAGAAGAAAGAGATAACTCCGAATACTCAACATGCGGTCAAAGAAATCTCAACTTTTGTGGGGATGCTCTCAGACTACTATCATAAAGATAAAAACGAAGGACTGAAATTCGACTAAGATGAATATTTTGATTACAGGCTGCAATGGCCAGTTAGGGAACGAAATGCAGTTGTTAGAGAAACTGCATCCTGAACACACTTATTTTAATACAGATGTTCAGGAATTGGATATTACAAATCAAGTGGCTATCGATCAGTTTGTTACTGAACATAAAATAGACGGCATCGTGAACTGTGCTGCCTATACCGCTGTTGACAAAGCAGAGGAAAATCAGAATCTTTGTGAGAAACTGAATGCACTTGCTCCCGCCTATCTTGCTGCGGCTGTTGAAAAACAGGGTGGATGGTTCGTCCAGATTTCTACCGATTATGTGTTTGACGGCACCAAGCATACACCTTATGTTGAGACCGATCCTACTTGTCCGAACAGCGTGTATGGCACAACCAAACTTGCTGGTGAACAGGCTGCAATGACTCATTGTAAGCGCACCATGATTATACGTACTGCATGGCTTTACAGTACTTTTGGCAATAATTTTGTAAAGACGATGATTCGTTTGGGCAAAGAGAAACAGGAATTAGGCGTTATCTTCGATCAGATAGGCACACCTACTTATGCCCGTGATTTGGCCGTTGCCATTTTTGCTGCTATTGAAAAAGGTATTCAGCCCGGCGTTTATCATTTCTCTAACGAGGGCGTAATCTCTTGGTATGATTTTACAAAAGCCATTCATCGTATAGCTGGTATCTCAACTTGTAAAGTTCGCCCTTTGCACACGGCTGAATATCCCACTCCTGCTAATCGTCCGCATTTTTCTGTGCTTGATAAAACTAAGATCAAGCAGACCTACGGCATTGAAGTGCCCTATTGGGAGGAGTCACTCCGTGAATGCATTGACCAACTAGTATGATTTTCTATTTCTCAGGAACAGGCAACACTCGTTGGGCCGCCGAGCAGTTGGCAACCCTCACCGGGGAACAGCTGTTCTTCATCCCCGAAGAACTTAAAAAGGAACATGTCCATTATGAATTAGCAGAAGACGAACGTATCGGCTTCTGCTTTCCTGTACATGGTTGGCAACCTCCTCACATCGTTCGTCAGTTTATCCGTCAGTTGGTAATTGAACAGTCTCAAAACCACTATTGCTATGCATTAGTAACCTGTGGCGATAGCATTGGTCGGACAATGGAAATTCTGAATAAGGAGTTGGCGGCCATCGGACTGCATGCTGACAGTCTTTTCTCGCTCGTCATGCCTGAGAGTTATGTGTGCCTGCCCTTCATGTACACCGATACCCCTGAGCGAGAAAAAGAGAAAATCGACAAAGCTGCGGCCGACCTTCAACGGTATGGATTCATGATTGTGAACCGCCAGAGTGGTGAGGTATATACCAAGAAAGGTGCTATCCCTTGGACGTTTTCACATGTGATAGGTGCATACTTCAATGCTCATATGATTACCGATAGCAAATTCACTGTCGATGCTGACGTATGTATCCATTGCGGAAAATGTGAAAAAGTTTGTCCTACAGGCGATGTACGTTTGGTAGATGGACTGCCTCGATGGCAGCACGATGATTCGTGTACCTGCTGTCTGGCCTGCTATCACCATTGTCCTAAGCATGCTATAAACTACGGAACAATCACCCGTAAGCGTGGACAGTACTATTTCAAATAATTCATAATTCATAATGCATAATTCATAATTATTTATCTTATCTGTTTTTTTCAATAATTTCATTTTGTCTCTCTTTATTTTAAACCCCATTCATTTATGAAACAGAGAAAATGGTGGATGCTTGCCGTCCTTTTTGCCTTCGTAAGCAGTACCTGTTCTTTAACAAGCTGCTCTAACAATGCTAACCGAAAAGAATCTCTCGACTCTACTTATGACAGTAGTCAGTTTGTAACTCTTACCGATGTTGTGCCCGATGCCATTCTGGAAATACGCTATTATGGTACCTACAATTTCGTGGGTAAGCGTGTTGATGGCTATTTGGAACCTACAGCCCTGCTTTCTAAACAGGCCGCCGAGGCACTGAAAAAGGTGAGCGATGAAGTTGTTTCTCAAGGCTATCGACTGAAAATCTATGATGCCTATCGTCCACAGGTGGCTGTCGATCACTTCGTTCGCTGGGCTGCCGACCTTTCAGCTACTGAGATGAAAACTTATTTCTATCCCGATCTCGATAAAAGTGTACTCTTCGAACAGGAGTACATCTATGAACGAAGTGGCCATACCCGAGGCAGTACTGTTGATTTGACGCTCTTTGATATGCAAACGGAGAAAGAGTTAGATATGGGTGGAACCTTCGATTGGTTCGGCCCCGAGAGTCATCCCGACTTTTGCGGTAATCCTGAAACAGGAGAATATACCGGTGATAACAGCAAGTCGCCCAGCGGTCGTAGTATCACACCCGAACAGTTCGAGAATCGTATGATACTTCGCCGTGCTATGCTCAATCATGGTTTCAAGGCTTTGGACTCTGAGTGGTGGCACTTCACACTGAAGGATGAGCCATTCCCTGAAACCTATTTCAATTTCCCTGTGAAGCAGTTGCAAAGCGGTAATCAATAGGATAGCACTCAGCAATCGGCTGTATAAAAATAGTTTTTTCTTTTGTGTTGCTCTCGATTTTTTGTACCTTTGCACCCGCAAAACAAATAATAGATTATTGTGAATCAAGAGATTGAGCGTAGAAGAACGTTTGCGATTATATCGCACCCCGATGCCGGTAAGACCACGCTGACTGAGAAATTCCTGCTTTTTGGCGGACAGATTCAGGTGGCTGGCGCAGTGAAGAATAATAAAATCAAGAAAACTGCAACGTCCGACTGGATGGAGATTGAGAAACAGCGTGGTATTTCAGTCAGTACTTCTGTGATGGAGTTCGACTACACCCCTGACGGAAAGGATATTGAATACAAGGTGAATATCCTCGATACTCCCGGTCACCAGGACTTTGCTGAAGATACTTTCCGCACGCTGACAGCTGTCGATTCTGCCATTATTGTGGTTGATGGAGCAAAAGGTGTTGAGACACAGACTCGCAAACTGATGACTGTCTGCCGCATGCGCAAAACCCCAGTTATCATCTTTATCAACAAGATGGACCGTGAAGGCCGTGATCCATTCGATTTGTTGGATGAACTTGAGCAAGAACTCGAAATCAAGGTACGTCCTCTTTCATGGCCAATCAATCAGGGCGCAAAGTTCAAAGGCGTGTATAATATCTACGAACAGAAGCTCGATCTCTTCACTCCCGATAAGCAACGCGTCACGGAAAAAGTAAGTGTAGAACTCGATTCTGCTGAACTCGACAATAGAGTCGGTGAGCAGGATGCTGCCAAGTTGCGTGACGATCTTGAGCTTATCAATGGCGTTTATCCCGAATTTGATGTAGAGACCTATCGCGAGGCTGAAGTTGCTCCTGTGTTTTTCGGCTCGGCTTTGAACAATTTTGGTGTGCAGGAACTTTTGAACTGTTTCGTCGAAATTGCGCCAAGTCCCCGTCCTACAAAGGCTGAAGAACGTGAGGTACAGCCTGAGGAACAGAAATTCACAGGCTTTATCTTTAAGATTACGGCCAATATCGACCCCAATCACCGTTCATGTATTGCTTTCTGTAAGGTCTGCTCTGGCAAGTTCCAGCGCAACCAGCCCTATTTGCATGTGCGTCAGGGTAAAACCATTCGTTTCACTTCGCCCACACAGTTCATGGCTCAGCGCAAGTCAACCATCGATGAAGCCTGGCCTGGTGACATCGTCGGTTTGCCTGATACTGGTGGCATGTTCAAGATTGGCGACACTATTACCGAGGGCGAACAGCTTCATTTCCGTGGCCTTCCTTCTTTCTCACCAGAATTGTTCAAGTATATTGAGAATGATGATCCCATGAAGGCAAAACAACTTCAGAAAGGTATCGACCAGTTGATGGACGAGGGTGTAGCCCAGTTGTTTGTCAATCAGTTCAATGGTCGCAAAATTATTGGTACCGTTGGTCAGTTGCAGTTTGAAGTTATTCAGTATCGTTTGGAGAACGAATACAATGCCAAGTGTCGTTGGGAACCCGTTCATCTTTATAAGGCTTGTTGGATTTCCAGCGATAACGAGCAGGAACTTGAAGCCTTTAAGAAGCGTAAATATCAGTATATGGCAAAGGATAAAGAGGGTAGGGATGTGTTTCTTGCCGACTCTGGCTACGTGCTTAGTATGGCTCAACAGGATTTCGAACATATTCAGTTCCACTTCACCAGCGAGTTCTAAAAATATTGTTTTTCATCATAAAATCTGCGTTGTCCAAAAAGATAACGCAGATTTTTTTGTACAGAATGTCCATTTTTTCTAATATTTATTTGTTTCGTTTAAGATTTTTTATTATTTTTGCAAATTGATACAACTGAACTAAAACAATTCTTCATAACAGCGAACTACTAAAACTTGTATTTTTATGGAACACGAGGGTCAAAGAATTACCGTTATTGACAGACTATTCAGCTTCATAACACTTTTTCTGTTATCATTTTCTGTACAATCTGTCTTGGCCAAAGACTATGTGGGAAATGTAACCAGTTACCAATTTCAGTATGATGGAGTGGACAAAATTTCGTTCAGGATTCCAACCTACGATCAGAATAGTGATGATAGTTGGGTGTATGACGGCAACGTATATTACCGGGTGGAAGGTACTGACGCTCAAGTGTGCATACTGAACTGGTGGGTGGCTGAAACAGACATTGACGATGATGACACCTACGTATGGACAAACATGCGTACATTCGCACCTGGCACTGTGCAGTTTATGTGCTCAAAAGTAAAGAAGGATGCCGATAATCCTGTACTTTCGCAGGACATCATCAAACGAGGTGTCTATGAGGTAGATGGTCTGATGATAATCGACCTGGACTGGCACTTGCCAAGGGAACTGCGTGGTAAAAACCTCATCATCTCTTGGAAGGTACATAAAACAGGTAATAATAGCATCAAAAACAGATGGGTGGACATTCCTGATCAAACCATACAGGTGAATGCCGCTCCTGCAGAAGTGAATCCCATAATTTTGGAGCCAGTATTGAGCTATGAGACATCGCATACTGGGCAGATTTCTGTTCCATGGATGATTGCCGCCACCAATTTGCAGCATGCTCAGGCAGAATATTTCGACCGCACCGTCAATCAGCAAGTGACTCAGGTCTTGGAGACCGACAGCAGCACCGTAATGGGCTATGTTTATGTGCCTGCCGACCACCTCATTGATAACTTTACCGTGGTTGTGGATTATAAGGACACCGAGGGCGCTCTGCTCACTGGTCGCAGGAGCAATCCGCCGCTCTCCATTCCTTTGCTTCACCATGCCAAGAATTTTGCTGCGCAGTTGCAGCCTGACGGAAAAACACTCCTGACGTGGAGTATCACCGATACGCAGTGGGGCGACATTATGAACACAGACCAATGGGAAATTCAGCGCAACCTGACAGGTACCACTGGTATGGGCGATAGCAACTGGCAGACGGTTGGCATGGTAGCCTTTGACGAAGCAACGGCCGACTATGAGTTTACCGACGAAGCCTTGCCTCAGGTTTATAACAACCAGCCCGTGAGCTACCGCATTCGTCGAATGGCCACCGCCAGTTGGGGATGGTCAACACAGGCTGGTGTTGCGATGCTGGTTATAACACAACCCTTGGCACTTCCCTATGTTCAGAGTGCCACCGTACAGCGTGCACCCAATTGGGGAGAGAATGATGTGCGTGATATTATGCTCAGTTGGGATTTCCCTCCAAGTGCGTTCGGAATGAAAACCGTTTCTTCTGAAAAGTCTGTATCCGGTGAGGTCGTTGAGATTGCCACCGCTGACGACTGGAAAGCCTTTGCCGACCGTGTGAACAATGGCGAACAATTGCTGACGGCCAAGATGACGGCTGATGTGGAACTGCCAGTTGATGCTCCGATGGTGGGCTCAGGTGTGACGAACCATCCTTTTTCAGGAATATTCGATGGACAAGGACACACGCTGACAGTTAATTATTATATGGGTGAAAATACTCCCAATATTCTTTCTATTTATGCACCCTTTGAATATATTTCAGATGCTTCCATACTCAATCTGCATGTGGATGGGTCTATAACTTGCGCCCAAAATTGTCTTGCCGGTATTGTCGGAAAAACCAATAATAACTGTGACATACAAAATTGTCGTTCTTCTGTCACCCTGAAGTCAACATTCATAGGCAGCATTCTGGTTGCAGGCTTGGTTGGAGCTGCTGGAGGTAATAACTCGGAACTTCTCATCCAAGACTGCCGTTTCGATGGTAAGATTTTAGGAGAATCAGCAACGTCGGGCTTTGTGGGTGACTATTATATGGATGCGAAGGTGACTTTGAAGAATTGTTATTTCAATCCGTCGACAGTATCTTCGCCTTCGAGTGACTGGAAAAACTTTGTAGCACGTTATTCGGGTGTCGGGAATAGTGTCATTGATCTCCAAAACTGCTTGTACCGCAAGACATTTGGCGAGGAGCCGCAAGGAACATCCGTGGAAAACAAGACGGCCAAACAGATTAAGAATATGCTGGGTGACCGGTGGATATTGACCTCAAACAGTCTTGTATTGCCGATTATGAGCAGTATCATCTATGTCTGGGATGAGAAGGCAAAGCTGACACTTTGCATCGATAAGTATGTAAAGGGAAAACTGAACAGTACGGTGCAGCGCCAGTTGGATAAAGACGAGATTAAACAGCATAAAGCCACGGTGTCACTGACTAGTCCTTGCGTGGACTATGGGTTCCGTTTGGTCATTGACCGTGGTGGTTCGCAGTTGCGTATCAATGATTCACCAGATAGTGTGAAGACAGTATCGTTTGACATACCCACTGATAGTGCTACTCAGTTCACATTCAATAGCAATGTCAAGCTCGACTCGCTCCAGTTTGAAGAACAGCAGACCAGTGTAGTACTTTCATGGACTATAAAAGAGGGATTAGCCGACTTCTACCGTATCACTCGTCGTGACTTGACGAAAGATACTACCATTGTGTTGGAAGCCGAGTACGACCAGACTTCTTATGTGGACAAAACTGTACGCCCACAGCACAACTATGAATATACGGTGGAAGGTGTCACTCAATGTGAGGGCGAACAGATCAGTAAACTGACCATCGTTGGCCATTGTAAGCCTACAGGTATGGTGCAGGGTTATGTGCGACTGTTTGATGGAACAGCACTTGCCAACCGTAAGGTAGTAGTGAATACCTCCGACAAAACGAAATATTCAACAACTACTGATGAGAATGGATACTTTGAAATAGCAGGTATCGTCTATACTGGTGAAGAGACCGTTACCATCACTGTTGAGACAACGGGTGAGGAAAAACCTTTCCCCACACTCTACGCAACTTTCAACGATGCTTCAAACCTTACTTCCAATCTCGTTTTCACTCAGGATGATTATTATTTACTGTCTGGACAAGTAATGTACGATGGAACTTCTGTTCCTGTGGTAGGAGCAATGTTTGAGCGTGATGGCGTGATCGTCCGCAATGGTTCTGGTATGCCTGTCACCACTAATTCGCAAGGTAGTTTCAGTGTGAGCATTCCACAAGGCACTCACACCATCCGTGTGGTGAAAGAAGGACACGTATTTGCCAACGATGGCTTCTACCTGTCGCCCGATGCTGCAGGCAATGACAAGACACAGGTGAACTGGCAGAAAAGTGTTCCCAGACATTTGTTCTGGGATCAGACTCGGGTTATGATGCAAGGTCGCGTGGTTGGTGGCAATGTACAGGGCAATCTGCCCCTTGGACAGTCACTCTCTAAGAACAATCTTGGCGACTCCCTTACTATTGTGATGCAATTGGAGGGCGACAATACCTCATGGCTGGTTCGCGACCAGCTAGATGCTACCGTTACAGAACGCCATAATCCATATACCTTCGGCGTTACTGATACCTGTTCGGTAGATGTATATCGTCACCGTATGGTGATTCATCCAGACCCCTTGACAGGTGAATACTGTGTTCCTGTGTTGCCCGTGAAGTATAAGGTAACGGAAGTGTCGGCAAATGGTTATTCCACACTTTTCCAGCCGGGACAGGTGGGTGAGACTGTTGATTTTACCAAGAATGTGGAGGGTGATACCGTAACATGGAAACGCATCTATCATTCCAGTCCGATGCTTCAGGTCAAGCAGTTCAATATGGGAGGAAAAGAATATATGGGTATTGAGTCCTATAAATCACTCGATGTTACCGGCAAGGACGTAACCATCTCGTTGTGGAACGATTCTACCGGCTATGCTTTCGGTCATCCGGTGTTTATGGCAGGCAGCTCTATCATTATGAACCTCTCTGCCCAAGAACGTTATTATTTCAACAACGATACAAAGAGTAACGTGCCTGATATCGTACTCTTAGACGGTGGCAGCGTAATTATCAACAACGGACTGATCAGTACCACTGAGACTGCTACCATCCAGTTGGATAGTATTGGTGAAGGCAACTATATCTTCACACCACAGAATCTGACCTTTACTGAAGAGGGCGACAGGGCGTTGAAAAACATGAATATGACACTCCTTTATGACGGTACCTATTACGATGTTGAACCTGTGAAAGGCTTCGTGATGGCTGCAAAAGCTAAGAGCGAGGGACGCCGCATAGTCAATGATGGTGGTACCTATCTTATCGATATCCTGCGTGATCCTCCTGGTTCTGGTTCAAGTGCCTACATTGAGAGCGGTTCAAAGATATCTTACAGCTTCACCAACGACATCAAGGCTATGGCAGGCGTTCAGATGTCACTGGGCGCCGGTGGCGGTACAACCTATTACTCTGGTTTGTGGGCCGGCATGGGTGGTGGCGCAGCGGCTGGTCTTGTGAACAGTTTCTCTTCAAAGAGTTTTGTGAACATGACACTCTCAACCACCTATTATAATAATTGGCAGCACAGCTATACCTTTGAGACGGCCGACCGAATCAGTACCAGCGGTGATATCTTCAATGTTGGGCGCGATGCCGATGTGTATATCGGTGTGACTCACAATGCCGTAGTAGAGGATGCCATTGCTGTGCGTGTCATTGACGAAGATACCTATCAACTGCTTACTACCCACGAAGGTGGCTCGTTTAGTGTTGATGGCAACAAGTTCGATGTACGCCAAGGGGCTTTGAAAGTGATGGCAGAAGGTACCAGCAATGGTCAGAAAATCTATCTGGTGCGCGATGAGGTTCTGCAATGTTATACTACCTTGAAGAATACCTTTGTCCACTCACAAGCGTTCATAGAGCAGGAACTCATTCCCAACATGCTGAAGGTACGCAACACGCTTCTTTTGCCTAAGGGTACAACCAAGGAGACAGCACAGTTGGTAGCTACTCAGCTGAAGTGTGCAGTCTATATCAGTGAGGTAGATCAGGATGATGAGCGGTTTGGCTGGCAATATGAAATGGTTGAACCTGATGGCATGGAAGGTCAGTGCAGTGACTCTATAGCTGTGATCAACCGTAACATACAAACCTGGATTCGTTTTATGGCCGAGAATGAATATGAGAAGCTGAATGCCAGCGAGCTTGTTCAAAGCTATGACTTTGACGGTCGTAGCAGCATCACCCATAGCGAGTCGTTCACACTGGGTGGAAGTGAGAGCCGCTACTGGCTGTTCCCGGGGCTGG
The DNA here is from genome assembly GCF_022024015.1 of Prevotella sp. E9-3. Lineage (NCBI taxonomy): Bacteria > Pseudomonadati > Bacteroidota > Bacteroidia > Bacteroidales > Prevotellaceae > Prevotella > Prevotella sp. E9-3. The sequence goes on from NZ_CP091786.1 coordinate 1,233,348, forward strand.
ATCCTGGAAATATTGCCTTTGGCGCTATTCCTGGATACAAAAAATCCACTACATCTACTGAAGAGGAGTCAGTAGGAAGTATAGCTGTTCAGGTAGAAGTGACTGGTGTAAGTCTGCAGTTTGATATTGCGCCAATCATTGGATTTGACTATAATTACACTTATGGCAAGTCTGAAGGCGAGTCAAAGAAAGTCGGCTATACACTGTCCACTTCCAGCAAGTCAAACCTCGTGGTAGATGTTTATCGTACAAAGGTTGACCTAGACGAACTGAAGAGACGTGCCGAGGAAGGCGATTTGGACGAACTGTTCCAGGTAACGACCGAAGATAAGATTGATGATGTGAAAGGCCTGTCGGGTTTGGGCTTCCTTTCTTACTTCGACAGTGACAGGGCTCAGCGCTATCGTAGTCTGGTCTATCGCACTCGTGGCGGCGCTACCGTGAATCCTTACGAGGATGCTCGTTATACGAAGTACTACAGTGCTGGCACATTGCTCGATGCCAAGACTATAGAGATTGACAAACTTCGTATATGGACTGATCAGGCCTCTGTGGCTAATGTTCCTTATGGCGAGCCTGCCCGTTTCACTATCCACATGGCCAATGAGAGTGAAGCCCCTGCACTGGCCTCTATCAACTTTGCTTATTTCCTGGAAGACCGTACCAATGTGAAGGGTGCAAAGGTGACCGTTGATGGTGCTTCGCTCTCAGGTGAGGGCCATAGTATCTATATCCCCGTGGGCGAGGTGGTGACCAAACAGATAGAAATCTATGCAGGAGCAGAGTTCGACTATGATAATATTGCTATCGGACTCTATAATCCCAGCGACCCCTCGCGCAAACAGCTTTGCTATCTCTCTGCTCATTATGTTCCCACTGCTGGAAATGTTGATATCACGTTGCCTGGCGATAAGTGGGTGATGAACACAGAGTCGGCTTACGATCATGAACAGCAACAGTACTTCATGCCAGTGCAGATTGACGGCTTTGATGTGAATTTCCGCAATTTCGATCATATCGAACTGCAGTATAAGCTCTCTACGCAAGGCGATAAAGACTGGGTATCAGTTTGTTCGTTCTATAATGACTCTACGCTTATGGCAAAGGCAAGCGGTGTGTGTGAGATGATAAAGAATGACGGACATATCATAGCTAACTTCTATGGAGAGAAAGATCCTATTGAGCAGAACTATGACCTGCGTGCTGTGAACTACTGCCGCTATGGCAACGGCTTCCTGACCAATCCGTCTCAAATTATCACTGGTATCAAAGATACTCGCCGTCCGCAACTCTTCGGCACTCCGCAACCTGTAAATGGTATTCTGGACATTGGTTCCGATGTGGTGTTGAGATTCTCCGAGCCTATAGCCGGCAACTATCTGAGTGAACTGAACAACTTCCAGATTGTGGGTACTACCAATCAAACAAATATCACACAGTCCACCAATCTCCGTTTCGACGAAGGCAGTAAGGCATATTCTGAAAGTCGCCGCAACTTGAACAACCGTTCGTTTACCATCGATGTGATGATCAATCCCGATCAGAACGACAAGTCCATGACTTTCTTCAGTCATGGTACTGGAAGCAACTCGCTGGAACTTGGCGTGACTGCCGATCGCCATTTGGCAGTGGCTTTCAACGATACCACTTTCCTGTCCGACAAAGCAATTGATTTCAATGGTTTGCGACAAGTGGCCTTTGTGTTTGACCAAAATCTTACAGATAAGGTAGTTGATGTAACCATCTATGATGGCACCACTTCTTTGGGCTCGTTCCGTTACAATAAACTCTATTCGGGTGTAGGCAACCTTATTTTAGGTTCCGCTCAGAAAGGAAATCTGTTAAATAGTATCGATTATCAGGGACAAATGCTTGAGTTCCGTCTATGGAATCAGGCACTGAACTCAGCCCAGATAGGAGCTTATGCTCAGAAGAAACTCACCGGTTATGAACTTGGACTACTCGATAACTACCCACTGAGCGAGGGTAAGGGAAAGTACAGTTACAACAAGTCGCCTAACGGTAACGATTTGCAGCTGAGCGGCACTAATTGGAAAATGCCGGCAGGCCTGAGTATGAAACTCGATGGCAAGAAAGGCTTCAAACTCAACGACAATCTGTTCAACCGTGACTGGTATCAGGACTACACGCTGTCGTTCTGGTTCCGCACGCCCGATAGTGAGGGAACGCTCCTGGCCAATGGTCTGGGCGAGAACGAGGATGGCTGCAAGAATCATTTCAACTTCGGTGTACATGCAGGAAAACTGGGATTGAAACTCAATGGCCTTAATCTTCAGACTGATGTCGATGTCGATAATGACGAGTGGCACAATGTTGCACTCACTGTCAACCGTTCGCGCAATGTGGGCAACCTCTATGTGGATAATAGTCTGAAGAAGACCTTCGCCGTCGATACCTTAGGCGGTATCCTTGGAACAAACTTGGCTGCAGGTGCCACTTATACCACCGATGGCATTGTGAATCCTATCAATGGTAATATTGATGAAATCAAGATGTACGAGATGGTACTCCCCGAGTCGTCTCTTATTGATAATTCTAATCTTACCGAAACCGGTTTTGAAATGGGACTCATGTGCTATCTCAGCTTCAGCCAGTACGAACTTCAGATGGACGGCTCGCAGCGCCTCATGCCCACCGGACTCAGCCTGCGTCGCTATACCGACAAGACTACCGGTCAGGTGTCTGAACGTCGCGATACTATCGTGGCTCCCGATGTTGTCAATTCTCTTTGCGACCGTACCAACTATGCTCCAATGAGTGAGATGGACGTATTGGAGAATATTAAGTTCTCGTACGTTTGTGATGGTACTGACCTCCTTATCAATTTTGATATGCCCGATGTCAGTCTTGAGAAGTGTAATGTCAAGGTGACGGTTATGGAAGTGGCCGACTTGAATGGCAATACAATGGCTTCGCCAGCCACGATGGACCTCTATGTCTATAAGAGTCCGTTGCGCTGGGGCGAGAAACATATTGACTATGATGCAAAGTATGGCGATGAACATTCGTTCACGGTCGATGTTGCCAACCTGAGTGGAAAAATCAAGAACTATACCATTGGTGGTCTTCCTTTGTGGATCACCGCATCAAAGACGCAGGGTCGTCTCTCTGCCTTGGACACTGAAACGATTACCTTCACCATTTCACCTTTTATTAATGTAGGCGATTATGATGAAGTGATCTATCTGATTACCGAAGACGGAATGGTAGAGCCGCTGCCTATTAACGTCACTGTGCGCAGTGAGGCTCCAGTGTGGGAGGTCGATGAAGACCTTCGCAACAAGAATATCACGATGCACATGATAGCCCGTGTGATGGTGGAAGGCGAAGTGTCCCACGATCCTGACGATATGCTGGCAGTGTTTGGCACCAACCACAAGTTGCTGGGCGTCACCCGTTTGGATGTTGACAATAGCAACAATGCCAACGAGGCCCTTGCTTTCCTCACTGTCTATAACAGCAATTACGATGAGATTCCATTGAAATTCGAACTCTGGGATGCATCGCATGGCCGCATCTATAGTGTTGCCCCGAAAGTGAACTATATCAGTTTCAAGGCCGACAAGATTATGGGTTCTACCGACAATCCTGTCATGCTCTACAACACTTCTGAAGAAATGCAGCGCCTTTCTCTGGAAAAAGGCTGGAACTGGGTGTCGCTCTATGTACAGCCTGAGAAGTGCAAGCCTTCCGAACTGCTCAATGCCAGCACCTTGTGGATGCCTGGCGATGCTGTAGAGATTGTCTATGAAAAAGGCACTACCAAACTGATGACCTATAAAACCCTGATGGCTGGTGATTCCTGCTATTGGGATGGCGGCGACGAGCAAGTGGTCATCAATCCTCGTTTGATGTATCGCTTCTATTCAAATAATAAGAAGGATGCCTATATTAAGGGTAGCCCAACCACAGCACGTATCAAGGTGAAGAAAGGTTGGAACCGCATTGGTTATGTATCACCCATCAACTTGCCTGTGGCCATTGCCTTGGGCGACTATACCGACCATGGTTCCGATGGCGATATCATCAAGTCGCAGAGTGAATTTGCTGTACTCTCTGTCGATGCAAAGGGCAATCGTACCTGGAAGGGAACATTGAAGTTCCTGAAGACCGGTGAGGGTTATATGCTGCGTCGTATGGCCGCCGACGAGGCATCTTTCGATTATCCCACCTATAATGATGCGTCACGCTACAGTTCTGGTGGTTCTTCCCACGCTCCGCAGGCTCCGCTCTTTATGAATGTATCGGGCGTGTCTATGAATGTGGTAGCCACAGTCGATGGCGTTGAACCGCAGGAGGGCGATCGCTTAGTAGCTTATTCCGCTGGCGACATCTGTGGCATGTCCGAACTGGATTCAGAAAACCGCTTCTTCCTAAGTATTGGAAAGGCTGCCGACCACACCGTTCTCTTCGCTCTTGAGCGCGATGGTGAGATAGTGGCTACAACCCAACAAACCATTCCTTATCAGGAGAATGCCGTACTGGGAACGCTCCAGGTTCCTACCGTTATCAGCTTCCTTCCTATGACCGATGCTGCCCAAAGCGGTTGGTACACCTTGCAGGGCATGAAACTACAGAAGCGTCCTACTCGCGCAGGCATCTATCTGCTCGATGGCAAGACTGTGATAATCAAATAACATAATAACCAGTAATCGAATGAATACAATGATGAAAACAATCAATAAACTGGCATCATTAGGAACCCTCATCCTGTTCCTGATGCTGACGCTGATGGCTTGTTCTTCCAGTGACGAAGACACTACTGGCGAGTCTCCTGTCAATCCTCCTGCCAATTTTGACTATTCAGAATATCTGCAGCCAGGCACTGATGAGATTCCCGATTGGATGACGGCAGACGACCTTTATCATAGTTATGAACAGACTATGAGTGTTCAGGTCACGTTGCAGAATGCCTTACAGCCCTATCTCTCGGCCGACGACAAGATGTGCGTTACTGTCAATGACGAGATTCGTGCGGTGTGTCTTTCGCCCCGTTATACACATGGTGAATGGATTTACTCGTTGGTCATCGCTGGTAGTGGCAATGACAAGTTCTTGTCGTTAAGCTATTACTGCAGTAAACTCAAGCGTACCTATACGATGGAACGCTGGATGGTATTCAGTCAGTCCGCCATGCCTACTGAAGTGAATGGCCGTCCCTATGTGGTCTCCTTTTTTAGAGAAAAGAATTAACAACTAAATTGATGAATATGATGAAACAGTTTTTGTATTTTGGTCTCTTGGCAGTCGCTCTTTGCGGATGTACCAAAGATAAAGATTTATTTACGCCGAAGGAAGTGATGACCGACGATCAGCGTGTGTCTTATGCAGAGCTTATGCTGGGCATCAGTATCGATAAGAACCAGAACTGGGCGCTGACTGAGAAATATCAGGTTGTGGTTACTGCAGATGCACAGCTCGATGATATCTCTAAGGTGTGCATCCTGAGTGACGACCCCTTCCTCTCGTCTGCTCATGTGCTGGCTTCTGTGCCTGCCACTTCGGGTAAGGATGTTCGGTTGGAGTTTCGTACACCATTGGCTGATAAGTTGCTTCATGCAGCTTGTATCAATAATAAGGGCGATATACAAACCGTAGCGTTTGTTGCCGGTACCGATAGTGTGCGCTTTGTCAAACAGCCCACTGTTACCGTCAGCGACAGTCGTGCTATGCGGCGCAGTCAGCGAGTTGACGAAGTGGTTACAGTCAACGACGATCTGTTGTATATTCCCTGGAATCGTCCCGATTATCCAGAACTGCAACAGGAGGCCTTGCTCTTCGTACCTAAGCAGTTTCCAGAGGGACAAACCAGCAATCTTCCACAGGTTGCGGCTCTGAACAATCATTCACTCCAGACCGACTGGGTGGGTGGTCAGGTCACCATGACTTTCTTGGGCGGACGTGCTAATAATACCACTACCCATATAGGATATCATATTTATCCCATCGACGATCCTTCCAATGTTCAGACCTATATCATCGATGACCGTTTCAATGCCGGAAGCGACGACCCGTTGGAAAACTATATGTTCGATGAGACAAAGAATCCTACCAACTACTCCGGACAGAAAGTGGCACTGGTATGGCGCGATCATACCGGAAATCTGAAGAATGCTCTTCCTCCCGACATGCAAGTTGATTTCTTCGTGGTGGTTGACGGTAAGAACCTGAGCAACGCCCCCCTGCGTGTCACAGTCTATTCCGTGAACGGCCGCACCTACCTTTCGTGCGAGGATGGAAGCGACAATTCTTTCAACGACAAGATGTTCTATATCGAAGAAGGCATCAATATCGCTCCAGAGGCTCCTGAAGTCACGTCTCATCCCGTTCAGTCTCAGGTGTGGACATACGCTTGGGAAGACAAGGATAGGGGCGATTACGATATGAACGACTGTGTGATCAGGGTGGAAGAGAATCCTGTCGATCCATCTAAACTCATTGTTACCCTTCTCGCGGTAGGAGCTCATCGCGATTTGCAACTTTGCTTTGCTGCCGACAATTCCGATGTCTTTGGCTATGAACTGCACGATGTGCTCGGCGCTCAGCGTAGTACCCTCGTCAATACCTCACAACAGGATACTGCCCCAGTCACCGTTTCTTGTGTGAAACCGGCCGGCTTCGATTTCCAGACCAATGCGTTCGTGCTGGTGGTAAAATATCCTGCCGATGAGGCTGAAGACTATGGTAAGGAAACCTACACCGTTTCTCTCCCCACCACCGGACAGGATCCGCACGCAGTAGCTATTCCCGGCAACTGGGCTTGGCCAAAGGAAAAGGTGTCTATCATCTCTGCCTATCCTAAGTTCCGTGAATGGGCGCAGGATGTTACCAATCAGGACGCTTTCGACTGGTATCTCCATCCCGCCGAAGGAAAAACCATTCGTATAGAATAAAGAATCAAAATATTTCATTACATGAGACCTTTTGCTTTTTTTGTAGCAGCCCTGCTTGCTATTGCTCCTGTTCCGATGTCGGCTCAGTCGGGTGCTTCCGCAGTTAAGAAAATCGGATTCATTGGCGATAGCTATGTGCGCAATCATCGTGAACCTGTTGAGAATACCTGGCACTATAAGTTTGCCAAGAAGCACGGTATGGAGTATTATAACTATGGTCGTAATGGCAACTGCATTGCCCTCGACCTGAAACAGTGGGGAACGGGAATGTATCAGCGCTATAAGGACATGCGCGATGACTTAGACTATATCGTGGTGATTGCAGGCCATAACGATGCCTCTCGTGGCCGTCTCGACTCCATCGGCATCGACACTTTCAAGCAGCGCTTGTCCGTTCTCTGCGAAGGTCTCATTGAGAAATATCCTCATGGAAAGATTTTCTTTTTCACCCCTTGGGCATGCGATGATTTTGTGGGCAGTCCACGTCAGCGTGTTGTCGATGCGATGATTGAAGTGGTGGGCAGCTATGGCATTCCTGTTTTCGATGCTGCCCGCCATAGCAATATCTTTGTAAGGAGCGAGCAGTTCCGAAAAATCTACTTTCAGGGAGGCAAAGGCACCGATACCGCCCATCTGAACAGTCGCGGCCACGATCGCTTCCTGCCCGTAGCCGAACACTTCCTGATGCAGTATATCGGACAATAGGCCTTATCCTTACTTTATAGAAGTCAATGTTCAGCGTTAAACTTATGAAAAACGTTGTTCCTTATGTCCATTTTCCGTAATTTTGCACTTCAAAATCGATTAAACGAGCAAATATTATGACTCAACAACAGGATATCCAGAATGCTATTGAAGTGATGCGAAAGGGTGGGGTGATCCTTTATCCTACCGACACCGTGTGGGGAATTGGCTGTGATGCCACCAATGCCGAGGCTGTGAAGCGAGTGTATGAAATCAAACAGCGTGACGACTCGAAGGCACTCATTTGTCTGGTAGATAGCGATGCCCGTTTGCAACGCTATGTACGTAATGTTCCCGAAGTGGCCTGGCAACTCATCGACTGTCAGCCTGAGCGCCCTACCACCCTGATTCTTGATGGGGCTGTCAATCTGGCTCCCAACCTCATTGCCGAAGATGGTAGCATTGGTATCCGTATCACCAACGAGTCTTTCTCTAAAGAACTCTGCTATCGCTTCCAGAAAGCCATTGTCTCTACATCTGCCAATATCAGTGGCGAGCCTGCTGCTCAGAACTATCGTGATATTGACCAGCGTATTCTCGATGCAGTTGATTATGTTTGCTGGACCCGTCGTCAGGAGCATCAGCCCCATCAGCCATCCAGCATTATCCGTCTGCGCCCTGATGGTCAGGTAGAGATTATCAGAAAGTAAGAAGCTTTTTTTTGTAGAGCAAGTGAGATATTAGGAGTTTTGAAGTACGCACTTTTTTTCGATATCGACGGCACACTGGTGAGTTTTGATACCCATCAGATTCCCGCTTCTACTATTTTTGCTCTTACACAAGCCAAAGCCAACGGCCATCGTGTGTTCATTGCCACGGGCCGTCCTATCCAGATTCTTACCAATATTGGTGCCATCGAACATTTGGTCGATGGCTATATCACCACCAACGGCGCCCACTGTTTTGTGGGCGATGAAGTGGTGTGTACCAATGCTATTGCCCAGCAGGATGTGGATATCATGCTCGACGATGCCCGCCGCTACGACTATTCGTGTGTAGTGGCCAGCACCACCCAGTTCGCCGTGTATAATCCCCATCCCGATTTCGATCAGATTTTTATTCAGCAGTTGGCCGTTGAAGGATTGAATGCCGACTGCATGAACCTCGAAAAGGCACTCACCGAACCCATTCTTCAGTTCTCTCCCTTTTTCGATATTGAGCACGAACAGCAGCTGATGCCTCGCTTGTCGGGTTGCATCTCCGGTCGCTGGCATCCCGCCTTTACCGATATTACAGCCCGTGGTACCGACAAAGGCAGCGCCCTTCACAAAATGGCCCGTCACTTAGGAATAGACATGGCCCATACCATAGCCTTTGGCGATGGTGGTAACGACCTTACCATGATTCGTGAGGCTGGCATAGGCGTAGCCATGGGCAATGCCAACGATCTCCTTAAACAGCATGCCGACCACATCACCACCTCCGTCGATGACAACGGCATTCTGCAAGCCTTCCGTCATTTCGGAATTATTTAACGACCTGCTGAAGCCTTCCGTCATCTCGGGAATATTTTAGGTCTGCTGAAGCTTTCCGTCATTTCGGAAGCGTTAAACCACTCTTACTGTAATGAACTATCCTTAACACCATTTAAAGTCATGACTGAAGACCAACTTTCTGCAAAGAGGAAATTTGCCGGGGAGAAGAAAGCCTCGATGAAGCGTCGTGATGAGCAACACGACTATAAGGAACGGCGTATGTATATGATCACCCTGGAAGTGGAAGGGCGCCGCCCGCTCTTTGGCCGTCTTGTAGGCAATCCTTTTGCTGAACGGGGAAGCAAGGACGCTCCCCGCATAGAGCTGACAGAATTGGGCAAGGCCGTTCGAGTATCGCGGCGGCTCACCGACAGTGAGATAGCAGCCGAGGTAGGCCGATACATGGCGATGGCTAAAGAGGGAACGGTGCTGGTGTCGCCTGCTGTCTCTCCTGGCGAGAAGCGTGTGATGCGTACGGCTTTCGATGCCGGATTGCCTACCATCGTAATTGTTGAGAATGGTTTTACCCCGTTGTCGAAACCACATGGGGAGCAGTTTGAAGCCTGTGCGAAAGGCAGGTTGTTGATGCTTTCGCCTTGGGAGCACCATAATGAGAAACGGAAGCTTACTGCCGAGCAATGCAGGCAGATGAACCTGATGGCTTTGGAATTGTGTGAATAAAAATGTGGCGACCTATCCTCGCGGACGGGTCGCCACTTTATTTAATCAATTAACATTATTCTTTTTTTTTGCACCATCCTCTCTCGGATGTTTGTGTAATTCAATTTGAAAACTAATTGATGTAAGAGCAGTATCAAAGATACTTATTCTTCTGCGTCATCCCAAATGTCGAAATGACGGCTTTCGGCCTCACCGGCATCAGTTGTTGTTTCCTCTTGACTGATGGTCAGCGTTGATGTAGCCATTAAATTATCCAACTCACCATTGCAGATACTTGATGTTGGTGTGATATATTCTTTTTTCATATTAGTATCCTCCTTTCAAATTACTTAATAATAACTTTTTTGCCACTTACAATGTACAGGCCCTTCTGAGGAGCAGCCACGCGGCGTCCCTGCAAGTCAAAGAAGTCGCTGTTCAGCATCTTCTCTGCGTTCACGTTAGAAATGCCCGTTGTGGTATCATCATTGAATACGAATGTCATTTCGCGAGCACCGGCAGGAATGTCACTTGCCAGCAGATAGGCCTTACCGGCAGGAACGGTGCTTGCTGCTGTTACCTTAATGAACTTGCCCTCCTTCAGGATGTATGCTTCGTCAGCTGCTACGGGAGTAGCCTCCACGGCAGCCTTAAGATAGTTGGTACCTGTGTAAGCGGCATCTAACTTCACGGGGATGGTATAGGTGGCGTTAGCAATACCTTTCAGAACTACGCCCTGATTGCCAGGCATCTCGTCAACACTTGTCATCACCACTTTATCCTGCTGAATTTCTGTTACAGCATAAGCCACCAGTTCACCTTCAGTTACGGTAGCTTTTGTGAAGTCCAGACCGTAGGCACTTGAAAGGGTAGAGTAGCCAGAAGAGGCGATTGTTCCAGAGAGAGATTCGGGCACTTTCTTGATTAATACATAGTCAAAGTCCTCAGACTGGTTAGTCTTTACTTCACCACTATTTGCGCCGTTGATATATAAGTCGGATGTTTCTTTGTCTAATGTAAAGAAAGCAGACTTAACACCTGTTGTCTTGTCATCATTGCTTGTTCCAACAGAAACAATTTGATCATTGGTTGACTGACGGATACCAAGAGAACGCCTGTTTGCTGCAGTAATGTTGACAGTAAACTGATACGTACCTGCAGGTAATTTCCCTACTGAAATACCACGGTCTCTTGCATTTTGTGCAGCTACATAGCCAGAACCTCCGTTAGAATATGAGTAGTTTGTTCCTGCTGCAGCTTCTGCTTCCTGGAAGAAAACAACATCTTCGGCAATAGTGCTATAGGTTACAGACTTCTCTATCACCT